>NZ_JBSFXE010000031.1:0-101593 GCF_053595195.1 Kitasatospora sp. NPDC002522
ACGGGATGGAGGACGTAGTGGGCGAGGGTGAGCTGTGGGGGCATCGACTGCCACAGCGATCACCTCCTCCCGGAGCTATGGGCGCTGACGGACCGTCGGCGCCCCGCCGCCCGCGCGTCGCCTACCCTGGGACGCGGCACGGCCCTGAGTTTCGAGGGGTCACAACATGCGCGTCGGCATCGCCGGGCACCGGGGGCTGTCCGAGATCACCGAGATGCTGGTCCGGGGCGAGCTCTGGCGGCTGGTCACCGGCCACGCCGCCTACGACCTGGTCGGCGTCGGCTGCCTCGCCGAAGGGCCGGAGACCTGGTTCGCCCAGGCCGTCCTGGACCACGGCGGCAAGATCGAGACCGTGGTCTCCGCCACCGCCCACCGCACCGGTGCGTTCCTGGGCGACGGCTGCGGCCGCACCCGCCGGAGGCTGCTCAACCACTCCACCGCGGTCCACCGGCTCGCCCCGGCCGAGCACGGCGGCCTCGGCGACGACACCCGCCGGGCCCTGATCGGCATGATCGACGAACTCGTCGCGGTCTGGGACGGCCGCCCCGGCAGCGCCACCGCCGAGACCGTCGCCGCCGCCCGGGCCGCCGGGCTCTACGTGGAGGTGGTCTGGCCCGACGGCTGCCAGAGCCCCGCGGCCGACGGAAGCGTCCACTGATCCGTCCGCATCCTGAACGCCGGGGCCCGGCGGGCCCGTACGGCCTGCGAGAATGAACCGCATGTCGACCAACCCCGCCGCCCCCGGCAGCACCGCCCTCGACCCGGCGATCGCCGCCCGCCTCAAGCGCACCCCGGACGGCCTGCTCCCCGCCGTCGCCCAGCAGTACGACACCGGCGAGGTGCTGATGCTCGGCTGGATGGACGACGAGGCGCTGCACCGCACCCTCACCACCGGCCGCTGCACCTACTGGAGCCGCAGCCGCAACGAGTACTGGGTCAAGGGCGACACCTCCGGCCACGTCCAGCACGTCAAGCAGGTCGCCCTGGACTGCGACGGCGACACCCTGCTGGTCAAGGTCGACCAGGTCGGCGCGGCCTGCCACACCGGCGAGCGCACCTGCTTCGACGCCGACGTCCTGCCGCTCGCCGCCCAGTAGCCTTTCCCCGACCGTCCGCCCTTCTCATCTGATCGGTGTCCCATGGACCTTGAGGCCTTCCGCACGCTCGCCGCAGACACCCGGGTCATCCCCGTCACCCGCCGGCTCCTCGCGGACGGCCTCACACCGATCGGCGTCTACCGCAGCCTGGCCGCCGAACGCCCCGGCACCTTCCTGCTGGAATCCGCCGAGCAGGGCCGCAGTTGGGCCCGCTACTCGTTCGTCGGGGTGCGCAGCGGCGCCGTCCTGACGGTCGGTCAGGACGGCGGCGCCCGCTGGCTCGGCGAGCCCCCCGTCGGCATCCCGGTCTCCGGCGACCCGCTGGAGGTGCTGCGCGCCACCCTCACCGCCCTGCACACCCCCCGCCACCCCGACGACGGCCTGCCCCCGCTCACCGGCGGCCTGGTCGGCTACCTCGGCTACGACGTGGTCCGCCGCCTCGAGAAGCTGCCGGACCTCACCCCGGACGACCTGAAGCTCCCCGAGCTCACCCTGCTGCTCGCCACCGACCTCGCCGTCCTCGACCACGCCGACGGCACCGTGCTGCTGATCGCCAACGCGGTCAACCACAACGACCTCGCCACCGGCGTCGACGAGGCCCACGCCGACGCCGTCGCCCGGCTGGACGCGATGGAGGCCGACCTGCGCCGCCCGGTCGACCCCGGCCTGGCCACCTTCACCCCGGTCGCGGTCGACGCGCACTCGCCGTTCGGCGGCGAGCCGTACCGCAAGGCCGTCGACGTGGTGAAGGAGCGCATCCGGGCCGGCGAGGCCTTCCAGGTCGTCCCCTCGCAGCGCTTCGAAGCCCCCTGCGAGGCCTCCGCGCTCGACGTCTACCGGGTGCTGCGCACCACCAACCCCAGCCCCTACATGTACCTCTTCCGCTTCCCAGGCCCCGACGGCGGCGCGGACGGCGGCTTCGACGTGGTCGGCTCCAGCCCCGAGGCCCTGGTCAAGGTCGCCGAGGGCGCCGCCATGCTGCACCCCATCGCCGGCACCCGGCACCGCGGCGCCACCCCGCACGAGGACGCCGAGCTCGCCGCCGAGCTGCTCGCCGACCCCAAGGAACGGGCCGAGCACCTGATGCTGGTCGACCTCGGCCGCAACGACCTCGGCCGGGTCTGCGCGCCCGGCTCCGTCGAGGTGGTCGAGTTCATGCAGGTCGAGCGCTACAGCCACGTCATGCACATCGTCTCCACCGTCACCGGCACCGTCGCCGAGGGCCGCACCGCGCTCGACGTCCTCACCGCCTGCTTCCCCGCCGGCACCCTCTCCGGCGCCCCCAAGCCCCGCGCCATGCAGATCATCGAAGAACTCGAACCCACCCGCCGCGGCCTCTACGGCGGCTGCGTCGGCTACCTCGACTTCGCCGGCGACTCCGACACCGCCATCGCCATCCGCACCGCCGTCATCCGCGACCACACCGCCTACGTCCAAGCCGGCGCCGGCGTCGTAGCCGACTCCGACCCCCACGCCGAAGACACCGAATGCCGCAACAAGGCCACCGCCGTCCTCCGCGCAGTGGCCGCCGCCAACACACTCCGCTAAGCCCCCGCCCCCGCCTGCGCCGCGCCCCGTGCAGGTGCAGCCGCCTGCGGCGAGCCGGCGGGGCCATTTCGGATGTCGCCCCGCTGACCCCGCCTACAGCGGCCCGCTCCGCGGGCTCCCTGCCTGCGCCTGCGGCGGGCGGCCGGGCCATTTCGGATGTCGCCTCTGGCCCCGCCCCCGGCGGGCCGCTCAGCGGGCGCTCCTGATCCCACCCCGGCGGGCCGCTGCGCGGGCAGTCGTCCGGGTGGGCGTGGCCGCCTGCGGCGGGCTGGCCGGGCTGCTCCGGGTGTCGGTCCTGGCTCCGCCCCGGTGGGCTCCCCTGTCACCCGCCTGCGGCGAGCCGGCCGGGCCAGTCCGGATGTCGTCCCCTTACCCCCGCCCCCGGGGGCCGCTCCGTAGGTGGTGTTCGCAGCGCCCCGCAGGGTCGTGGCTCTCGCGGGTGGCGGGCCGGCAGCGTGGTGCCGTGCGGAGGGGCTGGTGGTGGGGGTGGTGTTGGGTCGGGGACACTGGTCGGGTGAGTGAGACCGCTGTTTCTGCGAAATCCCGGCGCGCCCTCGGGCTGATGCTGGTGCTGACCGTGCTCGGGGCCGTGCTGGTGCTGACCTCCGTGGGGCGGACGTGGGCGGAGGGGACCGCTGCGGGGCTGGAGGGCGGGCGGCTGGCGGTGAGTGCCACGGGGAGCGCGTTGACGGGGTTGCCGACGGGGATGGCGATGGTCGCGCTCGCGGCGATGGTCGCGGTCTTCGCGGTCCGCGGCCGCGCCCGCCTACTGGTCGGGGCGCTGACCGTGCTGGCGGGCCTGGGCACCGTCGCGGGCGCACTGCTCGGCAACAGCGACACCGCCGGCCTGCACGCCGCCGCGGCCAGCAAACTGGCGGTGAGCGGCGCCCACGCCGAGCAGATCACCCGCACCGCGTGGCCCTGGGTCGCCCTGGCCGGCGGCGTGCTGCTGGCCCTGGCCGGCCTGCTGACGGTGCGGTTCGGCCGGTCCTGGCCGGCGATGGGCTCGCGCTATGAGGCGCCGACCCGCGCCGCGGCCGCCCGCTCGGCCGTCACCACCCCCGCCACCACCCCCGCTGACCTGTGGAAGGCGCTGGACCGCGGCGAGGACCCGACCGGCTGAGGGCTCCGTCCGGGTCGACTGAGGGCTCCGTCTCACCAGAGTGCCCCCGCTTGGGGACGCCGTGTACGGCCCGGCACAATGGAGAGCGTCAACCCCGTCGAGCGCCACCCCGGACCGCGCGACCGGGCCCCGAAGATACAAGGAGCACCAACAAGATGTCGTCAGCAGCGCACGGCCACACCCCCGCCGCCTGGACCGGCGTGACCATCTCGTTCGTCGGCTTCTGCATCGCCGGCGTGGCCATGATCATCCCGAACGTCCTGCTGGTCGTCGCGGGTATCGCCGTGGTCCTGATCGGCGGCGTGGTCGGCAAGGCGATGTCGATGGCGGGCATGGGCAAGCCGGCCAGCAAGAACTTCGCGCCGGTGGAGTCCGCGGAGCGCACGGCGGTCACCGCGAGCTGACCAGGCGTCGGTGTCACCTCGGACGGCGGGCGGCGCGCCCGCCGTTCCGCCTTTCCGGGTGCAGTGCGCCCGATCGGGGGCACAATCATCGCCGTGAACGCTCCCGCTGCCCCGCAGCCCGCCGCCCCGCAGCCGGCCCCGGCGGGCTCGCCGCTGCGCCGGCTGGCCTCCCCGCTGGCCGCGCTGACCGCCGTCGCGCTGCCGACCGCCTTCGTCGGTCTGGTCGACCCCAACTCGCCGGGCCACTACCCGGTCTGTCCGGTGCTGCAGGCGACCGGCTGGTGGTGCCCGGGCTGCGGCGGGCTGCGCTCGGTGCACGCACTGACCCGCGGCGACGTGCTGTCCGCGCTGCACGACAACGTGCTGGTGGTGGCGCTGGCGGTGGTCTTCCTGGCGTTCTGGGGACGCTGGGTCTACACCGCGGTGCGCGGCCTGCCCAAGCCGGGCTTCCGGATGACCGGACGGCAGACCGTCCTGCTGGTCGTCCTGCTCACGCTGTTCACGGTGCTGCGCAACCTGCCGGTCGGGGTCGGGCTGGCGCCGCCGGTGGTGTGAGGGCGGCGCGGGCGGTCCGCCGATCGAGACGCGCGCCGGGCGGATGCGGGATGCGCCCCCTGCGCCCGATACCATCGAATGGTCGGGGAGTGCCCGAACACCCACCCCGGCTCCAGCCAGAAGAAACGATGGGGGCGCACGCGTGACTGTGCTCGACGAGATCATCGACGGGGTCCGGGAGGACCTCGCCGAGCGACAGGCCCGGGTCTCCCTGGACGAGCTCAAGGAGCTCGCCGCCAAGGCACCCGAGGCGAAGGACGGCGTGGCCGCGCTGCGCGGCGACGGCGTCCGGGTGATCTGCGAGGTCAAGCGCTCCAGCCCCTCCAAGGGTGCGCTCGCGGCGATCGCGGACCCGGCCGCCCTGGCGGTCGACTACGCGGCCGGTGGCGCGGCCGCGATCAGCGTGCTCACCGAGCAGCGCCGCTTCGGCGGCTCGCTGGCCGACCTGGACGCGGTGCGCGCCGCGGTGGACACCCCGGTGCTGCGCAAGGACTTCATCGTCACGGCCTACCAGCTGTGGGAGGCCCGGGCGCACGGCGCGGACCTGGCGCTGCTGATCGTCGCCGCCCTGGACCAGCCCGCGCTGGTCTCGCTGATCGAGCGGGCCGAGTCGATCGGACTCACCCCGCTGGTCGAGGTGCACGACGAGGAGGAGATCGCCCGCGCGGTGGACGCCGGCGCGCGGATCATCGGCGTCAACGCCCGCAACCTGAAGACCCTCGAGGTCGACCGGAACACCTTCGGCAACGTGGTGGACGCCATCCCGGCGCACGTCGTCAAGGTCGCCGAGTCCGGGGTCCGCGGCCCGCACGACCTGATCACCTACGCCAACCAGGGCGCCGACGCGGTGCTGGTCGGCGAGTCCCTGGTGACCGGCCGCGACCCGCGTGCCGCGGTCGCCGACCTGGTCGCCGCCGGGGCCCACCCGGCGCTGCGCAACAACGGGCGGGGCTGAGCCTCCGCCATGTCGATCGCCACCCGTCTCGCTCCCGGCTGCCGCCCGCGCGGCTGCCGCGCGCCCGCACGCCGGGTGCTGGGGCGGCGGGTGCGCTACGTGATCGGCAGCGAGCCCGGACAGGTCCCCGGACGCCGATGGCGCGGAACCCGCGGCTGAATCCCGCCGCCCGTTCCACCTTGCACGCCGTCAACCCTTCATCCGAGGACGGATCATGTCCGAGCTTCACCTTCCGGGTACCCAGGTCCCGGACGCACGCGGCTACTTCGGCGCCTACGGCGGCCGATTCATCCCCGAGGCGCTGGTCGCCGCCGTCGAGCAGGTCGCCGAGGAGTACGAGAAGGCGAAGGCCGATCCGGCCTTCGCCGCCGAACTCGACGCGCTGCTCAAGGACTACACCGGCCGGCCCAGCCCGCTGACCGACGTCCACCGGTTCTCCGCCGAGGCGGGCGGGGCGCGGGTCCTGCTCAAGCGCGAGGACCTCAACCACACCGGCTCGCACAAGATCAACAACGTGCTGGGCCAGGCGCTGCTCACCAAGCGGATGGGCAAGACCCGGATCATCGCGGAGACCGGCGCCGGCCAGCACGGCGTGGCCACCGCCACCGCCTGCGCCCTGTTCGGCTTCGACTGCACCATCTACATGGGCGAGGTCGACACCCAGCGGCAGGCCCTGAACGTCGCCCGGATGCGGATGCTGGGCGCCGAGGTCATCCCGGTGAAGTCCGGCAGCCGCACCCTCAAGGACGCCATCAACGAGGCGTTCCGCGACTGGGTCGCGAACGTCGACTCCACCCACTACCTGTTCGGCACCGTCGCGGGCCCGCACCCGTTCCCGATGATGGTCCGCGACTTCCACCGGGTGATCGGCATCGAGGCCCGGCAGCAGGTGCTGGACCGCACCGGGCGGCTGCCCGACGCGGTGGTCGCCTGCGTCGGCGGCGGCTCCAACGCGATGGGCATCTTCCACGAGTTCATCCCGGACGCGGGCGTGCGCCTGATCGGCTGTGAGGCGGCCGGCGAGGGCGCCGAGACCCCCAGGCACGCCGCCACCCTCACCAAGGGCGACCCGGGCGTGCTGCACGGCTCGCGCACCTACGTGCTGCAGGACGAGGACGGCCAGACCATCGAGTCGCACTCGATCTCGGCGGGCCTGGACTACCCGGGCGTCGGCCCGGAGCACGCCTGGCTGAAGGACACCGGCCGCGCCGAGTACCGCCCGGTCACCGACCGCGCGGCGATGGAGGCCCTGCGCCTGCTGTCGCGCACCGAGGGCATCATCCCGGCCATCGAGTCCGCGCACGCCCTGGCCGGCGCCCTCGAGCTCGGCCGCGAGCTCGGCCCGGAGGCGACCATCCTGGTCTCGCTCTCCGGCCGCGGGGACAAGGACATGCACACCGCCGCCGAGTACTTCGGCCTCTACGACGCCGAGGGGACCAACTGACATGGCCGACACCCTGCTCACCACCGCCCTCGCCGCCGCCAAGGCGGAGGGCCGCGCGGCCCTGATCGGCTACCTCCCGGCCGGGTTCCCGACCGTGGACGGCGGCATCGCCGCGATCAACGCGCTGATCGAGGGCGGCTGCGACGCCGTCGAGGTCGGCCTGCCGCACTCCGACCCGGTGCTGGACGGCGCGGTGATCCAGACCGCCGACGACATCGCGCTGCGCGGCGGCGTGAGGATCAAGGACGTGCTGCGCACCGTCGCCGAGGTCGCCGCCGCCCACCCGGCGGTGCCGGTGCTGGTGATGACCTACTGGAACCCGGTGGACCGCTACGGCACCGCCCGGTTCGCCGCCGACCTGGCCGCGGCCGGGGGAGCGGGCTGCATCCTGCCCGACCTGCCGGTCGAGGAATCCGCGGAGTGGCGCAAGGCCGCCGCCGAGCACGGTCTCGACACCGTCTTCGTGGTCGCCCCGTCCTCCCAGGACGCCCGGCTCGCCGAGGTGACCGCGGCCGGCTCCGGCTTCGTCTACGCCGCCGCGGTGATGGGCGTCACCGGGACCCGGGCCGCCGTCGGCTCGATGGCCGAGGACCTGGTCGCCCGGACCCGGGCCACCACGCCGCTGCCGGTCTGCGTCGGCCTCGGCGTCTCCAACGCGAAGCAGGCGGCGGAGGTCGCGGCCTTCGCCGACGGCGTGATCGTCGGCTCGGCGTTCGTGCAGCGCCTGCTGGACGCCCCGGACCCGGACGCCGGCGTCGACGCGGTGCGCGCGTTGGCCGCCGAGCTGGCGGAGGGCGTCCGCCGGCGCTGACCGCACGGCCGTGGAAGCCGCCCGGGGAGCAACTCCTGCTCCCCGGGCGGTTTTTCGTCTACTCCCGACGGGTGAATCAGCAAACCCGGGCCCGGGACCCCGGCGTTGAACCCCCGGATGGTTCGTCGGCGAAAGGGCGTGCGCGTGGCGTGGGTGCAGAAGTCGGTGCTGTGGCGGGCGGCGTTGGCCGGGCTGGCGCTGGCCGCCGCGCTGGCCGGGAGCGGGGGCGTGGAACGGGAGTTGGCGCGGGCGGGCGCGGAGCGGGCGGTGGAGTGCCGGCAGCCCGCGGTCCCCTGCAACGCGCCGGACCGATGATCCGTCAATTCGGACGTATGACCGTTTAGTATCGCTCATACGGCGTAACTCGCCAATGTGGAGGAACCACCCGCCATCCCCTACGGTTCATCAGGCAGGAAACGGTGGCAGCACGCCCGAGGGGGAACTGATGGCCAGTCAGCAGGCCGATCGCGGCCGGGCGGTCCGCCGGGCGGTGGACTCCCCGGCGGCCGAGTGGTTCGGACTGGCGGTGCGGCTAGGCCTCGCGGTGGTGTGGGGCTGGGCGGGCTGGGCGAAGGTCTCCGACCCGGCCGAGGCGGCGCAGGCGGTGCGGGCGTACGAGATCCTCCCCGAGGCGCTGGTGAAGCCGGTCGGCTGGGGACTCCCCTTCCTGGAGCTGGCGTTGGCGCTGCTGCTGGTGCTCGGTCTGGGCACCCGGATCGTCGCGGTGATCTCGGCGGCGCTGCTGCTCGTGTTCATCGCCGGCATCTCCTCGGCGTGGGCCCGCGGCATCTCGATCGACTGCGGCTGCTTCGGCGGCGGCGGCGCGGTGGACGAGTCGCAGACCAAGTACCTGCAGGAGATCCTGCGCGACTCCGGGTTCCTGCTGCTGTCGGCGTGGCTGATCTACCGGCCCAGGACCAAGCTCTCGCTGGACGCCTGGCTGGCCGCCTGACGCCGCACGGCCGCTGACCACTGATCAGAAGAACCGAACCCCCAGGACTGGCAAGAGCACCCCATGAGCGACAAGAACCGAGAAGGCAAGCGCACCGCCCGCGAGCGGATGGCGCAGGAGCGCGCCGCCGAGCAGGCGCGGGCGAGCCGGAACAAGAAGCTGATCGTCGGCGGCACGGTGCTCGCGGTGATCGCGGCGGCCGTGGTGATCGGCGTGGTGGTGCAGAACCAGCGCTCCAAGCCGGAGACCCCGGCCGCGGCCCCGGCCGGCGCGATCGGCGACAAGAACCTGGTGATCCCGTCCGGCGCGAGCAACGCTCCCTCCACGCTGACCGTGTACGAGGACCCGCGCTGCCCGGCCTGCGGCAGCTTCGAGCGGACCTTCTCGCCCACCATCGACCAGCTGGAGGACGCCGGGAAGGTGGTCGTGAACTACCACATCGTCTCGTTCATCGACCGCTCGCTGGGCGGCAACGGCTCCAAGTACGGCGCCAACGCGCTCGCCTGCGCGCAGAACGCCGGGCACTTCCGGGACTACCACGACGTGCTGTACCGCAACCAGCCCGACGAGACCGAGGACTCCTTCGGCAACAAGCAGACCCTGATCACCCTGGCCAAGCAGGTGCCGGGCCTGGACACCCCCGAGTTCGAGAACTGCGTCAACTCCAACCAGTTCGGCGGCTGGGTCTCCGCGGTGCAGCAGGACTTCGACAAGTCCAGCTACAAGTCCACCCCGACGGTGCTGCTGAACGGCGAGCCGATCTACGCGAAGAAGGGCGACGAGCAGATCAGCCCGGAGAACCTGGTGAAGTGGGTCGACCAGGCCAACCAGGGCAAGCCGCTGGGCACCCCCGGCTCGCACGGCCAGAGCCCGGCGCCGTCGTCGACCGCCGCCGAGTCCAACACCCCGCCCTCGCCGTAGGGCGGGCCGGGACAGGAGTGACGCTTCCGTGACCCGCTCCGGTGCCGGTGTGCCGGGCGGGACACGGTAGCGTCGGCAGTGCCATGGATCTCGCATACATTCCGAGCCCGTCGCGGGGCGTCCTCTACCTGGGGCCCATCCCGCTGCGCGCCTACGCCTTCTGCATCATCATCGGTGTCGTCGTGGCCGTGTGGCTCGGCAGCAAGCGCTGGGTCGCCCGCGGCGGCGGCAAGCACACCGTCGGCGACATCGCGGTCTGGGCGGTGCCGTTCGGCCTGGTCGGCGGCCGCCTCTACCACGTCATCACCGACAACCAGCTGTACTTCGGCGAGGGCAAGCACCCGATCGACGCGCTGAAGATCTGGCAGGGCGGCCTCGGCATCTGGGGCGCCATCGCCCTCGGCGCCGTCGGCGCCTGGATCGGCGCCCGCCGCCGCGGCGTCCCGCTGCCCGCCTACGCCGACGCGATCGCCCCCGGCATCGCGCTCGCCCAGGCCTGCGGCCGCTGGGGCAACTGGTTCAACCAGGAGCTGTACGGCCGGCCCACCGACCTGCCGTGGGGCCTGAAGATCGACAAGACGCTGGAGGACGGCACCGTCGTGCACGGCGTCTACCAGCCGACCTTCCTCTACGAGTCGCTCTGGTGCGTCGGCGTCGCCCTGCTGGTGATCTGGGCCGACCGCCGCTTCACCCTCGGCCACGGCCGGGCCTTCGCGCTGTACGTCGCCGCCTACACCGTCGGCCGGTTCTGGACCGAGTGGCTGCGCATCGACGAGGCGCACCACTTCTTCGGCCTGCGGCTGAACGACTGGGTGGCGATCCTGGTCTTCGTCGGCGCGGTGGTCTACCTGGTGCTCTCCGCCCGGCTCCGCCCCGGCCGCGAGGACCCGGACGCGATCGACCCGCAGGCCACCCGTGAGCGGGCCGAGGCGAAGGCCGCCGAGGACGCGAAGGACGCGAAGGACGCCGAGCCCGCCGACGGGACGGCCGACGGGGCGCCGTCCGCCGATGTTCCGTCCGACACGCCCGCGGAGCCCGAGCAGGCCCCGCAGGAGGTCGCCCCGGAGACCTCGAAGGACTCCGAAAAGCCTTCCTGAGCAAGGAAGTTGAACCCCCGTTGGGGCCGTCCCCGCCGACTCGGCGGAGACGGCCCCAACTGCCTTTGGGCAGGCTAACTTTGCTGGAAATGCCCAGGTCAAGGGGTTACTTTCACAGGGTGAGCGCAGCCCTGCCGGTGCACGGCCAGGGGGGAGTCCGCCGTGTCCGGAAGGGGCAGCAACAGCCATGACCACGATCACCGCCGCACCGCAGACCGAGGGCCCGCAGCCGCGGATACCCGCCGAGGGCCACCACCGGGACGTCAACGGCGGCTGGCTGCGCCCGGCGGTGTTCGGCGCGATGGACGGCCTGGTCTCCAACTTCGCCCTGATGACCGGCGTGGCCGGCGGCGCCGCCGCGCCGGGCACCGTGGTGCTCACCGGCCTGGCCGGCCTGGCGGCCGGCGCCTTCTCGATGGCGGCGGGGGAGTACACCTCGGTGGCCTCCCAGCGCGAGCTGGTGGAGGCCGAGCTGGAGGCCGAGCGCCTCGAGCTCAAGCGCAACCCGCACGGCGAGCTCGCCGAACTGGCGCAGCTGTACATGGCCCGCGGCGTCGACGAGGAGCTGGCCCACGCGGTGGCCCGGCAGCTGTCCGCCGACCCGGACACCACGCTGGCGGTGCACGCCCGCGAGGAGCTGGGCGTCGACCCCGAGGACCTGCCCTCGCCGCTGGTCGCCGCCGGCTCCTCGTTCGCCTGCTTCGCGCTGGGCGCGCTGATCCCGGTGCTGCCCTACCTGCTGGGGGCGACCGCGCTGTGGCCGGCCGCGCTGCTGGCGGTGCTCGGCCTGTTCGGCTGCGGCGCGGTGGTGGCCCGGGTGACCGCGCGCAGCTGGTGGTACAGCGGACTGCGGCAGCTGGCGCTGGGCGGCTCGGCGGCCGGGGTGACCTACCTGCTCGGCCGGCTGATCGGCGGCGCGGTCGGCTGACCGGCGACCCGAACGGGCCTGTGGAATCACCCAGCGCACTGCATGGTTATGCCTTGGACCGGGTGACGTTCCACACATGGGCGGGCCCTGGTGCCTTGTCCTGGTCTCGACATCCGGCCGTCGACCCGCACATTCCCATCCCGGGTCGGCCCCCGGGAGCGGAATCGCAGGCCACCCCCGCGTCAGAGGTGTGCCGAGGGCGTTTCGCCCCTGTTTCGCCGGTCCGGGCGGAGGGCACACTGGAGGGGATGCGCGGCGCTGCGCGTCCCCCCATCCGCCCTGTGACCTGCGGATTGTGTCCGGGATATGGACGCAGGAATCCACTTCCCGGGATCTTGGGCATCATGTAACCTGCACGAAATCGCATCAGGGCCAACGTCGTCCCCGCTGCATCACGCACCAGCCAATGACGACGACGGGAGAGCCGATGCTGTCTGCATCCATGCACTCCGGCCACGGGAACGTGAAGGCCGCAGGCCCCTACGCCCTCGTTCCGGATGCGCGCCCTCTGGCCCAGGGTCTGTACGACCCGCGCAACGAGCACGACGCCTGTGGCGTCGGGTTCGTGGCCACGCTGACCGGCATCGCCGACCACAAGATCGTCGAGCAGGCGCTGACCGTGCTGCGCAACCTGGAGCACCGCGGCGCCACCGGCGCCGAGCCGGACTCCGGTGACGGTGCGGGCATCCTGACCCAGGTCCCGGACGCCTTCCTGCGCAGCAAGGTCGACTTCGAGCTCCCCGCGGCCGGCTCCTACGCCGTCGGCATCGCCTTCCTGCCCGACGAGGACGCGGCCGACGCCGCCGCCGTCGCGCAGATCGAGGCGATCGCCGCGCAGGAGGGCCTGACCGTCCTCGGCTGGCGCGACGTCCCGGTCACCCCCGACCTGCTGGGCGCCACCGCCCGCTCCGTCATGCCGCGCTTCCGCCAGGTCTTCGTGGGCCACGGCGAGCGCACCGGCATCGAGCTGGACCGGGTCGCGTTCGTGCTGCGCAAGCGCGCCGAGCGGGAGGCCGGGGTGTACTTCCCCTCGCTGTCCGCCCGCACCCTGGTCTACAAGGGCATGCTGACCACCGGCCAGCTGGAGCCCTTCTTCCCCGACCTGTCGGACCGGCTGTACGCCTCCGCGATCGGCCTGGTGCACTCGCGCTTCTCCACCAACACCTTCCCGAGCTGGCCGCTGGCCCACCCGTACCGCTTCGTCGCGCACAACGGCGAGATCAACACGGTCAAGGGCAACCGCAACTGGATGACCGCCCGGGAGTCCCAGCTCGCCACCGACCTGATCCCCGGCGACCTGAACCGGATCTTCCCGATCTGCACCCCGGACCACTCCGACTCCGCCTCCTTCGACGAGGTGCTGGAGCTGCTCCACCTGGGCGGCCGCTCGCTGCCGCACTCGGTGCTGATGATGATCCCGGAGGCGTGGGAGAACCACGCCACCATGGAGCCGGCCCGCCGCGCCTTCTACCAGTACCACTCCAACCTGATGGAGCCCTGGGACGGCCCGGCCAGCATCACCTTCACCGACGGCACCCAGATCGGCGCGGTCCTCGACCGCAACGGCCTGCGCCCGTCCCGGTACTGGGTCACCGAGGACGGCCTGGTCGTCCTCTCCTCCGAGGCCGGCGTGCTCGACATCGACCAGCAGAAGGTCGTCAAGAAGGGCCGCCTGCAGCCCGGCCGGATGTTCCTGGTGGACACCGCCGAGCACCGGATCGTCGAGGACGAGGAGATCAAGTCCGCCCTCGCCGCCGAGCACCCGTACGAGGAGTGGGTCGCCGCCGGGCAGATCCAGCTCGCCAAGCTCCCCGAGCGCGAGCACATCGCGCACACCCACGCCTCGGTGACGCGCCGTCAGCAGACCTTCGGCTACACCGAGGAGGAGCTGCGGGTCATCCTCGCGCCGATGGCCAAGACCGGCGGCGAGGCTCTCGGCTCGATGGGCACCGACTCGCCGATCGCCGCGCTCAGCGAGAAGCCGCGCCTGCTGTTCGACTACTTCACCCAGCTGTTCGCGCAGGTCACCAACCCGCCGCTGGACGCCATCCGGGAGGAGCTGGTCACCTCCCTGCACAGCAACCTCGGCCCCGAGGGCAACCTGCTGGACGCCTCCCCGGCGCACTGCCGCTCGGTCGGCATCACCTTCCCGGTGATCGACAACGACGAGCTGGCGAAGCTGATCCACGTCAACGCGGACGGCGACCAGCCCGGCCTGAAGGCCGTCACGCTGTCCGGCCTGTACAAGGTCGCGACCGGCGGCCAGGGCCTGGCGGCCCGGCTCGCCGAGATCGCCGCCGAGGCCGACGCGGCGATCGCCGACGGCGCCCGGATCATCGTGCTCTCCGACCGCCACTCGGACGCCGAGCACGCCCCGATCCCGTCGCTGCTGCTCACCTCGGCGATCCACCACCACCTGATCCGTACCAAGCAGCGCACCCAGGTGTCGCTGCTGGTCGAGGCCGGCGACGTCCGCGAGGTGCACCACGTCGCGCTGCTGATCGGCTACGGCGCCGGCGCGGTCAACCCGTACCTGGCCATGGAGTCGGTCGAGGACCTGGTCGCCCAGGGCGTGTTCGTCTCGAACATCGAGCCCGAGAAGGCGATCAAGAACCTGATCAAGGCGCTCGGCAAGGGCGTCCTGAAGGTGATGTCCAAGATGGGCATCTCCACCGTCGCCTCCTACCGCGGCGCGCAGGTCTTCGAGGCCATCGGCCTCGCCCAGGAGCTGGTGGACGCCTACTTCGCGGGCACCACCACCAAGCTCGGCGGCATCGGCCTGGAGCAGATCGCCAAGGAGACCGCCGCCCGCCACGCCAAGGCCTACCCGGCCTCCGGCATCGCCGCCGCGCACCGCGCGCTGGACATCGGCGGCGAGTACCAGTGGCGCCGCGAGGGCGAGCCGCACCTGTTCGACCCGGAGACGGTCTTCCGCCTCCAGCACTCGACCCGCACCAAGCGCTACGACGTCTTCAAGCAGTACACGGACCGGGTGAACGCCCAGTCCGAGCGCCTGATGACGCTGCGCGGCCTGTTCAAGCTGGACGGCCTCGGCCGGACCCCGATCTCCATCGACGAGGTCGAGCCGGTCTCCGAGATCGTCAAGCGGTTCTCCACCGGCGCGATGTCCTACGGCTCCATCTCGATGGAGGCGCACGAGACCCTCGCGATCGCGATGAACCGCCTCGGCGGCAAGTCCAACACCGGTGAGGGCGGCGAGGACCCGGAGCGCCTGTACGACCCGGAGCGCCGCTCGGCGATCAAGCAGGTCGCCTCCGGCCGGTTCGGCGTCACCTCCGAGTACCTGGTCAACGCGGACGACATCCAGATCAAGATGGCCCAGGGCGCCAAGCCCGGCGAGGGCGGCCAGCTGCCCGGCCACAAGGTCTACCCGTGGGTCGCGAAGACCCGGCACTCGACCCCGGGCGTGGGCCTGATCTCCCCGCCGCCGCACCACGACATCTACTCCATCGAGGACCTGGCTCAGCTGATCCACGACCTCAAGAACGCCAACCCGGACGCCCGCATCCACGTGAAGCTGGTCTCCGAGGTCGGTGTCGGCACGGTCGCCGCGGGCGTCTCCAAGGCGCACGCCGACGTGGTCCTGATCTCGGGCCACGACGGCGGCACCGGCGCCTCCCCGCTCACCTCGCTGAAGCACGCGGGCGGCCCCTGGGAGCTCGGCCTGGCCGAGACCCAGCAGACCCTGCTGCTGAACGGCCTGCGGGACCGGATCGTGGTCCAGACGGACGGCCAGCTGAAGACCGGCCGCGACGTGGTGATCGCCGCGCTGCTGGGCGCCGAGGAGTTCGGCTTCGCGACCGCCCCGCTGGTGGTCTCCGGCTGCATCATGATGCGGGTCTGCCACCTGGACACCTGCCCGGTCGGCGTCGCCACGCAGAACCCGGTGCTGCGCGAGCGGTTCTCCGGCAAGGCCGAGTTCGTGGTCAACTTCTTCGAGTTCATCGCCGAGGAGGTCCGCGAGATCCTCGCCGAGCTGGGCTTCCGCTCCATCGAGGAGGCCGTCGGCCACGCCGAGCACATCGACGCCGAGGCCGCGATCGACCACTGGAAGGCCGCCGGTCTCGACCTGGCCCCGCTGTTCCACGTCCCCGAGCTGCCCGAGGGCGCGGCCCTGTACCGCACCACCGAGCAGGACCACGCGCTGGACAAGGCCCTCGACAACCAGCTGATCGAGCTGGCCGAGGACGCCCTGGTGCGCGGCGAGGCCGTGCGCATCCAGCTGCCGATCCGCAACGTCAACCGCACGGTCGGCACCATGCTCGGCCACCAGGTGACCAAGCGGTACCGCGGTGAGGGCCTGCCCGAGGGCACCATCGACGTCACCTTCACCGGCTCGGCCGGCCAGTCCTTCGGCGCGTTCGTGCCGAACGGTGTGACGCTCCGCCTGGAGGGCGACGCCAACGACTACGTCGGCAAGGGCCTGTCCGGCGGCGTGCTCGTGGTCCGCCCGGCCCGGGACGCGGCCGCGATCGGCGCCGACGCGCAGAACCACGTGATCGCCGGCAACACCATCGGCTACGGCGCCACCTCCGGCCGCATCCACCTGCGCGGCAAGGCCGGCGAGCGTTTTGCGGTCCGCAACTCCGGTGCCACCCTGGTGGTGGAGGGCGTGGGCGACCACGGCCTGGAGTACATGACCGGCGGTCGGGTGCTGATCCTCGGCGAGACCGGCCGCAACCTGGCGGCGGGCATGTCCGGCGGCATCGCCTACGTGCTCGACCTGCGCCCGGCCAACGTGAACAGCGGCATGGTGGGCATCGAGGCCCCCAGCGCCGCCGACCGCGAGTGGCTGCGCGAGACCGTCCAGCAGCACTACGAGGAGACCGGCTCCACCGTCGCCGCCGAGCTCCTGGCCGACTGGGGCAGCGGGGTCTCCCGCTTCTCCAAGATCATGCCCACCGACTACAAGGCTGTGCTCGCCGCCAAGGACGCCGCTGAGCGCGATGGCCTCTCCGAGGTGGAGACCACTCGCAAGATGATGGAGGCGGCAAATGGCTGACCCCAAGGGCTTCCTGACCACGCCCAAGCAGCTGGCGGAGCGCCGTCCGGTGGACGTCCGGCTCCGTGACTGGAACGAGGTCTACGTCGAGCGCAGCCTCCTTCCGATCATCACCAAGCAGGCCGGCCGCTGCATGGACTGCGGCATCCCGTTCTGCCACAACGGCTGCCCGCTCGGGAACCTGATCCCCGAGTGGAACGACCTCGCCTACCGGGACGACTGGTCCGGCGCGATCGAGCGGCTGCACGCGACCAACAACTTCCCGGAGTTCACCGGCCGCCTGTGCCCGGCTCCCTGCGAGTCGGCCTGCGTGCTGGGGATCAACCAGGACGCGGTGACCATCAAGAACGTCGAGGTCACCATCATCGACAAGGCCTGGGACCGCGGCGGGGTCACCCCGCAGGTCCCGGAGCGGCTGTCCGGCAAGACCGTCGCCGTGGTCGGCTCCGGCCCGGCCGGCCTGGCCGTCGCCCAGCAGCTCACCCGGGCCGGGCACACCGTGGTGGTGTACGAGCGCGCGGACCGGATCGGCGGCCTGCTGCGGTACGGCATCCCCGAGTTCAAGATGGAGAAGCGCCACATCAACCGCCGCATCGAGCAGATGCGCGCGGAGGGCACCCGGTTCCGCACCGGCGTGCACGTGGGCGAGGACATCACCGGCCAGGACCTGCGCTCGCGCTTCGACGCCGTGGTGGTCGCGGCCGGCGCCACCACCGCGCGCGACCTGCCCGTCCCCGGGCGGGAGTTGAACGGTGTCCACCAGGCGATGGAGTACCTGCCGCTGGCCAACAAGGTCCAGGAGGGCGACTACGTCGACTCCCCGATCTCGGCCAAGGGCAAGCACGTCGTGGTGATCGGCGGCGGCGACACCGGCGCGGACTGCGTCGGCACCGCGCACCGCCAGGGCGCCGCGTCGGTGACCCAGCTGGAGATCATGCCGCAGCCGTCGGAGGCCCGGCCGGCCGGCCAGCCCTGGCCGACCATGCCGATGACGTACAAGGTGACCTCGGCGCACGAGGAGGGCGGTGAGCGGATCTACTCCGTCTCCACCACCCACTTCGCCGGCGACGAGGACGGCAACGTCCAGGAACTGCACCTGGTCGAGGTCGAGTTCAAGAACGGCAAGTTCGAGCCGGTGCCGGGCAGCGAGCGGGCCATCCCGGCCCAGCTGGTCACCCTGGCGATGGGCTTCACCGGAACCGACGTTCGCAACGGCCTGGTCGAGCAGCTGGGCGTCGAGCTGGACGCCCGCGGCAACATCGCGCGGGACGGCAAGTTCGGCACCAACGTCGATGGGGTGTACGTTTGCGGTGACGCCGGCCGCGGTCAGTCGCTGATCGTCTGGGCGATCGCCGAAGGCCGCTCCGCCGCCGCGGCGGTCGACAAGTACCTGGGCGGGAAGACCCCTCTCCCCGCCCCGATCAAGCCGACCGACCGGCCGCTGGTGGTCTGACCGACCGCCGGCCCACGAACGCCTGTCCCCCGCGACCGCAAGTTCGCGGGGGCCCGGCCGACAAACACCGACCCGCCAGAGCCGCCGGGCCCGGTCATGACGGCGCCTGCCCACTCCCCGACCAGGTAAGGGCAGGCGCCGAAGTCTTTTCCGGCGCGGTGCCATTCCCGCGCCGGGTCCTTTTCCGGCCACCGGCCGATTCGGTGCGAACAGTCGACACGCGTCGCATTACAACGGCTTGGCCAAAAGCGCTCAGGATCTCGCGGAGTGTCGCCACGCAGTGGCAGACTGCATCCCACGGGGTCCAACTGTCGTTCTTGGGCGGAGGTTTGCATGACGGGCCTGCCGACGGGCAGCGGAGCGACCGCGCGCCGTATCCAACTGGGTGCCCAGTTGAGGCGGCTGCGCGAGGCCCGTGGCGTGACCCGGGAGGACGCGGGGTACTCGATCCGCGCCTCGGAGTCCAAGATCAGCCGGATGGAGCTCGGCCGGGTCGGCTTCAAGCAGCGCGACGTCGCGGACCTGCTGACCCTGTACGGCGTGCAGGACGAGGAGTCCCGCGCCGCCCTGCTCGGCCTGGTCGGCGAGACCAACGCCCCGGCCTGGTGGCACGGCTACGGCGACGTGATCCCGCAGTGGTTCCAGACGTACCTCAACCTGGAGGACGCGGCGAACCTGGTGCGCAGCTACGAGGTGCAGTTCGTGCCCGGGCTGCTGCAGACCCCCGAGTACGTGCACGCGGTGATGCGGGCCGGCAGCCCGGGCGTGCCCGAGGAGGAGATCGAGCGGCGGGCCGCGGTGCGGCTGCGCCGCCAGGTGCGGTTCCTGGCCGAGGGGACGACCGCCCGGCTGGAGCTGATCGTCGACGAGACGGCGCTGCGGCGGCCGCGCGGCGGGCCCGAGGTGATGCGCGGTCAGCTGGCCCGGCTGGCCGAGCTGTCGCTGCGCGAGACCATCAGCCTGCGGGTGCTGCCGCTCGGGATGGGCGCGCTGGCCGCGGACAGCGGGGCGTTCACGGTGCTGGCCTTCCCCGAGCCGGACCTCTCCGACGTGGTGTACGTGGAGCAGTTCACCACGGCGATGTACCTCGACAAGGCGGTCGAGGTGGCCGAGTACAACGCCGCGCTGGAGAAGGTGTCGGCGGCGGCGCTGTCCGAGGAAGAGACCCGGGCGCTTCTGGCGGAGATCCTCCAAGAGGACTAGTACGCAATTAAGATGATGATCCGTCAGAAGGCGACAGTGCCTCTTGAGGTGACAGTCCCGAAGGGATCATCGGATGTCCTTGATCACGGAACTCGCCCAGCAGTACATCGACGGCCAGTGGCGGCCGGGCACCGGCTCCTGGGACATCGTCGACCTCGACCCGTACACCGGTGAGAAGCTCGCCTCGTTCACGGTGGCCACGGCGGACGAGGTCGACCAGGCGTACCGGGCCGCCGAGCGCGCGCAGAAGGTGTGGGCGCGGCAGAGCCCGTACGAGCGGCGGCTGGTGTTCGAGCGGGCGCTGCGGGTGATCGAGCAGCGCGAGGCGGAGATCCTCCAGGTGATGACCGTCGAGCTGGGCGGGACGCTGCTCAAGTCGGCGTTCGAACTCGGGCTCTGCCGGGACATGCTGCGCGAGTCGATGGCGCTGGCGATGCGCGCCGAGGGGAAGATCCTGCCCTCGCCGGTGCCCGGCAAGGAGAACCGCCTGTACCGGCTGCCGGTCGGCGTGGTCGGCGTGATCAGCCCGTTCAACGCTCCGGTGTTCCTCTCGCTGAAGGCGGTCGCCCCGGCGCTCGCGCTCGGCAACGGCGTGGTGCTGAAGCCGCACCAGGACGCCCCGGTCAGCGGCGGCACCCTGCTGGCGAAGATCTTCGAGGAGGCCGGGCTGCCGGCCGGCCTGCTGAACGTGGTGCTCACCGACATCGCCGAGATCGGTGACGCCTTCCTCGAGCACCCCGTGCCCAAGGTGATCTCCTTCACCGGCTCGGACGCCGTCGGCCGGCACGTGGCGACCGTCGCCGCGAGCCACTTCAAGCGCACCGTCCTGGAGTTGGGCGGCAACAGCGCCCTGGTGGTGCTGGACGACGCGGATGTGGACTACGCGGTGGACGCGGCGGTGGCCAGCCGGTTCCTGCACCAGGGCCAGATCTGCATGGCCGCCAACCGGATCCTGGTGGACCGCAGCCTGTTCGCCGAGTTCAGCGAGAAGTTCACCGCCAAGGTGTCCTCGCTGCGGGCCGGCGACCCCGGCGAGCCGGAGACCCAGCTCGGCCCGCTGATCAACACCGCCCAGGCCGAGTCGGTCACCGCCGAGGTCGCCAGGGCCATCGCGGCCGGCGCCCGCCCGCTGCTGCACGGCAGCACCGTGGGCACCCTGGTGCACCCCACCGTGCTCACCGACATCCCCGAGGACGCGCCGATCCTGCGCCGCGAGGTGTTCGGCCCGGTGGCGCTGCTGATCCCGTTCGACGGCGAGGAGGAGGCCGTGCGGATCGCCAACGACACGCCCTTCGGCCTCTCCGGCGCCGTGCACACCGCGGACGTCGAGCGCGGCGTCCGGTTCGCCCAGCGGATCGACACCGGCATGGTCCACGTCAACGACGGCACCATCGCGGACGAACCGCTGGTCCCGTTCGGCGGCGAGAAGAACTCCGGCATCGGCCGGCTGGGCGGCGAGGCCACCGTCGACGCCTTCACCACGCTGAAGTGGATATCCATCCAGCACGAGCGGTCCCAGTTCCCGTTCTGACGCAGCCCGTTCTGACGCACCCCTTCCGACGCACCCCCGGCAGTACACCGACGCCCCTCCGGCGGACCGGTCGCAGCGGCTTCCGCTGGTCGATCGTCCAGCGCCGGAGGGGCGTTCTGGTAGGGCGCACCACTGCCGGGCGGGGCCGGGGGATTGCTTGACTCACCTGTTCTCCGAACCCCAGCCCGCGGCGCGGCGGTTGATCGACCTCCAGCGGTTCGGCTGGCCCCCGCTGACCCCGACCCCGGACGGCGGGCTGGAGCTCGCCGCGACCTGCACCATCGCCGAACTCTCCCGCCACGCACGGCAGTCGCCGAGTGCGGCGGCGGGCCTGGTGGAGCAGTGCTGCCGGGCCTTCCTGGCGTCCTGGAAGATCTGGAACGCGGCCACGGTCGGCGGCAACCTGTGCAACGGGCTGCCCGCCGAGGTACGGGCGGCCTACCGGGAGCGGCTGCTCGGGCCGCTCGCCGGGCACGAGGCCCTGCTGGCGACCCTGGCGGCGTTCCTGCGCCACGACGCCTCCTGGACCCGCACCGCCGAGGCGCTGCACGTCCACGTGAACACCGTGCACTACCGGATCCGCCGGATCGAGGAGCTCACCGGCCGCGACCTGCTCCGGCTGGACGCCCGGCTCGACCTGTCCGCCGCCCTGTGCTGCGTCGGCGCCTGACCACGCGTCAGGGGCCGTCCCGGGCGCGGCGGTCGCACCCGGAACGGCCCCTGCGGGAACGCGTTCACCCGCGGCATCGGCTCAAGGCGCCGGCCGCGCCGGAGGTCAGAACAGCGGAACGCCCTGGCGGACCAGGCGCCAGCCGCCGTTGCCGTAGAACTCGGTCGGGTCGATGACGCCCTTGGCCTTCACCCAGGCGATCATCGTGTTGCGGATCTCGTCCGAGTTGGCCCAGATCTGCTGCGCCTTGGCGACGTGCGGGAAGTTGCCGCCGCCGTTGGCACGGTAGTTGTTGACCGCGAGGACGAACTGCGCGGCCGGGTCGACCGGGGCGCCCTGGTACGACAGGCCGACGATCCGGCTGCCGACCGGCTGCGAGATGTCGATGTCGTAGGTCAGGCCGTAGATCGAGTCGTAGTTGTAGTCGGGGGTGTTGTTCGCCTGGTTGGTCAGGGTGTCCAGGTTGATCGGGTCACCGGGGGCCAGCTGGGCGTAGTACTTGGCGGAGAACTCCAGGTAGTCCTTCAGCTGGGCACCCGTCAGGAGACGGGCCTCCAGGGTGTTCTCGTAGATGTACAGGCCGGCCGCGTCGCGCAGCTTGACCTCGCCGGCCGGGATCACCGCGGTGCGGTTGAACGGCGCGGCCTGGGCGACCACCGGCAGCTTGGCGTACTGGCCGCCGGCCAGCGCGGTGCGGACGGCGTCGGCCTGGATGCGGCCGATCAGGTCGATGATCGGGGTGTCCTTGAAACGGGACTCCGCGATCGAGAGCGTCTCCTTGCAGGTGCCGATGACCTGGTTGACGTAGGCGACGACCTTCTTGTGCTGGGCGTCGATCAGCTTCACGATCTTCGGGTCGTCGGCGACGGTGTTGCTGTTCAGCACCCGCGAGGTGACCGAGGAGACGGTCCACTGGCCGCGAGCGAACTCCACCTCGAAGTCGAAGCAGGACAGGCGCTGGGCCCAGCACAGCGGCTCGGAGAGGACGACGGTCTTCCCGGTCTTCTGGTTGGTGATCAGCCGCTGCGCCACCTCCTTGTGGGTGTGGCCGACCAGCACCGCGTCGATGCCGGGGACGGTGACGGCCATCTCGCCGGAGGCGTCCTCGGGCCAGGGCAGCTGGTCGCCGTAGGAGGAGGGCTCGTCGATGCCGGAGTGGGCGGAGACCACCACCACGTCGGCGCCGGCCGCCTTCATCCGCGGCACGTACTTGGCGGCCATCTCGACGATGCCGGGGAAGATCATCTGGCCCTGCACGTTGGCCTTGTCCCAGATCGCGATGCCGGGGTTGGTCAGGCCCAGGATGCCCACCCGCAGCGGCCGGCCGTGGCCGAGGTGCATCTCCTTGATGACGTACGGCGGGAAGGCCGGCTTCTCGTTCTTGGCGAACAGCGCGTTGGCGCCCAGCAGCGGGAACTCCAACTGCTCCTCGAAGGCGCGGACGGTGGAGATGCCGTAGTTGAACTCGTGGTTGCCGAGCGCGGCGGCGTCGTAGCCGATGGCGTTCATCGCCTCGGCCATCGGGTGGCGCGGCGGGCGCTTGCCGGTGATCGGCTCGACCCGGGCGTAGTAGTAGGTGAGCTGGGTGCCCTGGATGATGTCGCCGGCGTCGATCAGCAGGGTGTGGCAGTGGCCCTTCTCGGCGCGGACCTGGTCCACCAGGGTGGAGATCTTGGCCAGGCCGACGTCGTTGTGCGCCTTGTCGTCGTACTCGGCGTCGGTGAAGTAGTCCCAGTTGAGCACCCGGCCGTGCAGGTCGGTGGTGCCCATCACGGTGAAGCTCGCCTTGAACGGGACCGGGCCCCGGCCGCGGGCCTCGTCCTGGTCGGCCTCCGCCGCGGAGGCGGGCGTCGCGGTCGCGGTGGTGATGCCGCCGACGAGGGCGGCCCCGGCCGCGGTGGCGGCGGAGCGGGTGACGAAGTCACGGCGGTTCAGGGACATCGAGGACTCCAGATCGAACAGGCGGGCCGTCAGCTGCGGCCGGTGGCACGGGCGATGACGTTACGGCAGCACGGTGACGCGCGTAGAGAAACGCGCGTAGAAGTCTGCCGGTTAATTCCGCCGCAGACCAGCCCCCCGACGTTTCCATCAGATGAGCACTGGGCGACCCGTCCGTGACGGGGCACCGCTCGGCCCGATCCGCTCGTACACGCTTCCGTCAACCCCCGCGGTATCGGGCCGTTCATCGAATCTTTCGCCAACTGCCATGGCAGAGCAGCCTGGAGCGTTCTGGCTACGCCCCGGTAATGCCTAGGCTTCTGAGCCATGCGCCGAGCAAAAATCGTCTGTACTCTCGGGCCTGCCGCGGATTCGTACGACCAGATCAAGGCCCTGGTCGACGCCGGCATGGACATCGCCCGACTCAATCTCAGCCACGGCTCCCAGCACGAGCACGAGGAGCGCTACCACCGGGTCCGCAAGGCCGCCGACGAGACCGGCCGCAGTGTCGGCATCCTCGCCGACCTGCAGGGCCCCAAGATCCGGCTGGCCACCTTCGCCGACGGACCGGTCCTGCTGGAACGCGGCGACGAGTTCACCATCACCGTGGAGGACGTCCCGGGTGACCGGGAGATCTGCGGAACCACCTACAAGGGCCTGGCCGCCGACGTGTCGCGCGGCGAGCGGATCCTGGTCGACGACGGCCGGGTCTGCCTGGAGGTCACCCACGTGGAGGGCCCCCGGGTCCACTGCATCGTCATCGAAGGCGGCCTGGTCTCCGACCACAAGGGCCTCAACCTGCCCGGAGTCGCCGTCTCCGTGCCCGCGCTGTCCGACAAGGACGTCGACGACCTGCGCTGGGCCGTACGGACCGGTGCCGACCTGATCGCGCTGTCGTTCGTGCGCAGCGCCCGGGACATCGAGGAGGTGCACCGGGTGATGGACGAGGAGGGCCGCCGGATCCCGGTCATCGCCAAGATCGAGAAGCCGCAGGCGGTGGAGAACCTCGCCGAGATCGTCGACGCCTTCGACGGCCTGATGGTCGCCCGCGGCGACCTGGGCGTCGAACTCCCGCTGGAGGAGGTGCCGATCGTCCAGAAGCGCGCGGTCAAGCTGGCCAAGCGCAACGCCAAGCCGGTGATCGTCGCCACCCAGATGCTGGACTCGATGATCAACGCCTCCCGGCCGACCCGGGCCGAGGCCTCCGACGTCGCCAACGCGGTGTTCGACGGCACCGACGCGGTGATGCTCTCCGGCGAGACCTCGGTGGGCAAGTACCCGGTGGAGACGGTCCGGACGATGGCCCGGATCGTCGAGGCCGCCGAGACCGACATCCTGGCCGCCGGCCTGCCGCCGCTGACCGAGAGCAGCAAGCCGCGCACCCAGGGCGGCGCGGTGGCCCGTGCCGCCGCCGAGATCGGCGACTTCCTGGACGCCAAGTACCTGGTCGCCTTCACCCAGAGCGGCGACACCGCCCGCCGGCTGACCCGCTACCGCTCGCCGATCCCGGTCCTGGCCTTCACCTACGAGCCCGCGGTGCGCAGCCAGTTGGCGCTGACCTGGGGCGTGGAGACCTTCCTCGGCCCGTTCGTGCCCACCACCGACGAGCTGGTCGCCCAGGTGGACGCCGCGCTGCTCAGCCTCGGCCGCTGCCGGCCCGGCGACATCGTGGTGATCACCGCGGGCTCCCCGCCCGGCCTGGCCGGCTCCACCAACCTGGTCCGCGTGCACCACGTGGGTACCGTCAACTAGCCGATGCCGGAAGGCATCTGACGGTCCGTCGAGCAGGCCTCCTGTCCGACGGGCCGTCAGCCGGGCCGGTGGTCAGACCGTCAGCACGATCTTGCCGCGCAGGTGCCCGTGCTCGCTGATCCGGTGCGCCTCGGCGGCCTCCGCCAGCGGCAGCACCCGGTGCAGCGGCAGCCGCAGGGTGCCCGCCTCGTGCAGCGCCAGCACGGCCGCGAAGGCCCGCGCGTGGTACGACTCGCCGCCCTCGCCGCCGCCGGTGAACCGGACGCCGTACTGGTGGCCGCCCGCGGCGTCCGCGATCGTCACCACCCGGTCCGCGCCGCCGGTCAGTTCGATCGACAGCGGCAGCACCCCGCCCTGCCCGGCGGCGTCCACCGCCCGGTCCACCCCGCCCGGGGCGGCCGCCCGCACCCGCTCCGCCAGGCCCTCCCCGTACGCCACCGGGATCGCGCCGAGCTCGCGCAGGTAGTCGTGGTTGGCCTCGCTCGCGGTGCCCACCACGGTGATCCCGCGGGCCCGGGCGAACTGCAGCAGCAGCGTGCCGACCCCGCCGGCCGCGCCGTGCACCAGCAGCGTCTCGCCGGGCCGCGCCCCCAGGACGTCCAGGACCCGCTCGGAGGTCTCCGCCGCCACCGGCAGCGCGGCGGCCTCCGCCCAGCCCAGCGAGGCCGGCTTGCGGACCAGCGCGGCGGCGTCCACCAGCGCGTGCTCGGCGTACCCGCCGCCGACCGTGCCGCCGAACACCTCGTCACCGGGCGCGAAGCCGGTGACGCCCGCGCCGACCGCCTCCACCGTGCCGGCCACCTCGTAGCCCGGCACGAACGGGAACGCGACCGCGAAGACGCCGTCCAGCGCGCCGCTGCGCAGCTTGTGGTCGAGCGGGTTGACGCCCGCCGCGCGGACCGCCACCCGCACCTGGCCGGGACCGGGGGCGGGCAGCTCGACGTCGACGGGGCGCAGCACGTCGACGCCGCCGTAGTGCGGGAAGGCGATGGCCTTGGTCATGGGAACGTCCTTGGGATCGAGGAGGGTTGGGCCTTGCGACAGCTCCATCCTGCGACCTGTCCGGCCCCGCCCCGGCCCGCCTTTCGGACGGTTCGACCTGGCCGAACGGACAGGCCGGCGACCGGTGCGGCGGGGTTAGGCTGGTCGGCATGGACGAGAGCTGGCAGGAGCACTGGGGCCGACCCGAGGACGCGCTGGCCAGGGCGGTCGAGGTGCTGCGCACCCCGCGCCCGGGCCTGCTGCCGCGGGTGTCGGAGGCGGTCGGCACGCTCGTCCCGCACCAGGCGGCGGCCCAGCTCAGCGGCGTCTGCGTGTTCTCCCCGACCAACGTCACCGGCCCGGCCGCGCTCACCGAGGGCATCGGCGCCGTGGAACTCTCCCAGCTCGGCGAGCTGGCGGCCGGCGCGGCCGAGCGGAGCGGCGAGCGCCGGCCCTGGCAGGGCGAGGCCGAACTCGCGGGCCACACCCGGCCGGTGGTGGTGGTCAGCGCCGACCCCGGCCACGGCAAGGGCGCCGTGCTGGTGCTGATCCGGGCCGACGCCACGCCGGTCGCCGCGGGCGCGCTCGCCGTCCTGCAACGCCTGTGGGACCTGGTGGTCGCCCACTCCGACCACCGCGCCACCGACGCCGCCCCCACCCAGACCGCCGTCTCCCGGGTCACCGCCAACGCCCGGGCCCGGGCCATCGCCGAGTCCACCGGAGCGCACAGCGCCGCCCTCGCCGCGATCCTGGCCCCGCTGCGCTCCGCCGACCTGGACGACGGCGCCGCCCGCCGCGCCGCCACCGAACTCGCCGTCACCGCCCTGCTCGACCTGCGCCGCGGGGCCGAACTGGACCGCACGCTCAGCGAGGAGCCCGCCGACGCCGCCTTCGCCCGGCTGGCCCGCGAACTGCGGCCGCTGCTCCGGCACACCCGGGTCCGGATGGACGCCGTCCCCCCGGTGGAGGGCGACCGGACCGTCGCGGCCGACACCGCGCACACCGCCCGGGACGCCGTCCGGGCGGCCGTCCTGCTGATGCTCGACCAGGAGAAGCCCACCCGGCTGCACGTGAGCTGGCAGTTCACCCCGGACGCGACGCTGCGCGCCGTGGTCCGCGCCGACGGTCTCGGCCTGCTCGCCGCCGACGCGCTCACCGTCCACCGCACCGCCGACCGGATCGCCGCGCTCGGCGGCCGGCACACCGTCGAGGCGGTGCCCGGCTGGGGCACCACCGTCACCGTCGACCTGCCGCCGGCCCCGCCCGGCCCCGGCCTCGCCACCGACCCGCTGGACGGCCTCCAGCCGCGCGAGCTGGAGGTGCTGGGCCAGCTCGCCCGCGGCCGCCGCAACCGGGAGATCGCCGCGGCGCTGCACATCAGCGAGTCCACGGTGAAGTTCCACGTGGCCAACATCCTGGCCAAACTCGGCGTCGGCTCCCGCGGCGAGGCGGCCGCGCTGGCCCACCGCGCCGGACTGCCGCACGGCGTGGCCGGACTCTCCGCGGCCTCCTGATCCGGCAACCGGCGGGACACCGGAAGGTTCGCCAACTACCCTTTCCCTGTAGCGACTTCACCGCCAGGACGCGGCCTCGTCCCGGATCCGTCACGGACCGGTCCGGCCGGTCCGCGGGTGGGTACCGTCCTGCCGACGGCGTCGTAACCCACACACCCCGAGCGGCGCCGAGGGAGGGAACCCCGCGATGAACAGCAGCACTCCGCGCCCGGCCAGACGCTCCGTCAAGGCGGCCGCCGCCGTCGCCGCCGCCGTCCTGGTCGCCGCGCTCGCCACCGCCTGCGACCCGTCGGACACCCCGGCGCCGGCCGCGTCCACCGCCGCCGCCAAGGGCACCGCCCCCACCGCCAGCGCCCCGGCGGTCGCCCCCACCGCGCCGACCTCCGTGCAGGTCGGCAAGACCGTCTGGTGGGGCGGCCTCAAGTTCGAGGTCAAGGACGCCAGTTACGCCGCCGGCCCGAACGGCGACTACACCGTGACGCTGAACACCAACGTCACCAACACCTTCAAGACCACCGCCATCCACTACTGGCCGAGCCTCGCCCTCGACCTGTCCGGCAGCCCGGTCACCGGCGACCTGGGCACCGCCGCCCCGCCGGTCCCCGGCGCCACCAACCCGCTACCGGTCACCTTCAAGGGCAACGTCGACCCCAAGCACCCGTTCAGCTTCGACGGCGCCTCCTTCGTCCTCGGCGACCCGGGCGTCGCCCAGGCGGTCGCCCCGCTCGGCAAGGGCGGCCGGACGGCGGTCACCCTCAAGCCGGTCGACCTCAAGCTCGCCGGGAACTCCATCACCTCCGGCCGGCTCACCCTCGACCTCAAGTACGCCCAGCTGCGCGCCGACTTCGGCGACGGCAACGGCGTCACCACCCTCAAGCCCGGCCAGCGCGCCGTCCTGGTGGTCTTCGACATGAAGGGCAACGTCGGCCCGGCCGGCATGGCCGTCGACGGCTCCTTCCTGCGCCTCAAGCTCCCCAACGGCCAGGAGGTCGGCCCCACCGTCGCCCCCATCGAGGCGATCTACCCCGACCGCCCCACCCGCCAGGACATGGCCGCCTGGTTCGTCTTCAACGGCGCCACCGACGGCGACTACACGCTCTCCGTCACCGACGCCCCGGGCGCCGCCGCCCCGGTCAAGCTCACCGCCGCCGCGGTCGCCGACAGCGGCCCGCTCGCCTGATCCCGAACCATCGTCAGTACCTCGCCCGGGCGCGTCCACCGCGCCCGGGCACACGCAGTAACGGGGGGAACCACCATGCACCGACAGTTCACCGCCACCGCCGCGATACTCGCCGCCGCCCTGCTCGCGGCCGGCTGCGCCGCGCCGTCCGCCGACCGCGCCGACTCCAAGGTCCCGAGTACTCGTCAGCTGCCGTTCCTGACCCAGAAGGTGACGGTCAACAGGACGGCGTGGTTCGCCGGCGAGGCCTACCGGGTCACCGACCTGACCGTCACCGCCCAGCCCGACGGCCGCAACCAGGTCACCCTGGTCGTGCAGGCCACCACCGGCTTCCCGTTCAGCGTGATCGGGGACCAGCCGCACCTCAGCCTGGAGGCCGACGGCCTCGCCGTGGCCGACCTCGGCAAACCGATGATGTCCGGCTCCGGGGGCATGACCACGACCACCACCTTCAAGGCCAAGGACGTCGGCCTGGACGGGAAGCCGCTCGATGCGGACGGCCTCACGCTGGTGCTCACCGCGCCCGGCCTGGTCCGTGCCGTGATCCCGCTCGGCGCGCCGCAGCCGGGCGTCACCGAGCTGCTGGAGCCCATCGCGCTGAAGCCCTCCGCCGCCACGCTGGAGACCGGCCGCTACCGGCTGGCCCAGGCGGCCGCCCAGCTGCGCCAGGACTGCACCGGCAGCCCGGACGCGGTGCACCAGCTGGGTGGCAGCAGCCCCGACGGCATCGACCACGGCAGCCGGGCACTGGACGCGCTGAAGCCCGGTCAGCACTCCGTCGTGGTCTGGTTCGACGCCCCGCCCGGCACCACCCCCGACGGCCTCGACCTGCACCTCACCCTGCCCGACGGCCGCCGGATCGCCCCGAGCACCCCGCCGGTCGTGCTCGACTACCAGGGCCGCCACGACGCGGTGAACCTGTCCGCCTGGTTCGACTTCTACGGCGGCACCACCGGCGTCTACACCCTCGAGGCCGCGGACCGCGGCGCCCCTCCGGCCACCCTGACCCTGCACGAGGCCCCCACCGACGGGGGCTCCCCGACCCAGGCACCGGTGTGACGGAGGTGAGCGGAACCATGAGGAGGAACGCCACGGGTCCGGCCGCGATGCTCCTCGCGGCCGCCCTGCTGTCCGCCTGCGGCCCGGACGGCGGGACGGCGCCCGCGCCGACCAGGACGCTCCAGGTCGGTGCCACGGCCTACTGGGGCGGCGACGTCATCGACCTGCAGAGCGCGTACGAGACCCGGCAGCCGGACGGACGGCCGGCGGTCGGTGTGCTCGTCGCGGCCACCCTCGCCGGGCCGGCGACCCTCGCCTCCGTCCGGCCGCACTACTTCCTGGAAACGCACGGGCAACCGCTGGCCGAGCTGACCGGCCCCGCCCCGTGGGGGGAGAACACGGCGACGGTGAGCGAGGGCGGCCTGCTCGAGGCCCGTGACCTCGGCGGCGCCGGGCAGCAACTGCACCTGGAGGACCTCTCGCTGGTGATCACCGCGCCGGGCAAGGTGCGGGCGGTCCTGCCGCTGGTACCCGGCGCGCCCGGAGCCGAACCGCTGGCCCCCGTACCGCTGCACGCCTCCGCCGACATCCTCGCCACCGGGCGGTACCGGCTCGCGCTGCACGCGGCCGAACTCCGCGGCGACTGCACGCTGAACGTCGGCGGCGGGAACCTCCCCGGGCGGCCGGTCAGCGCGTTGGACGCAGGCCGACACACCGTCACGGTCCAGTTCGACGTCCCGTTCGGCACCACCGGCGACGGCCTGGCCCTGCGGCTCACCCTGCCGGACGGTCGCACCCTCGCACCGACCGGGCCGCTGAACCTGATGGCCACGGGGGAGGGCATCCCCGGCTCCGGCAACCTGGCGGCCTGGTTCGACTTCGACGGACCGACCGCGGGACGCTACACGCTGACGGCGACCGACGCGGGGGCCGCGCCCGCCGCCATCACGCTGGAGTGAGCGACCTTGGAAAGCAAGGTAAGTGCCCCGAGTGGGATTCGAACCCACACCGTACGGTGTTTGAGACCGTTGCCTCTGCCGATTGGGCTATCGGGGCCCAGCGGATCGAAGGTCAAACCCCCACCGTGGTGAACCAAACATACCGTGTCTGGGTAGGCTCGTGCATGCAGCACCCCGCCGGACCGAGGAGCCCCGTGAGCACCGCCGACGAGCAGGCCCAGCCGCTTGACACCGACTCGCCCCAGATCACCCGAATCGTCATCGCCGAGGACGAGGCACTGATCCGCCTCGACCTCAAGGAGATGTTGGAGGAGGAGGGCTACACCGTGGTCGGTGAGGCCGGCGACGGTGAGACCGCGGTCCGGCTGGTCGAGGAGCTCAAGCCCGACCTCGCCATCCTGGACGTCAAGATGCCGGTCCTGGACGGCCTCTCCGCGGCCGAGCGGATCCACGAGGCGCACCTGGCGCCGGTGCTGATGCTCACCGCCTTCTCGCAGCGCGAACTGGTCGACCGGGCCCGCGACGCCGGGGCGATGGCCTACATCGTCAAGCCGTTCAGCAAGAGCGACCTGGTCCCGGCCATCGAGATGGCGGTCTCCCGCTACACCGAGATGCGCACCCTGGAGCAGGAGATCGCGGACCTCTCGCAGCGGCTGGAGACCCGCAAGCTGGTCGACCGGGCGAAGAGCGTGCTGCAGACCAAGTTCGGTCTGAACGAGCCCGCCGCGTTCCGCTGGATCCAGAAGACCTCGATGGACCGCCGGATGACCATGGCCGCGGTCGCCGAGGCCGTGATCGAGGAGGGTGCCGCCCAGGACCGCAAGAAGTCCGACGCGGCCGAGGGCTGAGCGAAGGCCCGCAGACGCGGCGAGCGCCCCACCCGGAAACCCGGGTGGGGCGCTCGCCCGTTGACGGGGGGTCAGTCCTCGCCGAGGTAGCTGCGGCGCACCGACTCGTCGCGCAGCAGCTCCGCGCCGGTGCCGGAGAGCGTGATGTGCCCGGTGGTCATCACGTACGCCCGGTCCGAGAGCGAGAGCGCGGCCTGCGCGTTCTGCTCGACCAGCAGGATGGTCATGCCGGACGCCTTCAGCTCCACGATGGTCGCCATGATCTTCTGCATCATCAGCGGGGAGAGGCCCATCGACGGCTCGTCCAGCATCAGCAGCTTCGGACGGGACATCAGCGCCCGGCCCATCGCCAGCATCTGCTGCTCGCCGCCGGAGAGGGTGCCGGCCGCCTGCTTGCGACGCTCGCCGAGGATCGGGAAGAGCGTGTAGGCGCGCTCCACGTCCTCGGTGATCCCGGCCGAGTCCTTCCGCAGGAAGGCGCCGAGCAGCAGGTTCTCCTCGATCGTCATCCGCGGGAAGATGTGCCGGCCTTCGGGGGAGTGGGCCATGCCCAGCGCGACGATCCGGTGCGCGGGCACCGTGTCGATCGCCGCCCCCTCGAACAGGATCTTGCCCGAGGTCGGCCGGAGCAGACCGGACAGGGTCCGCAGGGTGGTGGTCTTGCCGGCGCCGTTGGTGCCGATCAGGGTGGTGACCTCGCCCTGGTTGACGGTGAAGCTGATCCCCTTGACGGCCTCGATCTTGCCGTAGGCGACGCGGAGGTCCTCGACCTCGAGCAGAGCGGTCACTGGTCGGCCTCCGTAGCGGCGGTGGTTCCCTCGAGCGGAGCACCGAGGTAGGCGGTGATCACCCGCTCGTCGTTCTGGACCGTCTCCCGGTCGCCCTCGACGATCTTCTGACCCTGCACCAGCACCGCGGTGCGGTCGCACAGGTTGAAGATGAACTTCATGTCGTGCTCGATCACCAGGATCGCGATGCCCAGGTCCCGGATGGCGAAGACGAGTTCCTCCGCGGCCCGGGTCTCCTGCGGGTTCATGCCCGCGGTCGGTTCGTCGAGCAGCAGCAGGCCGGGCTCGCTGGCCAGCGCCCGGGCGATCTCCAGCTTGCGCTGCTCGCCGTAGGGCAGGTTGCGGGCCAGGTGCTCGGCCTTGCCCGCCAGGCCGCAGAACTCCAGCAGCTCCATCGCCCGGGCCCGGCTCTGCTGCTCGGCCCGCTTGTAGCCGGGACCGCGCAGGATGGCCGAGAACAGGCCCTCCTTGGTCCGGGTGTGCCGGCCGACCAGCACGTTCTCCAGCACCGTCATGTTGGAGAACAGCCGGATGTTCTGGAAGGTCCGGGCGATGCCGGCCTGGGTGACCAGGTGCGGCTTGGGCGGCAGCACCTGGCCGCGGTACGTCACGGTGCCCTCGGTCGGCACGTACAGGCCGGTCAGGCAGTTGAAGAAGGTGGTCTTGCCGGCGCCGTTCGGGCCGATCAGACCGACGATCTCACCCTGGCGGACCGTCAGGTCGACCTGGTTGACGGCGGTCAGGCCGCCGAAGCGCATCACCACGCCGGAGGCTTCCAGCACGGGTTCGGCGAGCGGCGCGGACGCCGGGGCGGGGGCGGTGTCGGTGGTCATGAGGTGCTCACGCCCCTGCCTTGGTCAGTGCTTCGTCGGTCGGCGCGCCGCCCTGCTCGGGCACCTGCGCCTCGTGGTACTCCAACTGCTGGCGGCGGTTGGCGATCAGGCCCTCCGGGCGGAAGCGCATCAGCAGGATCAGCGCGATGCCGAAGGCGAGCAGCTGGTACGACTGCAGGAACTGCAGCTTGGCCGGGATCAGGAAGAGCATCGCCGCGCCGACCAGCGGTCCGCTGATGGTGCCCATGCCGCCGAGGATCACCGCGGCGAGCAGGAAGGCGGAGTTCGGCGGGACGGCCCCGGCGAACTGGTACTGGTCGGGGGAGACCGCGCTGGCCACGTGGGCCTGCACGGCGCCGGCCAGGCCGGCCAGGGTGGCGCCGAGCGCGAAGGCGATCAGCTTGACCCGGAAGCCGTTGACGCCCATCGCCTCGGCGGCGGTCTCGTCCTCGCGGATGGCGACCCAGGCCCGGCCGATCCGGGAGTCGGCGACGCGGCTGAAGACGGTCACCACGATCGCGGTGGCCACCAGCATCAGCAGCAGGTAGTTGCCGAACTTGCCCAGGTGCAGGCCGAGGATGTCGTGCGGCTGGCCGAAGTCGAAGCCGAGCAGGTTGACGTCCGGGATGGCGGCGATGCCGTTCGGGCCGTTGGTCAGGCTCGGGCCGGAGTTGCCGTCCAGGTTGTTCATGGCGATCCGGAAGATCTCACCGAAGCCGAGGGTGACGATCGCCAGGTAGTCGCCGCGCAGCCGCAGGGTGGGTGCGCCGATCACCACGCCGAAGACCAGCGCGGCGGCCGCGCCGATCAGCACCGCGACCGGGAACGGCAGGTGCACGCCGCGGAAGACCGAGAACTGCGAGCCGGAGACCAGGGCCGCGGCGTACGCGCCGACGCCGAGGAAGGCCACGTAGCCGAGGTCCAGCAGGCCGGCCAGGCCGACCACCACGTTCAGGCCGAGCGCCACGGTCGCGAAGATCAGGATGTTGACCCCGATCAGCACGTACGTGTCGCCGCTCTGGGTGAACGGGAACGCGGCGGCCGCGGCGAAGGCCGCGCCGGTGGTCACCGCCCGGTGACGGGTGGTCAGCTCGCGCAGCCGGGCCACGGCGCCGGAGGCGTTCAGCGCGGCCGTGGCGAAGGCGGTCAGCAGCAGGAAGCCGATGAACAGCTCGCCGTACTCGGTGGAGATGCCGAAGTCGGCGGCGGCCAGGCCGACCGCGAAGACCGCGGTGACGATCAGGATCTCGACCCAGGAGCTGAGCTGCTTCGCGGCGGGCAGCGGGCGCTCGATCCGGCCGAGGCGCAGCAACCAGTCCGTCAGCAGCCCGATCTGGATCACCACGATGCCAACGGGCAGGGCGACGAAGAACCAGGCGTTCTCGCTGAAGATCGGCCGGATGCCGGTGGGGACCACGTCCAGCGCCCAGCCCTGTGCGAGGCCGATCCGGAACAGGACGGCCGCGGCGGCGACGGCGAACCACCACCACTGCAGGATGCGCAGCTTGACGGTGGTGCGGCGGTCCAGCGGCAGGCCGAGCGCGCCGGCCACGGCGAGCAGGGAGCCGAGCAGGACGACCCAGCCGCCGGGCTCCAGGTTGGCCAGGCCGCCGAGCTGGACGGCGATCGCGCCGGCCGAGTAGCCGCCGACCGCGAGGGTGCCGAGGGCGGCGAACAGCACGCCGTTGTTGCCGCCGGAGGGGCTCAGCCAGCGCAGGCCGGGCACCTGCGCGGCGGCCAGCGCCAGCAGGACGGTGAGCAGGCCGCCGACCAGGGCCAGCCACTGCAGGCCGGCCGGGGAGCCGTAGTAGGTGAGGTCGCCGGGGAAGGCGTCGGTCCAGGTCCAGGACATCAGCGCGGAGGCCGCCGCGAGGGCGCCGCCGGCCACCGTCGCGGCGCGCGCGGCGCCGACCGGAATCGGGAGGACGGGAGAAGTCTCGTGCGAAGCTGCGGAGTTGGTCATCTGCCTCACGCCCGGTCTGCGACGCGCTCGCCCAGCAGGCCCTGGGGCCTGACGAGCAGGACGACGATGAGAAGGACGAACGCCCACACGTTGGCCCAGGCGGCGCCGCCGAGCTGGTGCATGCCGGGGACGTTCTGGATGTACGCGGTGGCCATCGACTCGGCGACGCCGAGGACCAGCCCGCCGAGCATCGCGCCGTAGATGTTGCCGATGCCGCCGAGCACGGCGGCGGTGAAGGCCTTCAGGCCGGCGAGGAAGCCCATCATGAAGTCGACCTGGCCGTACCGCAGGCCGTGCGCGACGGCCGCGACGGCGGCGAAGGCCGCGCCGAGGGCGAAGGCGACCACGATGATGCGGTCGGTGTTGATGCCCATCAGCTTGGCGGTGTCCGGGTCCTGCGCGGTGGCCTGCATGGCGCGGCCGGTGCGGGTCAGCCGGACGAACGAGGCCAGGATGATCATGCACAGCGGTGCGGCGATCAGCAGGAACAGGTCGTTGCGCTGCAGGTGGAACGCGCCGAGGCTGATCGGGTCGCCGCTGAACTGCGGGAACGAGACGGCCTTCTTGGCGCCCGGGTAGAACGCCCAGACCAGCTGCTGCAGGGCGATCGACAGGCCGATCGCGGTGATCAGCGGGGCCAGCCGGGGCGCGGTGCGCAGCGGGCGGTAGGCGAACCGCTCCGCCGCGGTGGCGGTGAGCACGGAGGCGATCACGCCACCCACCAGCATGACCGGGAGCGCGACCCACAGCGGGGTGCCGTGGGGCAGCGCGGCGTACGACGTCAGCGCGCCGAAGCCGCCGATCATGAAGATCTCGCCGTGGGCGAAGTTGATCAGTTGGACGATGCCGTAGACCATCGTGTAGCCGACGGCGATCAGGCCGTACATCAGGCCCAGCATCAGGCCGTTGGCCAGGTTTTGCGGCAGTTCGTGCACCGCAGGCCTCCGTGGTTGGGGGATGGGAAAGGCGGGGGGCACTCGTGGCGCCCCCCGCCCGGACAACGCTGTGGTGACGAAGGGTCAGCCGGTGTAGGTGCCGCTCTTGACCGGGACCCACTTGTTGTCCTTGACGGTGTAGACCGTCAGCTGCTTGTTGGTGGTGTCGCCGTACTGGTCGAAGGAGACCTTGCCGGTGACGCCGTCGAAGCTGACCTTGCTCAGCGAGTCGATGACCTTGGCGCGCAGGTCGGTCGGGACCTTGCCGCCGTTGTCCGCGACGGCCTTCTTGACGGCCTCGATGATCGACCAGGCGGCGTCGAACGAGTAGCCGCCGTAGGCCGCGTACGGGTCCTTGTAGCCGGCCGCCTTGTAGTCGCTGATGAAGGTCTTGGCGGAGTCCAGCTCCTCGACCGGGGCGCCGACCGAGGTGGCCAGGTCGCCGTTGCTGTTGTTGTTCGACAGCTTGATGAACTCGTCGTCGTACAGGCCGTCGCCGCCGAACAGCGGGACCTTGGCGCCGGCCTTCTTGATCTGGTCGCTGAGCGGGCCGCCCTCGGGGTACTCGCCGCCGTAGTAGACCGAGTCGGCGCCGGAGGAGGCGACCTTGGTGGCGACCGCGGAGAAGTCCTTGTCGTCCGGGTTGATGTGGTCGGCGCCGACCACGGTGCCGCCGAGCTTCTTGAACTCCTCCTGGAAGATGGCGGCGAGGCCCGCGCCGTAGGTCTTCTTGTCGTCGATGACGTAGACCTTGGTCTTCTTCGCCTCGCTGTACAGGTACTGGGCGGCGAACTTGCCCTGCACCACGTCGGTGGTGGCGGTGCGGAAGTACGAGGCGTACGGGCGGACGAACTTGCTGCTGCCCCAGTCCGGGCCGAGGCTCAGCTGCGGGTTGGTGTTGGCCGGCGAGACCTGGGCCAGGTGGGCGTCGTTGAAGACCTTCTGCATGGTCAGCGAGACGCTGGAGTTCAGCGGGCCGACCACGCCGGCGACCTCGGACTTGCCGACCAGGGCGGTGGCGTTCTGCTGGCCCGAGGTCGGGTTGGCCTGGTCGTCCATCGCCTCGATGGCGAAGGTGACGCCGGGGACGGTCTTGTCCTTGTTGGCCTTGTTCACGGCCAGGTCGACCGAGTTCTTGATGCCCAGGCCCAGCGCGGACAGCTTGCCGGTGAGCGGGGCGTCGACGCCGATGACGACCTTCGTGCCGCCGGCCGCGCTGTCCGTGCCGGACTTGGCGCCGCGCGAGCCGCAGGCGGAGAGGGTGAGCGCTCCGGTGACTGCAATGGTCACGACAAGCAGTGAGCTCTTTCGCACGACGAGGGTCTCCTTCAGGGTCTGGAAGACACGCGCACAGGGCAGGCGGTGCCGGTCGCGCCCGGGCCGAGGCCCGAAAAGGGATATCCGACGGCGCGGTGACTGGCCGTGACTCTAAACCGCCGACGACGCCTCGGGCACTGGGCGCGGACAGGCTGTGATTCTCTTGTTATGAGTAGCGGTTGAATCCATCTCACATGCTGGATGGTGGTGCCACCCGGACCCCGGAATTCCGGGCCTCGTCTCGCTGTTCGGAAGGAGCCCACCGGTAACCCGCTGGTCATGGCGATGTTCACCGGTTATCGGACGGAAGTGTCCGCCGGGCTGGCCGTGGGCGTGCGCGTCCGATTATCGGAACCGGGGCAGGCGGAATGTATCGCCAGTGACAGGTCGCGGGCGTAGGAGTCGCCGAGAATCTGACTCACCGTCTCCATTGCGCGCGTGTTACGCAGCGTTACATCCAGGAATGGAAGTCCCGCGTCGGCCGGCGCGGCCGAGCAGTCGGTCACCTTCAGTCCCACCCGCAACTCCACCGAGGCGCCCGCCGGAACGGTCTGCGGCAGCCAGCCCGAGACCACCACCGACAGCCCCCGGTAGCCCTGGCTCACCCCGAGCACGTCCACCGGCGCGGCGCTCCCGTTGTGCGCCGTCAACTTCAGTGCGAAGTCCTCCTGCCCGAACGGCGCCGGACCGCCGTAGCCGAACCGCATCGCCTGCGAGGGGTACGGCGGCGGCGGAGGGGAGTTGGCGTCCTGCGCGGGCCGGTGCGCGGCGTGCCGGGCGGTCAGCGCGGCGGCGATCAGCAGCAACACCGAGACCAGGACTAGCTTCTGACGCCCACTCAGCAACGGCTGCTCGGGATCGTGAATGGGCCGCAGCGGCGTCCAGGTGCCCTCGCCCGCCTCCACCGGCCCGAGGAAACCCCCTGCGCTGCTTGGCAGTTCATCGTCCCCGGACATAGCGACGCCCCCTTGTCCAGCCAAGATTGCCCCTACCGGAGCACGGCCAAACCAAGGGGGCGCAGGGGGCGCGAACGACGCGGGCTACAGGTCGCGCAGCATGCAGGTGAGCCGGCAACTGGTGATGCGGCGGCCGGTGTCGTCGGTGACCGCGATCTCGTAGGTGGCGGCGGTGCGGCCCTTGAAGACCGCGGTGGCCACGCCCGTGACCAGGCCCGAGGTGGCCGAGCGGTGGTGGGTGGCGTTCAGGTCGACGCCCACCGCGTAGCGGCCCGGACCGGCGTGCAGCATCGCGCCGATCGACCCCAGGGTCTCCGCCAGCGCCGCCGACGCCCCGCCGTGCAGCAGCCCGTACGGCTGCTGGTTTCCCTCCACCGGCATGGTCCCGACCACCCGGTCCGGCGACGCCTCCACGATGGTGATGCCGAGCTTCTCGCCCAGGTGCCCGCCGGAGAAGGTCTCCGGGCTCACCCCCAGCTTGGCGAAGTGGTCCAGCACGTCCTGGGGCACTTTCAGTACGGGCGCCGCGTCGGTCATGGTGCTCCTGTTCGGGGTGTCACTTCCTCGTGCCCGTTGATCGTACGACTGTCTACCCGCCGGTAGGGAGGTGCTCCGCGCCGCTCCGGGAGATGTCGCCGGCTGCCCCTAGGATCTGAGGCGGCAGTGCAACCGGCAGGACAGGACGTGACGTGGCTACGCAGAGTGCAGGCAAGGGTACGGCCGAGCGGCCCCGACTGATGCTGCTGGACGGGCATTCGATGGCCTACCGGGCGTTCTTCGCGCTGCCGGTGGAGAACTTCTCCACCACCACCGGCCAGAGCACCAACGCGGTCTACGGCTTCACCTCGATGCTGGTCAACACCGTCCGCGACGAGGCGCCCACCCACCTCGCGGTCGCCTTCGACCTGTCCCGGCAGACCTTCCGCGCCGAGGAGTTCCCCGAGTACAAGGCGAACCGCGCCAAGACCCCCGACGAGTTCCGCAGCCAGGTCCCGCTGATCGGCGAACTCCTCGACGCCATGCGCATCCCGCGGATCACCGCCGAGGGCTACGAGGCCGACGACATCATCGCCACCCTCGCCACCGCCGCGGCGGCCGAGGGCTTCGAGGTGCTGATCGTCACCGGCGACCGCGACTCGCTCCAACTGGTCTCCGAGCACGTCACGGTGCTCTACCCGACCAAGGGCGTCTCCGAGCTGACCCGCTACACCCCGGAGAAGGTCGCCGAGAAGTACGGCGTCCAGCCGAACCAGTACCCCGACCTCGCGGCGCTGCGCGGCGACCCGTCCGACAACCTGCCCGGCATCCCCGGCGTCGGCGAGAAGACCGCCGCGAAGTGGGTCAACCAGTTCGGCTCCTTCGAGGAGTTGGTGAACCGGGCCGACGAGGTCAAGGGCAAGATCGGCGAGAAGCTCCGGGAGAACCTGGAGTCGGTGCAGCGCAACCGCAAGCTCACCGAGCTGGTGCGGGACGTCCGACTCCCGCTCGGTGTCGGCGACCTGGCCCGAGGCCCGTTCGACAAGGACGAGGTCGGCCGGCTGATGGAGGCGCTGGAGTTCCGCAACCCCAACTTCCGGGACCGGGTCCAGGGCATCGACCCGGCCGGTGCCGAGGGCGCCGCCGAGGCCGAGGCCGCCCCCGGCCCCGCCGTCGACGGCGACCTGCTGACCGTGCCCGGCGCGCTCGCCGCCTGGCTGGCCGAGCACACCGGCGAGGGCCGCACCGCGCTGGCCGCCGACTACACCTGGGCGCTCGGCAGCGGCCGGGTCACCGAGGTCGCGCTCGCCACCGGCACCGCCGCCGCCTGGTTCGACCCGAGCGCGCAGGAGGAGGACGACGACCGGGCCTTCACCGCCTGGCTCGCCGACCCCGCCCGGCCCAAGGCGCTGCACATCGCCAAGCAGGTGATGCGCGCCTTCGCCGAGCAGGGCTGGCAGTTCGCCGGCGTCACCGCCGACACCGCGCTCGCCGCGTACCTGGAGAAGCCCGGCCGCCGCGCCTTCACCCTCGACGTGCTCGCCGAGGAGTACCTGGCCCGCTCGCTGGCCCCCGCCGCCGAGGCCGAGACCGGCCAACTCACCTTCGACGCCGAGGAGTCCGACCCGACGGCCGGCGCCCAGGCGCTGATGACGCAGGCCCGCGCCGTCCACGACCTCGCCGAACTCTTCGACACCCGGCTCGCCGAGGTCGGCGCCGTCGAACTGTTCCACGACATGGAACTGCCGATCGCCGAACTGCTGGCCCGGATGGAGCGCTACGGCATCGCCGCCGACCGCGCCTGGCTGCAGGGCCTGGAGGCGCAGTTCGCCGCCGAGATCCAGCGCTGCGTCGAGGAGGCGCACGCCGCCGCCGGGCGCGAGTTCAACCTCGGCTCGCCCAAGCAGCTCCAGGAGATCCTGTTCGGCGACCTCGCGCTCCCCAAGACCAAGAAGATCAAGACCGGCTACACCACCGACGCCGACGCCCTCACCTGGCTGGCCGGCCAGACCGACAACGAACTGCCGGTCATCCTGCTGCGCCACCGCGACCAGGCCAAGCTGCGCACCACCGTCGAGGGCCTGCTCAAGACCGTCTCCCCGCATGGCCGGATCCACACCACCTTCAACCAGATGGTCGCCGCCACCGGTCGGCTCTCCTCGCAGGACCCCAACCTGCAGAACATCCCGGTCCGCACCGAGGAGGGCCGCGCCATCCGCCGCGCCTTCGTGGTCGGCGAGGGCTACGAGACGCTGCTCACCGCGGACTACTCGCAGATCGAACTGCGCATCATGGCGCACCTGTCCGAGGACGCCGCCCTGATCGAGGCCTTCGCCTCCGGCGAGGACCTGCACACCACCGTCGCCTCCCAGGTCTTCTCGGTCGCCCCCGGCGACGTCGACGCCGAGATGCGCCGCAAGATCAAGGCCATGTCGTACGGCCTCGCCTACGGCCTGTCGGCGTACGGCCTGTCCCAGCAGCTCGGCATCCGGCCCGCCGAGGCGCAGGGCCTGATGGACACCTACTTCGAGCGCTTCGGCGGCGTCCGCGACTACCTGCACAACGTGGTCGAGGAGGCCCGCGCGGTCGGGTACACCGAGACCCTGCTCGGCCGCCGCCGCTACCTGCCCGACCTCACCAGCGACAACCGCCAGCGCCGCGAGATGGCCGAGCGGATGGCCCTCAACGCGCCCATCCAGGGCTCCGCAGCCGACATCGTCAAGATCGCCATGCTCCGGGTCGACGAGGCGCTGCGCGACGCGAAGCTCTCCTCCCGGATGCTGCTCCAGGTGCACGACGAAATCGTGCTGGAGGTCGCCCCCGGCGAGCGCGAGCAGGTCGAGGCGGTCGTCCGCGAGCAGATGGCCGGCGCGTACCCGCTGCGCGCCCCGCTGGACGTCTCGGTCGGCGTCGGCGCCAACTGGGAGGCCGCCGCGCACTAAATCGCTTGCCGGGGATTGATCGACGAATCGACAATCGCCTGATGAGTGATCAACTTCCCACCCCCGCAGGCACGTTCGCCGACAAGCCGACGCTGACGGGGGAGCGGGTCCTGCTCCGGCCGGTCCGGCCGGAGCAGGACCTGCCCATGCTCCGCGCCGTGATCCAGGACCCGGAGGTGCTCCGCTACACCTCCGCCTCCTACACCCCCGTGCCGCCGCCCTGGGACGACGCGATGGAGCGGCGCGTCCAGGACTGGTACACCACCCGCAACGACCAGCCGGACCGGCTCGACCTGATCATCGTCGACCGCGCCACCGGCCGCGGCGTCGGCGAGGTCGTCCTCAACGAGTGGGACGCCCCCAACCGCGCCTGCAACCTCCGCATCGCCATCGGCCCCGACGGCCGCGACCGCGGCCTCGGCACCGAAGCCGTCCGCCTCCTCACCGACCACGCCATCCGCACCCTCGGCCTCAACCGGGTCTCGCTCTCCGTCTACGCCTTCAACGCCCGCGGCCGACGGGCCTACGAGAAGGCCGGCTTCCGCGTCGAGGGCATCCGCCGCCAGGTCCTGCGCTGGGGCGACGAGTGGATCGACGACATCGACATGGCGGTGCTCGCGGAGGAGTGGCACTGACCCGCTAGGCTGCGCGCGCCGATTCGGGTACGTCGTGGGGTGGAGCAGTGAACGTCTTGCAGGTCAGGGGCCGCCAGGTGGGGATCGCCGTCGCGGCCGCCGCGGTGGTGACCGGCGGCGCGGTGTGGGCGGCGACCCCGACCTCGGGCGGTCCGCACCCGCTACCGCTGCCGGCCGCGAGCTCCGCACCCGCGACGCCGAGCGACAGCCCCACGCCGACGCCCTCGCCCACCCTGTCACCGACGCCTTCGCCGACGCCGAGTCCCGACCCCGCGACGCCCACCACCACGCCGCAGGCGACGGCAGCCAAGGCGCACGCGTCGAAGACGCCGATCACCGAGGTGACCCCGGGCACGCACTGCAACTGCGACAACACCACGCCGTCGCGCAATCCCGACTGCCACTACGACGCGCAGGGGCGGCTGATGGCCTGCGGGCCGATCCTGTCGCTCAGCCCGCTGCCCAACCCCGCGGCGTCCCCTTCGCGCTTCACCGCCGGCACGGTGCCCCCCGGGGCTCGTCTCTGACCCGGCGTCACTTCCGCGGATTGGCCCGCCTGGTGGGCTCTGCGGTGGTGGGGTCCTCGGGCCAGGGGTGGCGGGGGTAGCGGCCGCGGAGGTCGGCGCGGACGGCGCGGTAGCCCTCGCGCCAGAAGACCGCGAGGTCGCCGGTGACGGCGGCGGGGCGGCCGGCGGGGGAGAGCAGGTGGACGGTGAGCGGGACGCGGCCGTCGGCGAGGGCCGGGGCGGCGTCCCAGCCGAACAGCTCCTGGAGCTTGACGGCCAGCACCGGGCGGTCGCCCGCGTAGTCGACCCGGATCCGGCTGCCGCTGGGCACGGTGATCCGCTCCGGGGCCAGCTCCTCCAGCCGGCCGGCCTGGCCGCTCGCCCACGGCAGCAGCCGCTGCAGGGCACTCGCGGTGTCGATCCGCTCCAGGTCGGCCCGCCGCCGGGCCCTGGACAGCTCCGGTTCCAGCCACGCGTCCGCCGCCGCGAGCAGCGCCGCGTCGCTGACGTCCGGCCAGGGCTCGCCGATCGTCCGGTGCAGGAACGCCAGCCGCTCGCGCAGCCCGGTGCCCGCCTGAGACCAGCCCAGCAGCGCGCCGACGCCCTCGCGCGTCAGCCCGTCCAGCAGTGCGGCCCGCACCAGCGCCGGATCCGGATCGGTGAGGGGCGCCGCCGCCAGTTCGACCGCGCCGAGCGTCTCCACCCGACGGGCCGTCACCTCCCGCTGCCGCAGCGACCAGGCGACCTCCGCACGGGAGTCCAGCAGCGCCCCGGCCGCCTGCCGCGCCGTCGCCTCGTCGATCGCCACGGCCCGCAGCACCCGCGCCGAGGGCGCCCCGGCGGGCCGGTCCGCCACCGCGACGGCCAGCCAGCCGCCGGCCGGCAGCCGGGAGCCCGCCATCAGCTGCGCCGCCGTCCCGGACACCATCAGGTACGAGCCCTCCCCGCCGTCCCGGGCCCTGGCCACCCGCTCCGGATACGCCAGTCCGACGATCAGCCCGGCCGCCACGGCGTCGGGGCCGCCCACTGACACGGCGTCACGGCCGGGACCCTGCGGGGCTGCCACCGCGCCCTCGTCCGCCGCCGCGCCCGCCTCGCGGAGCGCCCGCTCCAGCCGCCGGGTCTCGTCCTTCCAGCGCCGCGCGTAGGGGTCGTCGCCGCGGCGGACGGTGCGCCAGATCTCCGTCAGGTCGTCGCCGAGGGCGCGCGGCGGCTCCTCGGAGAGCAGGGCGACCAGTTCGGCGGCGCGGCGCGGACCGACCGCGGGCGCGCCGTCGAGCAGGGCGCGGGCCAGCCGGGGGTGCAGGCCGGTGCGGGCGATGGCGCGGCCGCGGTCGGTGGGGCGGCCGGCGGCGTCGGTGGCGGCGAGCGCCCGCAGGGTGGCCCGGGCGGCGGCCAGGGCGCCGGGCGGGGGCGGGTCGGGGAGGGTGAGCCCGGTGGTCTCGGGGTCGCCCCAGCAGGCGGCCTGCAGGGCGAAGGAGGTGAGGTCGGCGAGGGCGATCTCGGGGGTGGGGAAGCGCGCGGCCCGGGCGTCCTCCACCTCGGCCCAGCACCGGTACACGGTGCCCGGCGCCTCGCGTCCGGCCCGGCCCGCGCGCTGCCGGGCGGCGGCCAGCGAGGCGCGCACGGTGACCAGCCCGGACAGTCCGCGGGCGTGGTCGGTGCGCGGTTCGCGGGCCAGCCCGGAGTCGACCACCACCCGCACGCCCGGCACGGTCAGCGAGGACTCCGCGACCGAGGTGGCGAGCACCACCCGCCGCCGGTCCCCGGGGGTCAGCGCCGCGTCCTGCACGGCCTGCGCCGCCTGCCCGTGCAGCTGCAGCACCTCGACGCCGTCCAACTGCTGCGCCACCCGGGCGATCTCGCCGACGCCGGGCAGGAAGCACAGCACGTCGCCGGCCCGTTCGGCGAGCGCCCGGCGGACCGTCGCCGCGACGTGCGCCAGCAGCGCCGGGTCGACCCTGGTGCCGTGCGGCGGACGGACGGTGCCGGGCGGCGGCGCCCACACCGTGTGCACCGGGTGCGAGACGCCCTCGGCGGCCACCACCGGTGCGCCGCCGAGCAGTTCGGCCCAGGCGGCGGTGTCGGAGGTGGCCGAGGCCAGTACCAGCTGCAGCTCCGGCCGCAGCGCGGCGCGGACGTCCAGCAGGAAGGCGAGGGCGGTGTCGGCGTCCAGGTGCCGCTCGTGGCACTCGTCGAGGACCACCAGGTCGACCCCCGGCAGTTCGGGGTCGCGCTGCAGGCGCTGCAGCAGGACGCCGGTGGTGACCACCTCGACCCGGGTGCCGGGGCCGGCCCGCCGCTCGCCGCGCACCGTGAAGCCGACCTCCCCCAGCCCCAAGGGGGGCTGGGAGGTACCCCCACCGCCGACCGGCTCGCCCAGCAGCCACGCCATCCGCCGGGCCGCGGCCCGCACGGCCAGCCGGCGCGGTTCGGCGACCAGCACCCGGCGCGGCGGCCCGGGGAAGGCGGCCACCAGCCCGGCCAGGGCGAGCGGCACCAGGGTGGTCTTGCCGGTGCCGGGCGGCGCGGACAGCACCGCGACGCCGTGCTCCGCCAGCGCGCCGGCCAGCCCGGGCAGTGCGGAGCGGACCGGCAGTTCGAGCCCCCCGGGTCGCACTGCGCTCAGCCGTCCCGGCGGGAGACGAAGATCGCCGTCCCGGGCAGGTGCCGGCCGCGCAGCGGGCTCCAGCCGCCCCACTCCTGCTCCAGCTCCTCGGGCCACTCGGGCTCCACCAGGTCCAGCAGCGTGAACCCGGCCGCCACCAGCTCCCGGACCCGGTCGCCCACCGTGCGGTGGTGCTCGACGTAGGTGGCCCGGCCCTGCTCGTCCTGCTCCACGTACGGCGTGCGGTCGAAGTACGAGGAGCTGGCGGTCAGCCCCTCCACGCCGGGCTCGTCCGGGAACGCCCAGCGGATCGGGTGGGTCACCGAGAACACCCAGCGCCCGCCGGGCCGCAGCACCCGGTGCACCTCGCGCATCAGGGCGGCGGTGTCCGCGCTGAACGGCACCGCGCCGTACGCCGAGCAGGCCAGGTCGAACGAGCGGTCCGCGAACGGCAGGACGGCGGCGTCCGCCTGCACCACCGCGACAGGCTCCAGGCCGCGGCCCAGGTCGATCCGGCGGGAGTGCTGCAGCTGCCGGTAGGAGATGTCCAGCGCCACCGGACGGGCGCCGCGGGCGGCCAGCCAGCGCGAGCACTGCGCGGCGCCGGAGCCGATCTCCAGCACGTCCCGGCCCTTCAGCTCCGCCGGGTCGCCGAGCAGCCGCACGTCGGCCTCGTCCACCCCCTCCGGGCACCAGGTGAACCGGTCGTCCCCGAGGAACTCCCCGTGCTCGTCCTGGTACTCGTCCGCGTTGCGGTCCCACCAGTGCCGGCTGGCCCGGCTCGACTCGTCCGCCCCGGCCTCCCGCCGCAACGCCTCGTCGCCGTCGTCCTCCTCCTCCGCCTCCCCGTCGTACACGGCGGGGACCTCGTACCCGGCCGGGTCGTAGTCGCGGGGCTCGTCGGAACCGGGGGCGGTGGAGTGGGTCATGGAGTCCGTCACGTAGGCTAGGGGCTGCGGAAGCGCTGCTGCACGGTACCGGGCCTGTACGGGGATCGGGACGGGCACGTGGCATCCGGGGTAGGGCCGGCCGGGGCCGCCGTGAGGTGCGCATTCGGAGGATATGGCCTGATCCATCCCGGCCTCTACCGGTCTCGCCAGCTTCGGCGTTGACCGTGCCTGGGTGTCCCCGTATGCTACAAGTTGCGCTGCGGGCCTGCGCGCCTCGGACGGAGCAGGTCGCGCTCGCATCTGTCGAAGACCCCAACGGTCGTCGGACGGACACCGGGATTCCGATCGTAGAGATCGATTCGGTGGCCGTTTTCTGGCCTGCACGGCTTTCGGTGGGAGCGATCAGGGCCCCCCGCGTGGCATTACCTACGACTTCTTGTCCGTACCGGAGCCCTTTTCCTAATGACGAGCCCCACCGACACCTCTGTCAGCACCACCCCGCAGGTTGCGGTCAACGACATCGGCGACGCCGAGGCCTTCCTCGCCGCCATCGACGAGACCATCAAGTACTTCAACGACGGCGACATCGTTGAGGGCGTCATCGTGAAGGTCGACCGTGACGAGGTGCTCCTCGACATCGGTTACAAGACCGAGGGTGTCATCCCGTCCCGCGAGCTCTCGATCAAGCACGACGTCGACCCCCACGAGGTTGTCTCCGTTGGCGACAACATCGAGGCCCTGGTTCTCCAGAAGGAGGACAAGGAGGGTCGCCTCATCCTGTCCAAGAAGCGTGCGCAGTACGAGCGCGCCTGGGGCACGATCGAGAAGATCAAGGAAGAGGACGGCATCGTCACCGGTACCGTCATCGAGGTCGTCAAGGGTGGTCTCATCCTCGACATCGGCCTCCGCGGCTTCCTCCCGGCCTCGCTGGTCGAGATGCGCCGCGTCCGCGACCTCCAGCCCTACGTGGGCAAGGAGCTCGAGGCGAAGATCATCGAGCTGGACAAGAACCGCAACAACGTGGTCCTGTCCCGCCGTGCGTGGCTGGAGCAGACCCAGAGCGAGGTCCGTCAGACCTTCCTCACCACCCTGCAGAAGGGTCAGGTGCGCTCCGGCGTCGTCTCCTCGATCGTCAACTTCGGTGCGTTCGTCGACCTCGGCGGCGTCGACGGTCTGGTGCACGTCTCCGAGCTGTCCTGGAAGCACATCGACCACCCGAACGAGGTTGTCGAGGTCGGCCAGGAGGTCACCGTCGAGGTTCTCGACGTGGACATGGACCGCGAGCGCGTCTCCCTGTCGCTGAAGGCGACCCAGGAGGACCCGTGGCAGCAGTTCGCCCGGACCCACCAGATCGCCCAGGTCGTCCCGGGTAAGGTCACCAAGCTGGTTCCGTTCGGTGCGTTCGTCCGCGTGGACGAGGGCATCGAGGGCCTGGTCCACATCTCCGAGCTGGCCGAGCGCCACGTCGAGATCCCGGAGCAGGTCGTCCAGGTCGGCGACGAGATCTTCGTCAAGGTCATCGACATCGACCTCGAGCGTCGTCGCATCAGCCTCTCGCTGAAGCAGGCCAACGAGTCCCTCGGTGCCGACCCGGCGTCGGTCGAGTTCGACCCGACCCTGTACGGCATGGCCGCCTCGTACGACGACCAGGGCAACTACATCTACCCGGAGGGCTTCGACCCCGAGGCGAACGACTGGCTGCCCGGCTTCGAGAAGCAGCGCGAGGAGTGGGAGCGGCAGTACGCCGAGGCCCAGACCCGCTTCGAGCAGCACCAGGCCCAGGTCATCAAGTCCCGCGAGGCGGACGCGGCTGCTGCCGCCGAGGCCGGCGAGGAGGCCCCGGTGTCCGGTGGCGGCTCGTACTCCTCCAGCAGCGACGAGGGCTCCGGCGCTCTCGCTTCGGACGAGGCCCTGGCGGCCCTGCGCGAGAAGCTGGCCGGCGGCCAGAGCTGAACAGGCTCCGCGCATCGGCTGAATAGCTGAGAAGCCCCCACCCGAGAGGTTTTCGGGTGGGGGCTTCGGCGTACCCGGGGATCTTAAGTGCCTTTTATGTGAAGGAAATTGTGAGATGAGGCTCATCGTCCGTCTATAGGACGAACATGCCGCTGCGCCTACATTGAGAGGACTTGTCCGAAAGGCTCCCGCTTATGCGCAGCAGGTCCCGCTCCACTGCCGAGGTCCAGGTTTCCGGTCGGCTGGCCGCTCTTGGTCGCGTGTGCTTCCGCCACCGCCGTTGGGTGCTGGCGTTCTGGGCGGTGGTGCTGGCCGTGGGGGTGCTGATCGGCGGCCGGGTGTTCGAGGGGTCGGTGGCGGCGACCGGGAGCGGCGGGTCGGAGTCGGCGCGCGGCGGGAACGTGGTGCAGGCCGCGGATCCGGTGAAGGGGACCGTCAGCGCGGTGGTGGACGGGCCGGGCGTCGCGGACGAGGGCGTCAAGGCGGCCGTGCAGGCGGCGAGTTCGGACGTCTCGAAGCTGCCGGGCGTGGTCTCGGTGGCGAACACGTACTCGACCGGCGGTCAGCTGACCGCGAGCGACGGCAAGGCCTCGCTGGTGAGCGTGCGGATGGCGGACGGGTCGACCAGCGGGCAGCTGGGCGCCGTGACCGACCGGCTGGAGCAGATCACCGCGTCGGGGGCGCACACCGTGGTCGGCGGCGACCTGGTGCTGCAGCAGGAGGTCAAGCAGCAGACGGCGAAGGACACCCGTTTCGGGGAGATCGTCACGCTGCCGTTGACGTTGATCGTGATGGTGCTGGTGTTCGGCGGGCTGGCCGCGGCGGGGCTGCCGGGGATCGGGGCGATCGCCTCGGTCGGCGGGGCGCTGCTGGCGATGTTCGGTTTCAGCCAGATCATGGACATCGACACGAGCGTGCTGCCGATCGCGACGGTGCTGGGGCTGGGCCTGTCGATCGACTACGCGCTGCTGATGGTGAACCGGTTCCGGGAGGAACGCGGGCACGGGGCGACGATCGCCCAGGCGGTGGAGCGCACCGCGGCGACCGCAGGCCGGACGGTGGCGTTCTCCGGGCTGACCGTGGCGGTGGCGCTGAGCGGGCTGTTCGTCTTCACCAGCCCGGTGTTCCGGGCGGTGGCCGCGGCCGGGGTGAGCGTGGTGGTGATCGCGGTGGCGGCGGCGCTGACGCTGGTGCCGGCGCTGCTGGGCTTCGTCGGCGGGCGGATCAAGGCGCCGACCGCGCCCGTCCCGGACGAGGGGTTCTTCTCGCGGACGGTGCGCCGGGTGCAGAAGCGTGCGATCCCCGTGATGCTGGCGTGCGTGGCGCTGCTGCTGGCCGCCGGGGCGCCGTTCCTGGGGTCGCACTTCCGGAACTCGGGCGCCGACGTGCTGCCGAAGAACTTCGCCTCCCGGCAGGTCGCCGAGGCGGTCCAGCAGCGCTTCCCGGACCAGGCCCCCGCGCCGGTGCAGGTGGTCGTCGAGGGCACTCCGCAGCAGGCGCAGCAGTACGCGGACTCCGTGGTGGCGAAGCTGCCCGGCGTGTCGGGCGTCCGCGCGGTGGTCCCGGTCTCGGACCGGGTGAGCACGGTGGACGTGCTGGTCAAGGGCGACCCGCAGGGCGCCGAGGCGAAGCGGGTGGTCGGTGAGCTGCGCGCCGAGCGCGGCGGGCTGGCCACGTACGTGACGGGTGACGCCGCGTCGCTGGTGGACTTCCAGCACGAGATCGGGACCCGCGGGCCGTGGGCGCTCGGGCTGGTGGCGGCGGGCACGCTGGTGCTGCTGTTCATGATGACCGGCTCGGTGGTGCTGCCGGTGAAGGCGCTGCTGATGAACGTGCTCTCGCTGGGCGCGTCGCTGGGCGCGCTGACCCTGGTGTTCCAGCACGGCTACTTCAGCGGGCTGCTCGGGTTCACCCCGACCGGCGGGCTGGAGACGGTGATCCCGGTGCTGGTCTTCGCCTTCGCGTTCGGGTTGTCGATGGACTACGAGGTCTTCCTGCTGTCCCGGATCAAGGAACTGCACGACCAGGGATACGACTGCGCCAAGTCCGTGGAACTGGGCCTGCAGCGCAGCGGCCGGATCATCACCTCGGCCGGGCTGCTGATGGTGATCGTGTTCGCCGGGTTCGCCGCCGGGCAGATGCTGATGGTCAAACAGATGGGCATCGCCCTGGCGGTCGCCGTCGCGGTGGACGCCACCCTGGTGCGCACGCTGCTGGTGCCCGCCACCATGACCCTGTTCGGCCGGCTCAACTGGTGGGCGCCGGCGCCGCTGCGCCGCCTGCACCGGATCATCGGGCTGGACGAGCACGTCGAACTGCCGCCGCTGCAGCCGGTGGTGCTGCCGGCGCCGCGCCCCGCGATGGACCCCGAACTGGCGGGCGTCGCACGCTGATCGGCCTGACGGGTCGTAGGCTGACGGCATGCGACTGACGAAGTTCGGACATGCCTGCGTGCGGCTGGAGCACGCCGGTGGGGCAGTGGTGATCGACCCGGGGATGTTCACCGGGCCGGAGGCACTCGAGGGCGCGGACGCACTGCTGATCACCCATGAGCACATGGACCACTTCAGCGAGGAGCGGGTCCGGGCGGCGGTGGAGGCCCACCCCGGCCTGCGGATCTGGACCAACCACGCGGTGGCGCCGCTGCTGGAGGGCATCGGCGCGAAGGTGACGGTGGTCGGCGACGGTGACGCCTTCGACCTGGACGGCCTGCCGGTGACCGTGCACGGCGAGTGGCACGAGGTGATCCACCCCGACATTCCGCGGGTGCGCAACGTCGGCTTCCTGCTGGGCGGCCGGGTCTTCCACCCCGGCGACTCCTTCACCGTGCCGCCGGACACCGTGGACACCCTGCTGCTGCCGCTCGGCGCGCCCTGGCTGAAGGCCGGCGAGCTGGTGGACTACGTGCGGGAGGCGCGGCCGCGACAGGCGGTGGCGATCCACGAGGGCACCCTGAGCGAGATCGGCCAGGTCATCCACGGCCGCCTGCTCGGCCCCGAGGGCCCGGGCACCGGCGGCGCCGACTACCGCGTCCTCGCCCCGGGCGAGTCGGTGGACGTGCCCTGACAAGGCCTCCCGGGCGCAGGGCGACGCGCGTTCGCCCGGTGCCGGGAGTTCCGCTGCGCGGGGCCCTGGGCTGTGTCCTCGGCTGCGCGGGCCCTGCCGGCGGCGCTCCTGCCGCTGCGCGGGGCCCGGCGCCCCCGGGTGAGCCCCGCGCAGCGGAACGAGGAAGGCGTCCCGGTCCCGCGCAGCGGCACTGCAAGCTCGGGCGGCGCGCCGCCGGTCGCAGCGGGGTGTCAGGCGAGGGCGGGTTCGGTGGTGGTGAAGGGGCGGCCGTCGAGGGTCCAGTGGGGGTCGGGGGTGATGTCGAGGGCCGCGTAGACGTGGGCGGCCACGTCGGTGTGGTGGAGCGGGGCGACGGGGGCGCCGGGGGTGATGCCGGGGCCGCAGGCGGCGATCCAGGCGGTGCGTTCGAGTTCGGTGCGGCCGCCGTGGCCGCCCTGGTCGAGGTGGCCGTGGTCGGTGACCACGATGACGGTCCACTGCTCCTCGGCGTTGCGGGGGCGTTCGCGGACCGCGGCGAGCAGCCGGCCGAGGCGGACGTCGGCGGCCTCCACGGAGCGGCGGTAGTCCTCGCCGCAGCCGCGGAAGTGCGCGGTCTCGTCGGGCGCGCCGAGGTAGACGAAGGAGGCCTGCGGGTCGTCGTCGCTGCGGCCGAGCACGTACTCGGCCTCGGCGGTGACCCGCTCGTCGACCTCCTCCCAGGCCTCGGGGGTGTCCTCGAGCGGGGCGATGTAGGAGAGCCGGGCGGGTGCGGCGAACAGCGGGCCGCCGTCGCGGGCGAGGAAGAGCGGCTCCCAGCCGCCGACGGCGAAGGTGCGGCGGCGGTGGGTCCTGGCGAGGCGGGTGGTGAAGTCCGGGAAGACGTCGAGCCGGTTGCCGCCGAGGTGGTTGCCGTACACGCCGTGCTTGGCCGCGCCGACGCCGGTGACGATGGTCGCCCAGCACGGCCCGGACATGGTCGGGGTGGCCTCGTCGACCTGCACCGGGGCGAGGAATCCGGCGGCGGCGACCGCGTCCAGCTGCGGGGTGTGCAGCGCCTCCAGCAGGTCGAGGCGGACGCCGTCGATGCCGACGACCAGGACCCGGCGCGGGCCGGCGGGCCAGAGGCTGGACACGGGGAGCTCCGTTCGTTCGAGGGTGTTCGGCCGACCCTAACCGGAGCGCCGGACTCCCGGAAGCTGTACGGACAACTCGGACCAAGCGGCACAAGGGGCGTGCGGGCGAGAGTTCCCGCACTGTTCGACCGGCGTTCGTCTGCGCCGAGCCGGTCTCGGCGGCCCGGCTACGGGCCGGTAGCCTGGCGGCATGCTGAGGATCGGACTGACCGGCGGGATCGGCGCGGGCAAGAGCGAGGTCTCGCGGCAACTGGCCGCGCTGGGCGCGGTGATCGTGGACGCCGACCTGATCGCCCGTGAGGTGGTCGCCCCCGGGACGCCCGGACTGGCCGCCGTGGCCGCCGAGTTCGGTCCCGGCGTGCTGCTGCCGGACGGTTCGCTGGACCGCCCGGCGCTCGGCCGGCTGGTCTTCGGCGATCCGGCCAGGCTGGCCGTGCTGAACGCCATCGTGCACCCGCTGGTGCGCGAGCGCTCCGCCGAGCTGGAGGCCGCCGCCGGACCGGACGCGATCGTGGTGAACGACGTCCCGCTGCTCGCCGAGAACGGCCTCGCCCCGCTGTACGACCTGGTCGTGGTGGTCGACGTCCCCGACGAGCAGCGGCTGCTCCGACTGGTCGAGCTGCGCGGCATGGCCGAGGACGAGGCGAAGGCCCGGATGGCCGCCCAGGCCACCCGCGAGGACCGCCTCGCGGTCGCCGACGTGGTGCTCGACAACAGCGGCACTCTGGAGCAACTCACCGAGCGCGTCGGCCGGTTGTGGCAGGAGCTGGGCGAGCGGCAGGCCGCCGCGCGGGGCTGAACGTCGGCGCGCGGCGCCGGGCCGGGCGGGGGATGCTGGGAGGACGAGCGCGCGGGGCGGACGACCGGCCCGCCGTAGGTACCTGACGCCCTCAGGGGGCCGGCGCGATGAGTCCCAGCAGGAGATTGGCGGCGCTGCCGTGCGGGCGGCGCGGTAAGTGGGTGGTGCTGGCGCTGTGGCTGGCCCTGCTGGTGGTGGCCGCACCGCTGGCCGGGAAGCTGATGGGCGCCGAGGACAACCAGGCGTCCAGTTGGCTGCCCGGCAGCGCCGAGTCCACCCAGGTCCTCAACGAGCAGCGGGCGTTCCAGCCGATCGACACGGCCGTGGCCGTCGTGGTGTACCAACGCGACAGCGGCATCACCGTCGAGGACCACGCCAAGGCGGTGCGGGACGCCGCCGCGTTCGCCACCGCCCCGCACGTCACCACGCCCATCACCGGGCCGGTGGCGTCCGCGGACGGCAAGGCGCTGCAGACCCAGGTCCCGGTCGAGATCGGCACCAGCGGGTGGAACAACCTCGGTCCGGCCGTCGACAGCCTGCGGGCCACCGCCGCCTCCGGCGACCTGCCCGGCCTGACCACCCACGTCACCGGGCCCGCCGGGATCGGCGCCGACCAGTCCAAGGCCTTCCAGGGCATCGACGGCACCCTGCTGTACGCCACCGTCACGGTGGTGATCGTGCTGCTGCTGCTCACCTACCGCAGCCCGGTGCTGTGGCTGCTGCCGCTGCTGTCCGCGGGCGCCGCGCTGACCGTCGCCGAAGCCGTCATCTACCTGTTCGCGAAACACGCCGGACTGACCGTCAACGCGCAGAGCGCCGGCATCCTGATCGTCCTGGTGCTCGGCGCGGGCACCGACTACGCGCTGCTGCTCACCGCCCGTTACCGGGAGGAGCTGAGACGCCATCAGGACCGGCACGAGGCGATGGCCTACGCCCTGCACCGCGCCGGGCCGGCGATCCTGGCCAGTTCGGCGACGGTCGCGGCGTCGATGCTCTGCCTGATGGTCGCCGAGATGAACTCCACCAGCGGCCTGGGGCCGGTTTGCGCGATCGGCGTGGTGGTGGCGCTGATCGCCATGCTCACCCTGCTGCCCGCGCTGCTGGTGGCCTTCGGACGCTGGGTGTTCTGGCCGGTGCGGCCCGCGTTCGGCACCGCCGAGCCGACCCGCAGCGGGCGCTGGGCGCACATCGGCGCGTGGATCTCGCGCCGCCCGCGCAAGGTGTGGATCGGCACCGGCCTGGCGCTCGCCGCCTGCACCGTCGGCCTGGTCTCGCTGAACGCCACCGGACTGAGCACCGCCGGGACCTTCACCGGCACGCCCGACTCGGTCACCGGGCAGCAGGTGCTCGCCGAGCACTTCCCCGGCGGCTCCGGCGCGCCGCTGTCGGTGATCAGCAACGCCGCGCCGGTCGAACAGGTCCGGCAGGCCGCCGCGGCCACGCCCGGCATCGCCGGGATCGGGCCGACGACGCTGCACGAGGGCGAGGCGTTCTTCCAGGCCACCCTGACCGACCCGCCCGACAGCGATCAGGCCAAGGCCACCGTCGACCGGGTCCGGGACGCGGTGCACGCCGTCCCCGACGCCGACGCCAAGGTCGGCGGCTCCACCGCCGTCGTCCTGGACGCCGGGCGGGCCGCCGCGCACGACAACAAGGTGATCATCCCGCTGGTGCTGGGTGTGGTGCTGCTGATCCTCGCCGCGCTGCTGCGCGCGGTGACCGCGCCGCTGGTGCTGATCGCCACCGTGGTGCTGTCGTACGCCGCGGCGCTCGGCATCAGCGTGTTCCTCTTCGAGCACGTCTTCCACTTCGAGGGCCAGGACCAGGCGTTCCCGCTGTTCGTCTTCGTCTTCCTGGTGGCGCTCGGCATCGACTACAACATCTTCCTGATGACCCGGGTGCGGGAGGAGTCCGCCCACGTCGGCACCCGCCGCGGCGCGGTCGTCGGACTCGCCGCGACCGGCGGCGTGATCACCTCCGCCGGCCTGATCCTGGCGGCCACCTTCGCCGTCCTCGGCACCCTTCCGGTGGTGGGCTTCGCCGAGATCGGCTTCACCGTCGCCCTCGGCGTCCTGCTCGACACCCTGGTGGTCCGCTCCGTCCTGGTCACCGCGCTGACCGTCGACCTCGACCACCACATGTGGTGGCCCAGCGCCCTCTCACGGAGACCGACGGTCCGTCAGCTTGCCTCCGTGGCACCCCAGTCGGACCAGGAGCCGTCGTAGACGGCGGTGGCGGGGTGGCCGGTGAGGTGGGCGGCGAAGGCGAGGACGCAGGCGGTGACGCCGGAGCCGCAGCTGGTGACGAGGCGGTGGCGGCCAGCGGTGGCGGCGGTGAGGCGGGCGTGCAGCTCGGGGAGCGGGAGGTAGCGGCCGTCCGGGGCGAGCAGCTCGGTGAAGGGCAGGTTCGCGGAGCCGGGCAGGTGGCCGCGGCGCAGGTGGGGGCGGGGCTCGGGGACGGCGCCGGTGAAGCGCTCGGCGGAGCGGGCGTCCAGGACGGCGGTGTCCGGGTCGGCGAGGGCGGCCGCCACCGCGGTCCGGTCGAGCAGCAGGCCCGGGCGCGGCCGGGCGGTGAAGTCCCCCGGGGCGTAGGCAGGTTCGGCGTCGGTGACGGGGTGTCCGGCGGCCCGCCAGGCGGGCAGGCCGCCGTCCAGGACGGCGGCCCGGTCGAAGCCCGACGCCCGCAGCATCCACCAGGCGCGAGGAGCGGAGTACACGCCCGCGCCGTCGTAGGCCACCACGGTGGAGCGGTCGTCGACGCCGAGGGCGCGCAGTTCGCGCTGGAAGTCCGCGGGGGACGGCATGGTGTGCGGGAGCGGCGAGGCGTGGTCGGAGAGCGGGCCGTCCAGGTCGAACGGCCGGGCGCCCGGGATCCGCAGCGGGGCGTGGCGGTGCGCGCCGATCCCGGCGTCCAGCACCACCAGGCCGGGCGCGCCGAGGTGGGCGGCCAGCCAGTCGGCGTCGACCAGCGCGGCGGGCAGGTCGACGGTCGGCAGCGGATTCACGGCGTCCTCCCGGGAGTTGGGGAAGCCACCATGATCGCACCGCCGACCGCGGCCGGCTGCGGGGCCTACGGCTTGCGGGCCACGCCCGCCCAGATCGCGACCTGCGGGTCGGTCTCCTGCGGCGCCTGGTCCGGGCGCCACAGCGGCGCGGTGACCAGGCCGGGCTCCAGCAGCTCCAGGCCGTCGAAGAACCGCAGCACCTGCTCGCGGGTGCGCATGGTCAGCTGCGCGGTGGCCGAGCGGTAGATCGCCGGGCCCTTGGCGGCGTCCTCCGGCGAGGAGAAGTCGCCGGTCGCGTGCGACAGCGCCAGGTAGCTGCCGGAGGGCAGCGCGTCGACCAGCGTCTTCACGGTCGTGTAGGGGTCGTCCGCCTCGTCGATGAAGTGCAGGATCGCGAAGAGCAGCAGCCCGACCGGGCGGTCCAGGTCCAGCAGGTCGCGCACCGCCGGGTCGCCGAGGATCGCCTTCGGGTCGCGCAGGTCGGCCTGCAGCACCGAGACGCTGCCCTCGCTCGCCCCCGCCAGCAGCGCCCGCCCGTGCACCAGCACGATCGGGTCGTTGTCCAGGTACGCCACTCTGGCCGCCGGGTTCACCCGCTGCGCCGTCTCGTGCGTGTTGCCCGCGGTGGGGATGCCGGTGCCGATGTCCAGGAACTGGTCGATGCCCTGCTCGGCGACGGTGCGCACGGCGCGCTGCAGGAAGGCGCGGTTCGCCAGCGCGCTGATCCGCACCAGCGGGCTGATCGACAGCACCTGCTCGGCGGCGGCCCGGTCGGCCGGGAAGTTGTCCTTGCCGCCGAGGTAGTAGTCGTACATCCGCGCCGGGTGCGGCACCTCGGGGCGGAGCTCGGCCGAGGGCGGCGGGGAGGCCTGGTCGCCGGACATCCAGTCCAGCGAGATCTCCTGATGGTCGGTCATATCTGCTCCCCCGTCGCAGTGGCACGCTTTCCGGGGCAGCATAGACGGGACGGGTGGGGAGCGGGAGACGGGTCCGGCAGATGGCGTCCGCCCGCCACCGGCGCCCGGTCTCAGGCCTCCCGCGGGCCGGGTTCCGGGCCGGAGGCCGGGTCGCGGGTGAGCAGGTAACGGGCGCCGGGGCCGGCCTCGGCGGCGCGGTCGGCGGCGTTGTAGAGCGCGCAGCGGGTGAGGGAGAGGCAGCCGCAGCCGATGCAGCCGGTCAACTTGGCCTTCATGTGCTGGAGTTCGGCGATCTGGCGGTCGATGCGGCTCTGCCAGGCGGTGGCGACGGCGGTCCAGTCCTGGGAGCTGGGGGCCCGGTCGTGGGGGAGCCGGGCGAGGGCGGTGCGGACCTCGTCGAGGGAGAGGCCGACCTGCTGAGCGGCGCGGACGAAGGCGACCCGGCGCAGCGTGGAGCGGGCGAAGCGGCGCTGGTTGCCGGTGGTGCGTTCGGCGTGGATCAGCCCGAGCTTCTCGTAGTAGCGCAGGGCCGAGGTGGCCAGGCCGCTGCGCTCGGCGAGCTGGCCGATGGTGAGGAGGTCGTGGCGGGTCGGTCCCATGATCGTCAGGATACCGCCGAGGGCGCGCTTGACTTGAAGTCGACTTCAGGTTGCACGCTCTTCGCCATGACGAGTTACGGATTCGCGGACCTGCCGCGACTGATCGCCCGGATGACCGGCGACGAGAAGCACGGCCCGGCGGCCCACTCCACCCTCGACGCGCTGTGGGTGCTGTACGACCGGGTGCTGAACACGACCCCCGCGAACATCGAGGCGCAGGACCGCGACCGGTTCCTGCTGTCCAAGGGCCACGGGCCGATGGCGTACTACGCGGTGCTGGCGGCGAAGGGGTTCTTCCCGGTGGAGCTGCTGGGGAGCTTCGGGTCGTATGACTCGCCACTCGGCCACCACCCGGACCGGCTGCTGGTGCCGGGCGCGGAGATCGGGTCGGGGTCGCTGGGGCACGGCCTGCCGCTGGCGGTGGGGACGGCGCTCGGACTGCGGGCGCAGGGGCTGGCCGACCCGGCGGTGTGGGTGCTGATCGGGGACGCCGAGTTCGACGAGGGCAGCAATCACGAGGCGGTGGCCTTCGCCGGGGCGTCCGGACTGGAGCGGCTGCACACCCTGGTGATCGACAACTCCTCGGCCACGCACGGCTGGAACGGCGGCATCGCGGCCCGGTTCGCCGGCGAGGGCTGGTCGACCGCGACGGTGGACGGCCGCGACCACGAGCAGCTCCACCGCGCGTTCACCGCCCCGCACCCCGGCCGCCCGCACGCGGTGGTGGCCCGTACCGAGCCCAAGAACGCCTGAGAAGACGCCTGAGAAGGGGAGGACCTCCGATGCAGACCCTGGAATTGACGATGCGTGAGCAGTTCGGTGCGACCGTGAGCGAGCTGCTGGAGCAGGACCCGCGGGTGGCGGTGGTGCTGGCGGACATCGGCACGGCGGGCTTCGCCGGGGCGGCCGCCCGGTTCCCCGACCGGGTGGTGAACGTGGGCATCCGGGAGCAGCTGCTGATCGGCGCGGCCGGTGGGCTGGCGCTCACCGGGATGCGGCCGGTGGCCCACACCTTCGCCAGCTTCCTGATCGAACGCCCGTGGGAGCAGGTGAAGTTGGACCTGGTGCACCAGGGCGTCGGCGCGGTGCTGGTGAGCGCCGCCGGCTCCTACGACTGGCCGGCCGGGGGCCGCACCCACATGTCGCCGGGCGACGTGGCGCTGCTGGACACCCTGCCGGGCTGGAACGTCCACGTGCCCGGCCACCCGGCCGAGGCGGACCTGCTGCTGCGGCACGCGGTCGCGGACGGCGACTCCCTGCAGTACGTCCGGCTCTCCGCGCAGCAGAACCGCGACGCGCAACCGGTCGTCCCCGGACAGTTCCTGACGGTTCGTCAGGGTAGCCGCGGCGTGGTGGTCGCGGTCGGCCCGCTGCTGGACGAGGTGCTGGCGGCCACCGACACGCTGGACGTCACCGTGCTGTACGCGGCGACCGTGCGGCCGTTCGACGCGGCGGGGCTGCGGGCCGCGGTCGGTGACCGGGCGGACGTGGTGCTGGTCGAGCCGTACCTGGCCGGCACCTCGGCCAACGCCGCCCACCAGGCCCTGGCCGAACTGCCGCACCGGGTCCTGGGGTTGGGCGTGCCGGTGGCCGAGCACCGGCAGTACGGGTCGATCCCCGAGCACCTGGCCGCGTACGGCCTGGACGCCGCCGGGCTGCACGCCCGGATCGCCGAGTTCCTCTGGTAGTGGCCGCCGGTCACCGCACCCGGACGACGGCGACCGCGTCCGGGCCGAGCAGGAAGCCCTCGCCGCCGGCCGGGCCGCCCTCGCCGAACAGGGCCGCCAACGAGGCGAAGGCGCCGTCCAGCGGGACGGCCAGCGGCTGCTCGCCGCCGAGCCGGACCAGCACCCGGTGGCTGCCGCGGTGCACGACGAGCCAGCCCGCCGCCGCGTCGTACCGGACCCGGACGGCCGACAGGTCGGCGGCCGCCAGTTCCGGGGCGGAGCGCCGCAGGCGGATCAACCGGCGGTACCAGTCCAGGAGTTCGGCGTGCGGGGCGCGGCCGGGCTCGGACCAGTCGAGGGTCGAGGCGCGGACCGTGGCCGGGTCCTGCGGGTCGGGGACGTCCTCGGCGCGCCAGCCGTGCTCGGCGAACTCCCGGCGCCGGCCCTGCCGGACGGCCTCGGCGAGCTGCGGGTCGGTGTGGTCGGTGAAGTACTGCCAGGGGGTGCCGGCGCCCCACTCCTCGCCCATGAACAGCATCGGGGTGAACGGCGAGGTCAGCACCAGCGCCGCCGCGGCGGCCAGCCGGCCGGGCGGCAGCGAGGCCGAGAGCCGGTCGCCGGTGGCCCGGTTGCCGACCTGGTCGTGGGTCTGGGCGTAGCCGAGCAGCCGGTGCCCGTACTCGGCGGGGAACGGGCGGCCGTGCGAGCGGCCGCGGAACGAGGACCAGCCGCCGTCGTGGAAGAAGCCCCGGGTGAGCGTCCTGGCCAGCGCGGCGTACGGGTCGGCCGCGAAGTCCGCGTAGTAGCCCTGGGACTCGCCGGTCAGCAGGGTGTGCAGCGCGTGGTGGAAGTCGTCGCTCCACTGCGCGGTCACGCCCTGGCCCCCGGCCGGGCGCGGCGCGGTGGTGCGCGGGTCGTTCAGGTCGGACTCCGCGACCAGGAACAGCGGCCGGCCGGTGGCCTGCGCCAACGCCTCGACCTCGCGGGCGAGTTCCTCCAGGAACGGCAGCGCCCGGTCGTCCGCCAGGGCGTGCACCGCGTCCAGCCGCAGCCCGTCGATCCGGTAGTCGCGCAGCCAGGCGAGCGCGCTGCCGATCAGGTAGGCCCGCACCTCGTCCGAGCCGGGGGCATCCAGGTTGACCGCGGCGCCCCAGGGCGTGTGGTGCCGGTCGGTGAAGTACGGGCCGAACTTCGGCAGGTAGTTGCCGGACGGGCCGAGGTGGTTGTGCACCACGTCCAGCACCACGCCCAGGCCGCGGCGGTGCGCCGCGTCGACGAAGCGCTTCAGGCCGTCCGGCCCGCCGTACGGCTCGTGCACGGCCCACGGCGACACCCCGTCGTAGCCCCAGCCGGAGCGGCCGGGGAACGGGCAGACCGGCATCAACTCGACGAAGTCGACGCCGAGTTCGACCAGGTGGTCGAGGTGTTCGGCGGCCGCGTCGAAGGTCCCGGCGGGAGTGAAGGTGCCGACGTGCAGCTCGTACACCACCGCGCCGGGCAGCGGCCGGCCGCGCCAGGCCGTCTCCGACCACGGGAACGCGGCGTGGTCGACCGGGCGGCTCAGCCCGTCCGGGCCGAACGGCTGGCGGGGCGAGCGCGGGTCCGGCAGCGCCCGCAGGCCGTTCAGCCGGAAGCCGTAGTCGCCGTCCGGACCCTCCCCCCGCCACCAGCCGGGGCGGTCCGGGTCGCGCTCCAGCAGGTACGGGATCGCCCCCACCTCGACCTCGACGACCTTCGCGTCCGGTGCCCACACCTGGTACGACGTCATGACCCCTCCGCGAGCAGCGCCACCGGCAACTGCTTGAACAGATAAGACAGTTCGACCGGGCCGCCCATGAAGTGGCGGTCCGTCAGCAGGTCCGTCCAGTTCCCGGCCGGCAGGTCCAGCTCGCTCTCCCGCCAGCCGCCCGCCCGGTGCAGGCCGTACGGCAGCCGGGTCACCGCGCAGATCACCCGCTCGCCGCGGCCGAAGGCCAGCAGGTGCTCGGCCGCCGGGCCGGTCGCCGCCAGCGGCCGGTACGGGCCGAGCTCGCGGGTACGGCGCAGGTGCAGCGCGTTGGTGGTCAGGTGCAGCTTCTCCCGCGTCAGGTCCCCGGCCCGCGGCGCGGCCGAGTCGGTCAGCCGCACCGCCAGCGCGCCCAGGTCCACCGGCGCCCGGTTGTCCGGGTCGACCAGGGTGTACAGCGGCTCCTCGCCGCCCTGGAAGACGTCCGGCACGCCCGGCATCAGCAGGTGGAGCAGCGCGCCGGAGAGCGAGTTCACCCGGGCGAACGGGGCCAGCAGCCGCACGAACCCGGCGATCCGCGGGGACAGGCCCGGATTGGCCAGCGCACCCCGCGCGTACTCGGTCAGCCAGCGCTCGAACGGCTCGTCCGGCTCGGTCCACGAGGTGCGCCGCTTCGCCTCGCGCACCGACTTCAGCGCCACCCCCAGCAGCCGCTCCTCGGACAGCGGCCACGCCGCCAGCAGGGTCTGCCACAGCAGCCAGGCGGTCGGCCGGTCCGCGCACGGGCCCGCCGCCACCGTCCACGCCGCGCACTCCGCCGCCCACGCCTGCGGCAGCTCGGCCAGCACCATCAGCCGCGCCCGGGCGTCCGCGCTGCGCTTGGTGTCGTGCGTGGACAGCGCCGTCATCGACTGCGGCCAGGCCCGCTCCAGCTCCTCGCACCAGCGGTGGAACTCGGCCGGCGGCAGCCCCGGACGCTCCGGCAGCCCGCCCACCTCGTTCAGGCTCAGCAGCGCGTTCCACCGGTAGAAGGCGGTGTCCTCCACGCCCTTCGCCGCCACCGCCGACGCGGTCTGCCCGAACCGGGCGCAGAACTCGTCCTTCGCCGCCGAGCGCCCCAGCTCCCCGAGGGCCAGCCCCCGCACCAGCAGCTCCGTGCCCGACGCCCCGTCCGGCGCGGCCAGCGCCCCGACCGCCGCCGGCGGGGCCGGCTCGCCCGGCACCACGTACGGCCGGTACACCGGATACTCCGTCAGCAGGCCCTCCAGCGCCCGGCGCACCTCCAGCGGCGAGTGGTCGGCCAGCGCCGTCTCCGCCGCGCAGATCCGCTCCACCAGCCGCACCAGCCGGTCGGTCTCCGCCGCCAGCGCCCCGCCCGGCGCCACCATCTCCGCCCGGCCCAGCCGGGCCGCCTCCGCCGCGCCCGTCCGGTCGCCGACGTCCCGCCGGTAGGCGGCCACCAGCTGCTCCGCGCCCACCAGGTCGGTCAGCACCCCGTCGATCCGGCGCAGCGCGTCGTAGCCGGTGGTGCCCGCGCACGGCCAGTCGTCGGGCAGCCGCTCCTCCCCGGTGAGGATCTTCTCCACCACCGTGTACGCCCCGCCGGTCGCCTCGTGCAGCCGCCGCAGGTAGCCGCGCGGATCGGCCAGCCCGTCCGGGTGGTCGATCCGGAAGCCGTCCAGCACGCCCTCCGCGTGCAGCCGCAGCAGCACCGCGTGGGTCGCCTCGAAGACCTCCGGCACCTCCATGCGCACCGCGATCAGCTCGTTCACGGTGAAGAACCGGCGGTAGTTCAGCTGCTCGTCGGCCAGCTTCCACCAGGCCAGCCGGTACCACTGGCGCTCCAGCAGCTCCGGCAGCGCCAGCTGCTCGGTGCCGGGGCGCAGCGGGAAGGCGTGCTCGTGGTAGCGCAGCACGTCGCCGTCGACGGTCAGCTGGTCCAGTACCGCGCCCAGCCGGTCGCCGAGCAGCGGCAGCAGCAGCCGGCCGCGGCCCGGGGCGTCCGCGGGGCCCGGCTGGGCGGTCCAGTCGATGTCGAACCAGGCCGCGAACGGCGAGTCCGGGCCGTCCCGCAGCACCTGCCACAGCGGCTGGTTCAACTGCTCGGGCACCGGCAGCGCCATGTGGTTGGGCACCACGTCGGCGATCAGCCCCAGCCCGTGCCGCCGGCACTCCGCCGCCAGCTCCCGCAGCGCCCCCTCACCGCCGAGCTGCTCGCTGACCCGGCCGTGGTCGACCGTGTCGTACCCGTGCGTCGACCCCGGCGCGGCCTCCAGCAGCGGCGACAGGTGCAGGTGCGACACCCCGAGCGCCGCCAGGTACGGCACCGCCCGCAGGGCGTCGTGCAGCGTGAACTCCGGCTGCAGCTGGAGCCGGTAACTGGCCGTCGGAGGGCGTGCGGCGGCTGACGTCATACCCGATCCCTACCCGGGCCGGGGGAGGCGTACCGCGCACTGCGCCGAACGGGCGCACGGCACGCCCCAACCCGGGCCCGGAGGAGGCGTACCGCGCACCGCGGCGAACGCGCGCACGGCACGCCTCCCGACGGACCGTCAGGCCGGGTCGGGCGCCGGCTGCAGTGCGCCGCTGAGCGCCTGACCCGCCGCCAGGTCGGCGGCCTCGGCGGCGTGCGCGGCCGTCAGGAACCCGTACGCGTCCGGGCCGACCGGCAGCCGCAGCGGCGCGGCGGGATCCGCGACCGCGCGCAGCACCAGCTCCGCGAAGTGCTCCGGACGGTTCAGCTCCGCGTTGTCGGCCATCCCGCGCAGCGCGCCGTGCATCGGCGCCAGCGCCTCCGTGTACACCGGCAGCCGGTCCGCCGCCTCGGTCATCGAGGTGCCGTACGAGGTGGCGAAGCCGCCCGGCTCCATCACCGTCACCCGGACGCCGAACGGGGCGGCCTCGGCGGCCAGCGTCAGGCTCATGCCCTCCAGTGCGAACTTGCCCGCCACGTAGGCGCCGAGGCCCGCGAAGCCGGTCCGGCCAGCGAGCGAGGAGACGTTGACGATGTGTCCGCCGCCCCGCGCCCGCATCAGCGGCAGCACCAGGCGCGACAGTCGCCACGGCGCGACCGCCAGCACCTCCAGTTGCTCCCGCAGCTCCGCGTCCGAGATCTCCTCCACCGCGCCGAACAGGCCGACGGCGGCGTTGTTCACCAGGACGTCGATCCCGTCCAGGCGGTCCTGTGCCAGCTCGACCGCGGCGGCGCAGGCGCCCGGGTCGGTCAGTTCCAGCCGGGTCACCGTCAGCCGGTCGGGGAACTCCGCCGCCAGCGCCTCCAGCGGCGAGGCCCGGCGGCTGGTCGCCACCACCGAGTCCCCGGCCTCCAGTACCGCCCGGGTCAGCGCCAGTCCGAGACCGGACGAACAACCGGTGATCAGCCATCCACGTGCCATGTGCTTCGTACCCCCTGTATCAACGGCCTTGTGCCGCAAGGGGGTTACCCCGATCGGGGGGTGGGGGAACGGCGAGGCGAGTGGCGTTCGGTCTCGGGTTGGCCGGCTTCGCCGGAGGCTATGCGGGGCGTTGGAGGACCATCAGGGAGCGGTCGGTGAGGCGGAGGGTGTCGCCGGCTTTGACACGGGGGCCGGTGCCGCGTGGGGGGACGGCGGGGAGGGAGGTGTCGACGACGACTTGCCAGGCTTCGCCGTGGTCCGCGGGGACGGTGAAGGTGAGGGCCTCGGAGTGGGCGTTGAACATCAGGAGGAAGGAGTCGTCGACGATCTTGCCGCCGCGGCGGTCGGGCTCGGAGATGGCGTTGCCGTTGAGGAAGACGGTGAGGGACTTCGCGTAGGAGGTGGACCAGTCCTGCTTGGTCATCTCCTCGCCGCCGGGGGTGAACCAGGCGATGTCGGTGAGGTCGTCGTGGGTGCCGGAGACCGGGCGGCCGTGGAAGAAGCGGCGGCGGCGGAAGACGGGGTGGTCGCGGCGCAGCCAGATCATCGCCTGGGTGAACTCCAGCAGGCGGGCGTCGGCGCCCTCGGCGGTGGGGGCGGCGGAGGGCCAGTGCACCCAGGTGAGTTCGGAGTCCTGGCAGTAGGCGTTGTTGTTGCCGCGCTGGGTGCGGCCGAGCTCGTCGCCGTGGGAGAGCATCGGGACGCCCTGGGAGAGCATCAGGGTGGCGATGAAGTTGCGCTGCTGGCGGGCTCGCAGGTCGAGGACGGCCTGGTCGGTGGTGTCGCCCTCGGCGCCGCAGTTCCAGGAGCGGTTGAAGGACTCGCCGTCGCGGTTGTCCTCGTGGTTGGCCTCGTTGTGCTTGTCGTTGTAGGAGACCAGGTCGCGCAGGCTGAAGCCGTCGTGGCAGGTGACGAAGTTGATGGAGGCGATCGGGCGGCGGCCGTCGTCCTGGTAGAGGTCGGAGGAGCCGGTGAGGCGGGAGCCGAACTCGGCCAGCGTCGCGGGCTCGCCGCGCCAGAAGTCGCGGACGGTGTCGCGGTACTTGCCGTTCCACTCGGTCCACAGCGGCGGGAAGTTGCCGACCTGGTAGCCGCCCTCGCCGAGGTCCCAGGGTTCGGCGATCAGCTTGGCCTGGGAGACGATCGGGTCCTGCTGGACCAGGTCGAAGAAGGACGAGAGCCGGTCGACCTCGTGGAACTGGCGGGCCAGCGTGGCGGCGAGGTCGAAGCGGAAGCCGTCGACGTGCATCTCGGTGACCCAGTAGCGCAGCGAGTCCATGATCATCTGGAGCACGTGCGGGCTGCGCATCAGCAGGGAGTTGCCGGTGCCGGTGGTGTCCTCGTAGAAGCGCTGGTCCTTGGCGAGGCGGTAGTAGGAGGCGTTGTCCAGGCCGCGGAAGGAGAGGGTGGGGCCGAGGTGGTTGCCTTCGGCGGTGTGGTTGTAGACCACGTCGAGGATGACCTCGATGCCGGCCGCGTGCAGCGCCTTGACCATCGACTTGAACTCCTGCACCTGCTGGCCGCGGTCGCCGGTGGAGGAGTACGAGGAGTGCGGGGCGAAGAAGCCGATGGTGTTGTAGCCCCAGTAGTTGGCCAGGCCCAGGTCGCGCAGCCGGTGGTCGCGGACGAACTGGTGCACCGGCATCATCTCGATGGCGGTGACGCCGAGCTTGGCCAGGTGCTCGATCACGGCGGGGTGGGCCAGGCCCGCGTAGGTGCCGCGGATCTCCTCGGGGATGCCGGGGTGCAGCCGGGTGAGGCCCTTGACGTGCGCCTCGTAGACCACGGTGCGGTGGTAGTCGGTGCGCGGAGGCCGGTCGGTGCCCCAGTCGAAGTACGGGTTGATCACCACCGAGTGCATGGTGTGCGGCGCGGAGTCGAGGTCGTTGCGGCGCTCGGGGGCGCCGAAGTGGTAGCCGTAGACCGACTCGTCCCAGTCGATGTGGCCGCTCATCGCCTTGGCGTACGGATCGAGCAGCAGCTTGCCGGAGTTGTGCCGCAGGCCCAGGCCCGGGTTGTACGGGCCGTGCACCCGGAAGCCGTAGCGCTGGCCGGGCTGGACGCCCGGGAGGTAGGCGTGCCGGACGAAGGCGTCGGTCTCGCGCAGCTCCACCGCGGTCTCCGAGCCGTCCTCGGCGATCAGGCAGAGCTCGATCCGGTCCGCGCTCTCGGAGAACACGGCGAAGTTGGTGCCCGCCCCGTCATAGGTGGCGCCGAGCGGGTACGGCTGCCCCGGCCAGACCTGCATGTGTCCTCAACTTCCCTGTGCCAGACGCGAACTGGCGCTCCATCGAGGGGTTTCCCGGCGGAGCGCCCGAGCATGTGCATGGCCGTCACGTCGTGACGCACGGCACATTCGCATACTCCCCAAAGGGAGGGCGAAGTCCGCGTCCATTCGGCCTTTGTTCGCCCGAACGGGTGTCCCAGGTGTCGCGCCGGTCTCCCTGGCCGGGGCCCGAGGTGACGGAGCGTCGGGCTTGCTGTCAAGAGGGCTGCGTGGCGGCGGGCCCGGACGATACGCTTGATCGTCCGGACCGCGCAGACTCCCGGGCCCATGCGACGCTGACCGGGGCCGCCATGGTGGAGTGTCAGCGGACGCACCGTCATCCCGGCGGCTGCGGGTGAGAAGTGAGGTAGTGGATGGGGTTCCCCGCCGGCGGCGACGGTCCTGACCCGCGGGCCGGGCGCAGCGAGGCCCCCACGCTGGTCATCCGGCCCGGCAGCGGACGCGGCCCCTTCCCCCCGCAGCCCGGCCCCGCCGAGGGCGGCCTGCCGCCCGCCTGGGCCGCCGAGCAGTGGGACGACGCCTACCGCCGGGTCCGGCTGGCCGGGCGGGCGTACGTGTGGCTGAACCTGGTGGAGCAGCGGATGCGCGCCCTGGTCGACGAGGTGCTGCGCCCGGTGTACGCGCCCGCGCACGGCGAGGAGTGGGTGACCGCCGCCGCCGGACCGGCCGGCGAGGAGTGGGTGCACCGGGCCGCCGCGGTGCGCGAGGTCTCCCGCCGCAAGGGCTACCTGCTCGACCCGGCCGACGACGACCCGCTGGTCTTCCTCACCCTGCCCCAGCTGCGCGAGCTGATGGTGCAGCACTGGCCGTGCTTCGAGCCGCACCTGCTGGACCGCCGGGAGATCGAGCTGGCGCTGGACGAACTGGAGGTCGCCCGGCACGTGGTCTCCCGCAACCGGGCGCTGTCGCAGACCGTGCTCGACCAGACCGAGCGGGCCGCCGCCCGGCTGCTCGCGCTGCTCGACGGCGGCCACGGCGGGGTGCCCGCCGACGTGGTCGAGGAACTGGTCGCCGGGCGGTACGCCGACGTGGTCGCGGTGCACGCCGACCGGGTCCGGCTGCAGCGCGACCTGCCGGTGGAGGACCTGCTCGACGGGGCGCGACGGCTCGACGCGGTCGGCATCGGGCTGGGCATGCTGTGCCAGAACTACACCGGCAAGCGGCTGGTGCGGCTGGCCTCGGAGGGCTGCCGGGTCCGGCTGCTGTTCCTCAACCCGGCGAGCAGTGCGGTACGCCGGCGCGAGCGCGAACTCGGCCTCGGGCGCGGCGAGTTGGGGCGCGCCGTGGAGATGAACATCATGCACGTGCGGCGGGTGCGGGCCCGGCTGCGGGACCCCGGCGGCTTCGAGATCCGGGTCTTCGACGAGCTGCCCCGGTTCACCGCCTACCTGGTGGAGGGTCCGCGCACCACCGGTCCCGGCGGCCGCCGCCGCTCCACCGACCTCGGCGTGATCCAGCCCTACCTGCGCAAGGCACGCGGCATCGAGTCGCCCGCCCTGGTGCTGCGCGGCGGGGCCGGCCAGGAGGCCGGCGGCACCGAGCCCGGGCTGCTGGAGGTCTACCGCGAGGAGTTCGAGGGGCTCTGGGGGGACTCCCGGGCGGTGTCCTGACGGACCGTCGGCGAGCCGAGCCGGCCGGTGCGCCGTGGGCGAGGTTCCGGTGCGGGCATCGGGGTGATGTTTCGTGTGATTATCGGCTGTTCGGATGGTCGGGTGTGGCAAGCGGGCGGAGCTCGGGGACCAGTCCGCTAGCCGGGCCGCCGGGGCTGGTACGGAAGCGGGCAGTGCCCACTCCGCCCGTCGCAGAAAGGCCAGCCCCGATGGCCGACCAGTCCAGCCGCTGCCCGTTCCCGCTCGACCGCCGCGGCTTCGTCCGCGGCAGCCTCGCCGCCGGTGCCGCGCTCACCCTCGGCGCCCCGCCCGCCGCGGCGGCCCCGCGCCAGACCACCCGGCCCCGCGCCACCGTCCCGTTCCACGGCCCGCACCAGGCCGGCATCACCGAACCCGCTCCCGGCTACGCCGTGTTCGCCGTGTACGACGTGCTCGCCCCCGACCGGGCCGCGCTGGAGCGGCTGCTGCGCGCCCTCACCGACCGGGCCCGGCTGCTCACCGAGGGCACCCCGGCGCCCGACGACAACGGGATGCTCGGCCCCACCGCACCCGCCGACGGCCTCACCGTCACCGTCGGCGTCGGGGCCTCGCTCTTCGACTCCCGGTACGGGCTCCACCGGGCCAAGCCGGTGCGCCTCGGCCCGATGCCCGCCTTCCCCGGCGACGAGGTGCGCGAGGCGGAGAGCGCCGGCGACCTCTCGCTGCAGCTGTGCGCCGCCGACCAGGACGCCGTGCTGCACGCCCTGCGCTCGCTGGGCGCGGCGGCCGGCGACCTGGTGCGTCCGCGCTGGCGGGTCGACGGCTTCCAGAACCCGCCCCGACCCGAACACAACCCGCGCAACCTGATGGGCTTCCACGACGGCGTCGCCAACCCCGACACCGGCTCCGCCCGCGAACTCGACCACCTGGTCTGGGTCACCGCCAACAGCGCCGAACCGGCCTGGGCGACCGGCGGCAGCTACCAGGTGCTGCGCACCATCCGGATGCGGGTGGAGGAGTGGGAGCGCCTCCCGGTCGCCGACCAGGAGCGGATCATCGGCCGCCACCGGGACACCGGCGCCCCGCTCGGCGGCACCCGCATCGAGGACCGGCCCGACTACCGCAAGGACCCCGACGGCAAGGTGATCCCGCTGACCGCGCACATCCGGCTCGCCAACCCGCAGACCCCCGCCACCGAGGACAGCCGGATCCTGCGCCGCGGCTACAACTACGACCGCGGCATCGCGCCCGACGGCGGCCAGGAGATGGGGCTCCAGTTCTGCTGCTACAACCAGGACCCGGCCCGCCAGTTCGAGGCCGTCCAGCACCGGCTGGCCCGGGAGCCGCTCGCCGCGTACCTGCAGGTCACCGGCGGCGGCTACTTCTTCGCACTGCCCGGCGTCCGCGACCGCGACGACCACTACGGGAGCGGCCTGCTCGCCGCGGTCTGAGCCCGCCCGGCACGCTCCGGACCGGACGCGCCGTCAGCGCTGTCACAGCCGCGCGGGATGATAGTGCGCATCGTGGCAGTGCTGACGGAAGGACACACCATATGACCTGGTGGAAGGGGCCGCTGACCGGTTTCGACCTGGAGACCACCGGTACCGACCCGGAGGAGTCCCGGATCGTCACCGCCGCCGTGGTCGACACCCTCGGCGGGCGCGTCGAGTCCACCGCCAACTGGCTGATCGACCCGGGCATCCCGATCCCGGCCGAGGCCGCCGCGATCCACGGCATCACCGACGCCGAGGCCCGCGGCCACGGCCGGCCGGCCGCCGAGGCGATAGAGGAGATCGCCGACGCGCTCTGCCGCCGGCTCGACGCCGGCCGCCCGGTGGTCGCCTTCAACGCCACCTTCGACCTGTCGCTGCTCGACGCCGAACTGCGCCGCCACCGCCGGCCCACCCTCGCCGAACGGCTCGGCCGGGAGGTCTCCCCGGTGGTCGACGCGATGGTCGTCGACCGCGCGCTGGACAAGTACCGCAAGGGCTCGCGCACCCTGCAACGGGTCTGCGAGGTCTACGGCGTCGAGCTGCACGACGCCCACGAGGCGGGCAGCGACGCGCTGGCCGCCGTCCGGGTCGCCGTCGCGCTCGGCGACCGCTACCCGGTGGAGGCCGGCGACCTGCCGCTGGCCGAACTGCACCGCCGTCAGATCGACTGGTACCGGGACTGGGCCGTCGACCTGGAGAGCTGGCTGCGCCGCAAGGACCCGGCCGCCGTGGTCGACCCCCGGTGGCCGCTCAAGGCGGCTTCCTGACAGGTGAGTTGACCCGGCGTCAGGACTGCCGCCGGGACAGCGGTCAGAGAGCTGCGGTCAGGAGTGCGGGAAGTCGAAGGTGTAGCCCTGCGCCACCAGCCAGGGCAGCAGCTGCTTCAGCGCCGCCACGGTCTGGGTGCGGTCGCCGCCGCCGTCGTGCATCAGCACCACGCCGCCCGGGCGCAGGGTCTGCTGCACGGTGGAGACGATCGACTGCACGCCGGGGCGGGACCAGTCCTTCGGGTCGACCGTCCAGCCCAGGGACTTCATGCCCTGGTCGGCGGCTATCTGCACGTTCTCCGCGGTGAAGTCGCCGCCCGGGGCACGCCACCAGGTGATGTCGGCGCTGCCGCCGGCCGCCTTCAGGATCATCGCCTTGGCGTCGCCGATCTCCGCGACCTGCTGGTCGTGGGACTGCGTGTGCATCGGCTGCGGGTGGTCCACGGTGTGGTCGCACAGCCGGTGGCCCTCGGCCAGGATGCGCTGCACCGCGGCCGGGTTGGCCTTGGCGTTGTTGCCGATCTGGCAGAACGTCGCGTGCGCGCCGTACTGCGCCAGCAGGTCCAGCACCTGGCCGGTGGCCGGGCCCGGGCCGTCGTCGAAGGTCAGCGCCACCGTCTTGCCGCCGGAGGCGGTGTGCCTCAGCACCGACCCGGCCGGGGCGTGGCCGCCGCCCGCGGGGGACTGCGGCGCGGAGGGCGCGGCCGAGGACGCGGACGCCGACGGGGACGGCGTCTGGGAGCTGTGCGGGGCGGACGGCGTCCGGGTCGGCTTCGGCTGGCTCGGGTCCACGCCCGGCGTCCCGCCGTCGCCGCTCGCCGAGGCGAACGGCGAGGAGGCGACCGCGTCGCCGCCCGGCGTCGCCTTCGCCGCCATCGACGTGCTGTTGCTCACGCTCGGCAGCGCCGAGGGGGGGCGGCTCGCGGCATCGCCCGCCGCGGAGGGCGAGCCCTGCCCGCCGCACGCCACCAGCAGGGCCGGGGCGAGCAGCGCGGAGGCGCCGAGGATCAGCGGACGACGACGGACGAGAGAACGGGGGAACACCATGGGGCGACTCCTGACGTCGTACCGGCCGCCTTGGACGGGGCGTCTCAGCGAGAACGACGCCAGGTACGAACGAGGTGGTTCCGCGCGGTGTGCGCTGCGCCACAAGGCGGGCTCCGCACGGGAACGGTCAGAACGCGAACCAGCGTACTGAAGTGTCGCCCTCACGCAGCGAGGTCACCCGGCGACGGAACTCGGCCTGCGCGGAAGGGTTTCCGGGCGTCTGCTGGGCCACCCAGGCGGCGCTGGCGGTCTCCCGGGCACCGCGCAGCACGGCGAATCCCGGCCAGTCGCGGACGTCCCAGCCGTAGGCGGCGGTGAACGCCGCGACGTCCGCGGCCGGTACGCCGTACCGGTCCTGACTGAGCGCCAGCACCACCAGGTCGTGCTCGCGCAGGTCGGAGGCGACGTACTCCAGGTCGAGCAGGACCGGGCCGTCCGGGGTGACGTGCACGTTGCGCGGGAGGGCGTCGCCGTGGATCGGGCCGGGCGGCAGGGCGGGGGCGAGCTCGGCGATCGCGGTGACAAAGCTCTCTTTCCGGGCACGCAGGAAGGCCGTGTCGGCGGGGTCCAGGTGACCCTCCGCGACGGCGAGCCAACTCTCCACCGGGGCGAGCAGGTCGCGCCTGCCGAGCGGGAACGGTGCGGCGGGCAGCGCGTGCAGGGCGGTCAGCAGCGGGGCGAGGTCGGCCGGGCGGGCCGGCCGGACGGCGGGGGCGAGGCGGTGCCAGAACGTCACCGGGTGGCCCTGGGCCAGCGCCACCCCGGCGGCGGCCGGGCGCACCACCGGCACCCCGGCCGCGTCCAGCCAGCCGGCCACCCGCAGTTCCCGCTCGGCCCGGGCCGCCTCGCCGGGGGAGCGGCCCACCTTGGCGACCAGCCGTTCGGCGGGCAGTTCGAAGACGGCGTTCTGGCCGAGCGAGATGAGCGCGGCCCCGGCCGGATCGATCCCGGCCGGGGCGCACGCCTCGCGGAGCAGGGCCTCGGCCCTGGGTTCGTCGAAGATCACCCGACCATTGTCGGGGGAGTGGGGCGCAGGGGGAGGGAGGCTAGAGCTCGGCGAGCGCCTTCTCCCGCGGCGCCGGGACGGCCGCCTCGGTGTGGTCCAGGTTCGGCAGCCAGGCCAGCCAGCGCGGCAGGTACCAGTTCCGCTCGCCGAGCAGCGACATCGCGGCGGGCAGCAGCACGGCCCGGATCACGGTGGCGTCGATCAGCACCGCCACCGCGAGGCCGACGCCCATCTGCTTCATCGACTGCATGGAGAGGGTGCCGAAGACCCCGAACACCCCGACCATGATCACGGCGGCGCTGGTGACGGTGCCGGCGGTGGTGCGGATGCCGTGCGCGACGGCGGTGCGGGTGGGCAGGCCGCGGTCGTGGGCCTCCTTGATCCGGGAGACCACGAAGACGTGGTAGTCCATCGAGAGGCCGAAGAGGATCACGAAGAGGAAGAGCGGCACCCAGCTCTCCACCGCGCCGACCCCGGCGGTGCCGAACAGCGAGGCGGCGACGCCGTGCTGGAAGACCAGCGAGAGCACGCCGTACGCGGCGCCGACCGAGAGCAGGTTGAGCAGCACCGCGGTGACGGCGATGCCGAGCGAGCGGAAGGAGGCCAGCATCAGCATGAAGGCGAAGGCGACCACGAAGGCGAAGACCGGGATCATCGAGTCGGACATCTGCCGGTTGAAGTCGACCGACCCCGCGGTGTTTCCCGTGACCGGGGCCTCGGTGCCGGGCACTTTGCCGACCGTGGCGGGGACCACCTCGGTGCGCAGGGTCTTCAGCGCCTCGGCGGAGACCGCGTCGTTTCCGGTGCCGTAGAGCGGGATGTCGACGGTGGCGACGTTCTGCGCGGCGTGCACCTGGAGGTTGGTGGGGCCGTGCATCTTTCCGGTGGCCAGGGCGCGGGACTGCAGTTCGGCGAGGGCCCTGGTCATCTCGGGGGAGGTGATGTCCCGGGCCTTGACCACCACGGTGGCGGGGGCGGGGCTGCCGGGGAAGGCGGCCTCGATCCGGGCCGAGGTGGCGACCAGCGCGTTGCCCTCGGGGAGCTGCTGCTGGATGGTCAGGTTGGCGGTGTGCATGGTCAGGGTCGGCGCGGCGAGGCCGAGCAGCAGGCCGCCGGCGATCACCGCGGCGGCCAGCGGGCGGCGCAGCACCGGCGTGAGCACCGCGTTCCACACCCGGCCGCCCTGCTGGGCGTCGGCCCGGCGCAGCCGGTTCAGGAACGGGACCTTGCCCTTCTCCACCCGGTCGCCGAGCAGCGAGAGCAGGGCGGGCAGCACGGTGAGCGAGCCGAGCACCGCGGTGATCACCACGATGATGGTGGCGAAGGACATCGCCTGGAAGTCGGCGATGCCGGTGAGGAACATGCCGGCCATCGCGACCACCACGGTGACGCCGGAGACCAGCACGGCCCGGCCGCTGGTGGCGGCGGCGATCCGCAGCGCGGTGGCCGCGTCGTGCCCGGCGGCCCGCTCCTCGCGCTCGCGGCGCAGGTAGAAGAGGCAGTAGTCGACGCCGACGGCGAGGCCGACCAGCAGCATCACGGAGCTGGCGTCGTTGCTGGTGTGCAGCATCCCGGAGGAGAGCGCGACCAGGCCGGAGGCGGCGACGAAGGCGGTGATCGCCAGCAGCACCGGGAGCACCGCGGCGACCAGCGCGCCGAAGGCGACCAGCAGGATGCCGAGGGCGAGCGGCACGGCCGTCCACTCGGCCCGGGCGAAGTCGTTCTTGAACTGGTCGTCGAACCACTTGCCGGCGCTCGCCTCGCCGAACTCCTCGATGGTGAAGTCGCGGTGCGCGCCCTGGACCCCGGCGACCGCGTCCACCACCACGGGGACGTTGGCCACCGCGGCCTCCCGGTCGGCGCCGGAGACGGTGAACTGGAGCAGGGCGGAGTGCCGGTCGGCGGAGATCGCCCTGGTGTCGTAGGGGCTGCGCAGGTCGGCGGTGCGGCCGGTGCCCTGGACGGCGGCGGCGACCTGGTCGACGGCGGCGCGGAAGGACGGGTCGTCGGCGGTGAGCGTGCGGCTCTGCACCAGCACGGTCTCGCCCGCCGGGGACTTCAGGCCCGCGTCGTCGAGGATCCGGGCGGCCTGCGCCACCTGGCCGGGCATCGCCTCGGCGTCGGTGACCTTGGTGGAGCCGTGCATCCCGCCGAGGTAGGCGGCGAGGACGACGAAGAGCAGCCAGCCGAAGACCGCGGTCTTCCGATGGCGGGCGCTCCAGGCGCCCATGGTGGCGGCGAGTCCTAGCTTCACGGTGGTGGATCCCCCAGGATGCGGACGGGCTTCGGGCCGCCCGGGTCGGTTGCGGTGGCTGCCGCGGCGCTGCTCGGGCGGCACAACAGACGCTATTGACCGCCGATCTGACGGACCATCCGGCTGGTTCCCCACTTTTCCCTGGTCCTGGCATCAGGGAGTGTGCTGGGGTTATCCCTACCCCCGGCCTCCTCCCCCCTCCTCCTTGAGGTCAGCCCGGCGTCCACCCTGAGGCGGACGAATCTCCACCCGGAGCACGAGGTGGGAGGGGCCTGGCGCGGGTGAGGATGGTGGGGGGCGGCGATACGGCCGCCCCTAGGGGGCGACACGCGGGAAACCCACTTGCCGGGCGGCAGGTAAGGGCCCGTAGGATGCTCCTACGTCCTTACCTGCCGACCGGCTAGAGCGCGCTGCGCTCGCGGCCCGGTCCTGCCGTTGCCCGGTCCCCGTCCCCCGGCGGCGGTGAACCATGCCCAGGAGGCATTTCGAGCATGTTCCACCGAATCGGACAATTCGTCGTCAAGCGCGCGTGGTGGGTGATCGCGGCCTGGGTGGTCGGCATGATCGCCGTCGCGGCCACCGCCCCGACCATCAACGCCCAGACCGACGAGGCATCGTTCCTGCCGAAGCACTACGAGTCGATCCAGGCCGCCTCGGTGCAGGAGAAGGCCTTCCCGAGCAGCTTCACGCCGTCCGCGTACGCGCTGTTCGAGCGCAACGACGGCGGTGCGCTGAACGAGAAGGACAAGGGCGACATCGCCAAGATCGTCCAGGGCCTCACCGACAAGAAGATCGACGCGGTCGAGAAGGTCGTTCCGGTCAGTGACCAGAGCACCTCCAAGGACGGCAAGTACGCGCTGTCCATGATCGCCATCGACAAGGCCAAGCAGCAGGACTCCAAGGCCTACGGCGACGTCGCCAAGGCGCTGCGCGAGGACGGCAAGTCCCTGGCGCAGGGCACCGACGTCAAGTTCCAGCTCGGCGGCCCCGCCGCCCAGTCGCTGGACCAGCAGGACGCCTCCGGCTCGGCCGACGCCGTGATCGGCCTGGCCACCGTGCTGCTGGTGGCGATCATCGTCGGCATCATCTTCCGCAGCGTGCTGGCCGGCGTGCTCCCGCTGGTGGTCTCGCTGGTGTTCGCGATGCCCGCCGCCAACGGCCTGATCGCCTACGCCACCAAGGCGTTCAACCTGGACAGCACCCCGGTGCTGTCGGCGATCCTGATCGTGGTCGTGCTCGGCGTCGGCACCGACTACTTCCTCTTCCTCGCCTTCCGCTACCGCGAGCGGCTGCGGGCCGGCGACGACCGCAAGGAGGCCGTGGTCAACGCGGTCGGCCGGGTCGGCGAGGCGATCGCCTCCGCGGCCGGCGCGGTCACCATCGCCTTCGCGGCGCTGATCCTCTCCAGCCTCGGCATGTTCAAGGCGCTCGGCCCGGCGCTGGCCATCGCGGTCGTGGTCACCGCCCTCGCCGCGCTCACCCTGGCCCCGGCGCTGCTCGCCGTCATCCCGGCCCGCGCCGTGTTCTGGCCCGGCAAGAAGTGGAAGAACGAGCCGAACAACGCCCGGTTCGCCGCCCTCGGCCGGGTGGTCGAGAAGCGTCCCGGCTTGGTGGCGCTCGCCTCCGGCGCGGTCCTGGTCGCCCTGTCGGCCGGTGCGCTGAACTACAACGGCATCTTCGACCTGGCGGGCAGCTCCATGCCCAAGACCGCGGAGTCCATGGTCGTCCAGGACAAGCTGGCCAACGGCTTCTCGGCCGGCGCCGCCGACCCGAGCCACGTCTACCTGACCAGCACCGCCGGCACCAAGCTCGACCCGAGCGCCTTCGAGTCGTACGCCGGCAAGCTCGGCCAGGTCCCGGGTGTCGCCCAGGCCTCGGCCAAGCCGCAGGTCAGCGAGGACGGCACCACGGCCGACTTCACCGTCATGCTGAAGGACAAGCCCGACAGCAACGCGGCGATCGACTCCGTCACCGAGCTCCGCAACGTGGCGCACAGCGAGGCCCCGGCCGGTACCGAGGCCAAGGTCGGCGGGCTCAGCGCCATCTACAAGGACATCAACCTGGCGATGACCCACGACTACACGCTGGTCTTCCCGGTCGCGGGTCTGCTGATCCTGCTCGTCCTCGGCCTGCAGCTGCGCAGCGTGGTCGCGCCCTGGTACCTGATGGCCTCGGTCGGCCTCGGCTACACCGCCACCCTGGGAGCGGCGACCCTGCTCTTCCAGAGCGTCAAGGGCGAGAGCGGCATGATGTTCATGCTGCCGATCCTGATCTACCTGTTCGTGGTCGCGATCGGCACCGACTACAACATCCTGATCATCGCCCGCCTGCGCGAGGAGGCCCGCGAGGGCCGCAACCCCCGCGAGGCGGCCCGCGAGGCGCTGCGCCACGGCGGCCCGACCGTCGCAGCGGCCGGCTTCATCCTGGCGGCGTCCTTCGCCACCTTCATGCTGGCGGGCAACGTCTTCATGCTGGAGTTCGGCTTCGGGATGGCCTTCGGCATCGCGCTGGCGGCCTTCGTGATGGCGATGTTCTTCACCCCGTCGCTGACCGCGCTGATCGGCAAGGCCGCCTGGTGGCCGGGCCACGGCGCGATGCCCGAGCCGCACGCCGACCCGCTGGCCAAGCGGGAGCCGGAGACGGCCGGCCGGGTCTGACCCGGTGACCCCGACAGGGGGCATGCGGCCCGACCGGGCCGCATGCCCCCTGTCGCGCCCGGCGAAACACGGTGTGACCAGCGGAACTTTTCCCGCCGTTGACGGGCCCGGCCGTGCTATTGTCGAAGCAGTTGCAGTATTGGTTCCCATGAACGTATGTGTGCGCCTGCTGGTTCCAACCAACAGGCGCATTTGTTTTGTCCGGTGTTTTGTCTCCGGATGGGGATCGCGGCTACGTGGGGCTCACGAGGTGTGGGTCCCAATGCCCCAGTGAAAGTGGAGACGGTTATGGCTACCGGCACCGTGAAGTGGTTCAACAGCGAAAAGGGCTACGGCTTCATCGAGCAGGACGGCGGCGGCGCCGACGTCTTCGCGCACTACTCGAACATCCAGTCCACCGGCTTCCGTGAGCTCGTCGAGGGCCAGAAGGTCGAGTTCGACGTCACGCAGGGCCAGAAGGGCCCGCAGGCCGAGAACATCCGCGTCATCTGAGTCCGGCTCCACGCCGACCTCACACGTCGCAGGCGAGGGCCCGTACCTCTGGGTGCGGGCCCTCGCCCATGTCGCCCACCGGCCGGGGCGGCGCACTCCCTCCTCTTCCCGACGGCCGACCCACCCCGCCGCCCTCGTCGCGGCGGCTGACGGCCCCTCAGGAACCGGAGCAGCATGACCGAGCAGTCCCGCCCCCGTAGCACCGACACCACCCGCCGACCCCGCCGGCCGCGGCGCACCGCGCAGGCGCCGACGCCCGCGCCCGCCGCCGACTTCACCCCGGTCCAGGGCACCCCGTCCCGGCCGCCGGCCGCCAGCTTCGCCGCGCTGGAGCTGCCCGCCGGGCTGCTGGCCGCGCTGACCAAGCAGGGCGTCACCGAGCCGTTCCCGATCCAGGCCGCCACCCTGCCGGACGCACTGGCCGGCCGGGACGTGCTCGGCCGGGGCCGCACCGGCTCGGGCAAGACCCTCGCCTTCGGCCTGCCGCTGCTGGTGCGCACCGCCGGCAAGCGCGCCTCCGCCCGCCGGCCGCTGGCCCTGGTGCTGGTGCCGACCCGCGAGCTGGCCCAGCAGGTCACCGAGGCGCTCGCCCCGTTCGCCGAGGTGCTCGGCCTGCGGATCACCACCGTGGTCGGCGGCATGTCGATCACCCGGCAGGCCAACCAGGTGCGCCGCGGCACCGAGGTGCTGGTCGCCACCCCCGGTCGGCTCGACGACCTGATCCAGCGCGGCGACGCGTTCCTGGACGACGTGGCGATCACCGTCCTCGACGAGGCCGACCAGATGGCCGACATGGGTTTCCTGCCGCAGGTCAGCAAGCTGCTGGAGCAGGTCGCCGAGGGCGGGCAGCGGATGCTGTTCTCCGCCACCCTGGACCGCAACGTGGACCGGCTGGTCAACCGCTTCCTCAGCGACCCGGTCACCCATTCGGTGGACCCGTCCGCCGGTGCGGTGACCACCATGGACCACCACCTGCTCCAGCTGGAGCCGACCGACAAGGCCGAGGCCACCGCCCGGATCGCCGCCCGCGAGGGCCGGGTGATCATGTTCGTGCACACCAAGCACGGTGCGGACCGGCTCGCCAAGCAGCTGCGCGCCCACGGCGTGGTCGCCGCCGCGCTGCACGGCGGCAAGTCGCAGCCGCAGCGCAACCGGGTGCTCGACCAGTTCCGCGACGGTCAGGTCACCGCGCTGGTCGCCACCAACGTCGCGGCCCGCGGCATCCACATCGACGGCCTCGACCTGGTCGTCAACGTGGACCCGCCGATCGACCACAAGGACTACCTGCACCGCGGCGGCCGTACCGCGCGGGCCGGCGAGTCCGGCACCGTCGTCACGCTGGTGCTGCCCGAGCAGCGCCGCGAGGTCAACCGGCTGATGACCATCGCCGGCATCCGGCCCACCATCACCAAGATCCGCCCCGCCGACGCCGAGCTGAAGCGGATCACCGGCGCCCGCACCCCCACCGGCGTCCCGGTCGTGCTCCCGGCCTCGGCCGCGGTGCAGGTCGAGGCGGCCGCGGCGACCGCCGTGAAGGCGGGCGACGGGCGGCGAGCGGACGGGCGTCGCGGCGAGGGCGCGCCCAAGCACGAGGGCGAGGCGCGGCGGCGTCCGGCGAAGCGCGGCGGCCTGCCCAAGGACGTCGACATGAGCGGCAACCCGCGCCGTCCGCGCCCCAAGCAGCGTCCCGGTGGCGCCGCGGGCGGCGGCTCCGGCCAGATGGCCGCGGGCTTCATCGGCAAGTCCGCGGGCCGCGCCAAGCCGGGCTCCGGCACCAAGAGCGGCTCCAACTACGGCACGGGCCGCCAGCGCCGCAAGAGCGACTGACGCACCGTCGAACCACGAAGGCCGGCCCCCGGAACGTACGGGGGCCGGCCTTCGGCGTTGGTGAGGGCTGCGGTCGGGGCGGGGCGACGCGGGCCGCCGGTGGGCGCCTCCCGGGTCAGGTGCGGGCGGGCTGCAGGGCGCGGACGGCGGTGACCAGGGGGGCCAGTTCGGGGCGCTGCTCGGCGGCGTCGAGGGCCTCGCGCAGGGCGCGGTCGTTGGTGGGGCGGGCCGCTTCGAGGAGGGTGAGGCCGTCGGGGGTGACGTTGGTGTAGATGCCGCGGCGGTCGGTGGGGCAGAGGTAGCGGGCGAGCAGGCCGCGGTCCTCCAGGCGGGTGACCAGGCGGGTGGTGGCGCTCTGGCTGAGGACCACCGCGTCGGCGAGCTGGTTCATCCGGAAGTGGCCGCCGTCGCCGTCGTGCTGCTCGGAGAGCACGTCGAGGACGGAGAACTCGCGGACGCTCAGCTCGTGCCCGGCCTGCAGGGCGCGCTCCACGTGCGCCTCGATCCGGCCGTGCAGCGCGGACAGCGCGCCCCAGCCGTGCGCCAGGCCTGGGTCCGGTCGGGTCATGGGCCGCGCTCCCTTCGGGTGTCGTGGCCCCCAGTTTAGTCCAAGGGCGCAAATGCCCGCGCGTGCAACTATCTGCCGCCTGGTGGGCCGGTGGCCGCATAGGGTGGCGGGATGGAGCAGCAGGCGCGGCTGGACGCGCAGGAGGCGGCGCTGGACGCGCTGCTCGCCGCGGTGGGGGCCGAGTTCGAGCCGGTCGAGGACGCGCGGGTGGCCAGGCTCGACGAGCGCGCGCCCGGGTATGCCCAGTACCACCGGATCGGCCACAAGCGGCAGGCCGCCTACCGGCTGCTGGCCGCCGACCGGGCGGCCACCGACCGGCACTACCCGGCGGTGCTGGACGCGCTGCTCGCCGACGACGACCCCAGCTCGCCGCGCTGGCTGGCCCAGGTGCTGCTCGCCGCGGGCGGGCGCGGGCGGCTGCAGCAGGCGCTGGTGGAGGCCGTGGAGCGCGGCGGGCCGTACCGGCAGGCCTGCGCGGTGGGCGCCTGGCGGTGGGCGGACGCCCCGTACGGGGAACTCGGGGAGCGTTTCCTGGCGGCCCGCCGGGAGGCGGCCGGGCGGTGCGCGGACCCGTGGGCGCGGGAGCGGCTGGCCGGCTGAGCCGGGCGGCGGCCGTTCGCGTGCGGGCTGCGTCGACGAACCGATCGGCGGATTCCCGCAGTGGGTGGGGGCGCGGGCTTCTCTTTACCGACTCGCGCCCCGTTCATGGGGATTGATATGCCGTCAGGCCGGGCGGGACGGCGGTCAGTGGCCGGGCGGGCGCCGGCGGCGGGTGTTCAGGCGGCGGCGGACGTCGTCGTGCGGGAGGAAGCCGGCCCAGCGCTCGGGGTACTCGGACGGGGGTGGGAGGTCGTCGTCCTCGTCGAACAGTTCCTCGTCGTGGCCTTCGGCGAGGCCGAACTGGCGGGCCCGGTCCGCGCGTTCGACGGCGCGGCGGGCGGCGGCCTCGCGGCCGCGCTGGACGGCGGCGTCCTCGTTGAGGCGCTCGGTCTCGGCGCGGGCGTCGGCGGTCTCCACGGTGGGCCAGCGGCGGTCTATCGCGGCGTTCATGGCGGCGCCGATCAGCACCGCCAGCGCCACCACGAAGATCCACAGCAGGACGGCGACCGGGGCGGCCAGCGAGCCGTAGACGGAGTGGCCCTCGACGGAGCTGACCAGGTACACCCGCAGCGCGACGCTGCAGACCACCAGGACCAGCAGGGCGACCAGCGCGCCGGGGATGTCCTCGCGCCAGGGCGTGCTGACCGGGACGGCCAGGTGGTAGAGCGTGGTGAGGAAGACGATCAGCAGCACGATGGCGACCGGCCAGTACAGTGCGCTGACCACCGCGCCGGAGCCCCGTACCGCGCCGACCACCAGGCCGGGCCCGGCGACCAGCAGCGGCAGCACCAGGGAGCCGATCACCAGCGCGCCCAGGTAGAGGCCGAGCGACATCAGCCGGGTCTTCACCAGTCCGCGCTTGCCGTCCAGGCCGTACATCACGGTGATGGTGTCGATGAAGATGTACAGCGCCCGTGAGCCCGACCACAGCGAGAGCAGGAAGCCCAGCGAGATCAGGTCGGGCCGGCCGGCGTCGAAGACGCTGGTGAGCAGCGGCTGGACGGTCTGGTCGATCGACGAGGGTGAGAGCACCGTCCCAGCTGCTGAGACGATGTCCGCCTTGAGCTTCTCGATGGTGCCGGCGCCGAGGATGTCGTCGAGGTAGCCGAGGGTGCCGGCCAGGCAGAGCAGCAGCGGCGGGATCGACAGCAGGGTGAAGAAGGCCGCCTCGGCGGCGAGTCCGGTGACCCGGTACTCGACGCAGGTGTTGGTGGTGTCCTTCAGCAGCGCCCACAGGGTGCGGTACCAGGTGGTGCGCTTCACGGCGCGCCGCCGTCCGCGGCGCCGGCGGGCCGGGCGGTCGCCGGCCGGGACGGTGCTGCCCGGGGGGTGCGGGGTACTGCCTGCTGCTTGCACGCCCCTACGGTATCGGCCCGCGCCCCACGGCCGGTGGAGCGCCCCCGGCCCCCGCCCGGGCGGGGGCCGGGCCTGCGGGCGCCCGGCGCTCTGGCCGGATCTGACGCCCCGACAGGACCGCCGGACCGCGGGTTTGCAGCGGTGTCCCAGTATCCGAAACGCACACGTCCACAATGCGGACGTTAGTGGACCGGGAGTAGCTCCCCGTGCGAATCTCTTGCCATGTCTAGCGCCGGAACCACCCTGGTTGGTCGACTCCACGTCGACCTCCTTCGCGTGTCCAGCGCCATCTGTCCGGTGACCTGAGCCCCACCCGCGTCGCAGCACCGCACCCGGCGCACCCTACGCCCATCCCCGCCGTAGCGGATGCGCGGACGCCTCCCGGCCCAGCGTCACCTCTCCTGCCGCCTGTGCAACACCGCAGGTCGGAGCGGCACGCGTCCGGGGCGCCACCACCCTCGCACCTGCCTAGCCGCTCGAAGGACTGACATCATGGCCCGCACTCCCGAACCGGTCGACGCTCCGGCCGGCGCCGCCCAGGCGCCCCGCCCCGCCGCCCGCAAGGTCACCCGCCACCGCGGTGAGGGCCAGTGGGGCATGGGCCACTTCACGCCGCTGAACGCCAACGAGCAGTTCAAGAAGGACGACGACGGTCTCAATGTGCGGACACGCATTGAGACGATCTACGCGCACCGGGGCTTCGACTCGATCGACCCGGCCGACCTGCGGGGCCGGATGCGCTGGTGGGGTCTGTACACCCAGCGCAAGGAGGGGATCGACGGCGGCAAGACCGCGGTCCTCGAACCGCACGAGCTGGACGCCGAGTTCTTCATGCTGCGGGTGCGGATCGACGGCGGCCGCCTGACGGTGGCCCAGCTGAAGGCGATCGGCGAGGTCTCCGAGGAGTACGCGCGCGGCACCGCGGACCTGACGGACCGGCAGAACGTCCAGTACCACTGGATCCGGATCGAGGACGTCCCGGCGATCTGGCAGAAGCTGGAGGCCGTCGGCCTGTCCACCACCGAGGCCTGCGGCGACACCCCGCGCGTCATCCTCGGCTCCCCGGTGGCCGGCATCGCCGAGGACGAGATCATCGACGGCACGCCCGCCATCGAGGAGATCCAGCGCCGCTTCATCGGCAACAAGGAGTTCTCCAACCTGCCGCGCAAGTTCAAGTCGGCGGTCTCCGGCTCGCCGCTGCTGGACGTGGCGCACGAGATCAACGACGTCGCCTTCGTCGGCGTGAACCACCCGGAGCACGGCCCCGGCTTCGACCTCTGGGTCGGCGGCGGCCTGTCCACCAACCCCAAGCTGGGCGTGCGCCTGGGCGCCTGGGTCCCGCTGGACGAGGTCGCGGACGTCTACGGCGGCGTGATCGGGATCTTCCGCGACTACGGCTACCGCCGCCTGCGCAACCGCGCCCGGTTGAAGTTCCTGGTCGCCGACTGGGGGACCGAGAAGTTCCGCCAGGTGCTGGAGGACGAGTACCTCAAGTACAAGCTGGTCGACGGCCCGGCGCCCGAGCAGCCCACCGGCCAGTGGCGCGACCACGTCGGCGTGCACCGGCAGAAGGACGGCAGGTTCTACGTCGGCTTCGCGCCGCGGGTCGGCCGGGTCTCCGGCAAGGTCCTCGGCCAGATCGCCGAACTCGCCGCCGCCCACGGCTCGGACCGCCTGCGCACCACCGCCGAGCAGAAGATGCTGGTCCTCGACATCGCCGAGGAGCAGGTCGAGTCGCTGGTGGCCGGCCTGGAGGCGCTCGACCTGCGGGTCACCCCCTCGCCGTTCCGCCGCGGCACGATGGCCTGCACCGGCATCGAGTACTGCAAGCTGGCGATCGTCGAGACCAAGCAGCGCGGCCGCACCCTGATCGACGAACTGGAGCGCCGCCTGCCGGAGTTCGAGGAGCCGCTGACCATCAACATCAACGGCTGCCCGAACGCCTGCGCCCGCATCCAGGTCGCCGACATCGGCCTCAAGGGCCAGCTGGTCACCGACGAGCAGGGCAACCAGGTCGAGGGCTACCAGGTCCACCTGGGCGGCGCGCTCGGCCTGGAGGCCGGCTTCGGCCGCAAGGTCCGCGGCCTGAAGGTCACCTCGGAGGGCCTGCCCGACTACGTCGAGCGGCTGCTGACCCGCTACCAGGCCGACCGCCACGACGGCGAGCGCTTCGCCCAGTGGGCGGCCCGGGCCAGTGAGGAGCAGCTGTCGTGAGTGAGCGCGCGGCCCCGTTCTTCTGCCCGTACTGCGGAGACGAGGACCTCTTCCCCAACGAGAGCGGCCACGGCGCCTGGGAATGCCGCGGCTGCCGCCGGGCCTTCCAGCTGAAGTTCCTCGGCCTGCTGTCACCGACCAACGGGGGTACCGGACATGACGACCGCGACTGACTACGAGGCGCTCGCGCTGAAGGCCGGGCAGGAGCTGGAGGAGGCCACCGCGCAGGAGATCCTGCGGTGGGCGGCCGACACCTTCGGCAAGCGGTTCTGCGTCACCTCCTCGATGGAGGACGCGGTCGTCGCCCACCTGGCCTCCACCGCGCTGCCCGGCGTGGACGTGGTCTTCCTGGACACCGGCTACCACTTCGCGGAGACCATCGGCACCCGTGACGCGGTCGCCGCGACCATGCCGGTCAACGTGATCACGCTGACCCCGAAGCTCACCGTGGCCGAGCAGGACGCCCAGTACGGGCCCCACCTGCACGACCGCGACCCCGACCTGTGCTGCTCGCTGCGCAAGGTCGAACCGCTGAACCGGGGCCTCGGCGCGTACGACGCCTGGGCGACCGGGCTGCGCCGCGACGAGTCGCCGTCCCGCGCCAACACCCCGGTGGTGGCCTGGGACGCCAAGCGCCGCAAGGTGAAGCTCGCCCCGATCGCCCGCTGGACCCAGGACGACGTGGACGCGTACGTGCAGGCCAACGGCGTGCTGCTCAACCCGCTGCTGTGGGAGGGCTACACCTCGATCGGCTGCTCGCCGCTTTCGTGCACCGCCAAGCCCGGCGAGGGCGAGGCGGGCCGGGCCGGCCGCTGGGCCGGGTCCGGCAAGACCGAGTGCGGCATCCACCTCTGACCCGCGCCCCCCGTTGATCAACCGTCACCGACCGTCAGGAGTAACCACCGTGACCACCGCCGACACTCTGGCCGCGGGCCGCGAGCGCGGCGCCACCGTGTGGCTGACCGGGCTGCCCAGTGCGGGCAAGACCACCCTCGCCTTCGCGCTGGCCGAGCGGCTGCGCGCGGACGGCCACAAGGTCGAGGTGCTGGACGGTGACGAGATCCGCGAGTTCCTCTCCAAGGGCCTCGGGTTCAGCCGCGAGGACCGCCACACCAACGTCACCCGGATCGGCTTCGTCGCCGAGAAGCTCGCCGCCAACGGTGTGAAGGTGCTCGCCCCGGTGATCGCCCCGTTCGCCGACTCCCGCGCCGCGGTCCGCGAGCGGCACGCCTCGAACGGCACCGAGTTCCTGGAGATCCACGTCGCCACCCCGGTCGAGCTGTGCTCGGAGCGGGACGTGAAGGGCCTGTACGCCAAGCAGGCGGCCGGCGAGATCTCCGGCCTGACCGGGGTCGACGACCCGTACGAGGCTCCGGAGGACCCGGAGCTGCGGATCCAGACACAGGGCCGGTCGGTGGCCGAGTCCGCCACCGAGCTGCACGCCTTCCTGACCGAGAGGGGCCTGGCATGACCGTCGCGACGCAGAGCCTGATCCACACCGGGGAGAGCCCGTTCGCGCTGTCGCACCTGGACGCGCTCGAGGCCGAGTCGGTGCACATCTTCCGCGAGGTGGCGGGCGAGTTCGAGCGGCCGGTGATCCTGTTCTCCGGCGGCAAGGACTCCATCGTCATGCTGCACCTCGCGCTGAAGGCCTTCGCCCCCGCGCCGGTGCCGTTCGCCCTGCTGCACGTGGACACCGGCCACAACTTCCCCGAGGTGCTGGCGTACCGCGACCGCACGGTGGCCGAGCACGGCCTGCGGCTGCACGTCGCCTCGGTGCAGGACTTCATCGACCGCGGCGTGCTGCGCGAGCGCCCCGACGGCACCCGCAACCCGCTGCAGACCGTCCCGCTGCTGGACGCCATCGAGTCCAACAAGTTCGACGCGGTGTTCGGCGGCGGCCGCCGCGACGAGGAGAAGGCCCGCGCCAAGGAGCGCGTCTTCTCGCTGCGCGACGAGTTCGGCGCCTGGGACCCGCGCCGCCAGCGCCCCGAGCTGTGGTCGCTGTACAACGGCCGGCACGCGGTCGGCGAGCACGTCCGGGTCTTCCCGCTCTCCAACTGGACCGAGCTGGACGTCTGGCAGTACATCGAGCGGGAGGGCATCGAGCTCCCGGAGATCTACTACGCGCACGAGCGCGACGTCTTCAAGCGCGACGGCATGTGGCTGACCGCCGGCGAGTGGGGCGGCCCGAAGGAGTCGGAGACCGTGGAGCGCCGCCTGGTGCGCTACCGCACCGTCGGCGACATGTCCTGCACCGGTGCGGTCGACTCCGACGCCGACACCATCGACGCCGTGATCACCGAGATCGCCGCCAGCCGCCTCACCGAACGAGGGGCGACGCGCGCCGACGACAAGATGTCCGAGGCCGCGATGGAAGACCGCAAGCGCGAGGGGTACTTCTAACCATGAGCACCATCCAGGAAGCCACCGCCACCTCGCTGTTGCGCTTCGCCACCGCCGGCAGCGTCGACGACGGCAAGTCCACCCTGGTGGGCCGCCTGCTGCACGACTCCAAGTCGGTGCTGACCGACCAGCTGGAGGCCGTCGAGCACGCCTCCCGCCGCCGCGGCCAGGACGCACCCGACCTGGCGCTGCTCACCGACGGCCTGCGCGCCGAGCGCGAGCAGGGCATCACCATCGACGTGGCCTACCGCTACTTCGCCACCGCCCGGCGCCGGTTCATCCTCGCCGACACCCCCGGCCACGTGCAGTACACCCGCAACATGGTGACCGGCGCGTCCACCGCCGAACTCGCCGTGGTGCTGGTCGACGCCCGCAACGGCGTGGTCGAGCAGACCCGTCGGCACGCCGCGGTCGCCGCGCTGCTGCGCGTCCCGCACGTCGTCCTCGCGGTCAACAAGATGGACCTGGTCGACTACGCGGAGCCGGTGTTCGCCGCCATCGCCGAGGAGTTCACCGCCTACGCCGCCTCGCTCGGCGTCAAGGACGTGGTGGCGGTGCCGATCTCGGCGCTCGCCGGGGACAACGTGGTCGAGCCGTCCGCGCACATGGACTGGTACGGCGGCCCGACGCTGCTGGAGCACTTGGAGACCGTCCCGGTCGGCTCCGACCCGAGCCTCGAGCCGGCCCGCTTCCCGGTGCAGTACGTGATCCGTCCCCAGAGTGAGGAGCACCACGACTACCGCGGCTACGCCGGCCAGTTGGCCTCCGGTGTGCTGCGGGTCGGCGACGCGGTCACGGTGCTGCCCTCGGGCCACACCACCACCGTCGCGGCGATCGACGCGCTCGGCGTGGCGACCGACCTGGCGTGGGCCCCGCAGTCGGTGACGGTCCGGCTGGCGGACGACATCGACATCTCGCGCGGCGACCTGATCGCGGCCGGCGCGGTGCCCGTCCCCACCAAGGACATCGAGGCGACCGTCTGCCACCTGAACGAGCGTCCGCTGCACGTCGGCGCGAAGGTGCTGCTCAAGCACACCACCCGCACCGTGCGCGCGCTGGTCAAGGAGATCAGCTACCGGATCGACATCGACAGCCTCGAACGGCGTTCCGGCGCCGAGGGGTTGAACGTCAACGACATCGGCCACGTGGTGCTGCGCACCGCCGAGCCGCTGGCCCTCGACGACTACACCGACAACCGCCGGACCGGCTCGTTCATCCTGATCGACCCGGCCGACGGCAGCACCCTCACCGCCGGCATGGCGGGCGAGGCCTTCGACAACGTCAGCACCATCGACGCTCCCGACGCTCCGACAGAGGAGGACTGGGTCTGATGCCCAGCGAGGCGTTCTCGGGCATGGACAAGGAAGGCGGCCGCATCGGCAGCGGCGTCCTCGGCAGCGGCCAGGGCGGCCTGACGCGATGTGGGGGCGGACAGGGGCACTGATCCCCTGTCACCGAGCCCGTCCCGGCCGTGCCTTCCCACAGCAGGCACGGCGGGCGGCCCGGCCCGATGTCAGGCACACCTTCCTTCTCTCACGAACGGGACACCTCATGGCACCGAGCGCCCAGCCCTCCCATACCCCGATCCGTCCGAACGCCGGCCGGATCAGACGGGCCGCCGTCGCGGCCGTCGCCCTGGTCGCCACCACCGGCCTGCTGACCGCCTGCTCCTACGGCTCCAAGAGCACGGACAAGGCGTCCGCCGCCCCGGCGGCCTCGGGCGCCAAGCTCTCCGCGGACACCGTGAAGATCGGCTACTTCGCCAACCTCACCCACGGCACCGCGCTGGTCGGCCTCAAGCAGGGCCTCTTCCAGAAGGAGCTCGGCGGCACCCAGATCAAGACCCAGGTCTTCAACGCCGGCCCGGCCGAGATCGAGGCGCTGAACGCCGGCTCGATCGACATTGGCTGGATCGGCCCCTCGCCGGCCATCAACGGCTACACCCAGTCCGGCGGCAAGTCCCTGAAGATCATCGGCGGTTCGGCCTCCGGCGGCGTCAAGCTGGTGGTCAACCCCGACAAGATCAAGACGGTGGACGACCTCAAGGGCAAGAAGATCGCCACCCCGCAGCTCGGCAACACCCAGGACGTGGCGCTGCTCAACTACCTCGCGGGCAAGGGCTGGAAGGTCGACGCGCAGTCCGGCGCGGGCGACGTCAGCGTGGTCCGCAGCGACAACAAGGTCACCCCCGACGCCTACAAGTCCGGCTCCATCGACGGCGCCTGGGTCCCCGAGCCGACCGCCTCCAAGCTGGTCACCCTCGGCGCCAAGGTGCTGCTCAACGAGAAGGACATCTGGCCCGACAAGAAGTTCGTGATCACCAACATCATCGTCTCGCAGAAGTTCCTCACGGAGCACCCGGACGTGGTGGAGGCCGTGCTGCGCGGCTCGGTGAACACCAACGCCTGGATCAAGGCCAACCCGGACCAGGCCAAGGCCGCCGCCAACGACCAGATCAAGGCCGACGCCGGCAACGCGCTGGACGCCGCGATCCTCGACCCGGCGTGGCAGGACATCGACTTCATCGACGACCCGCTGGCTAACACCCTGCAGGCCGAGGCAGACCACGCGGTCACCGCGGGCCTGCTGAAGAAGCCCAACCTGGCCGGGATCTACGACCTGGCCCCGCTCAACAAGGTGCTCAAGGAGAAGGGGCAGAGCGCCGTCGCCGACGCCGGCCTCGGCGCCAAGTAGCCGGCTCCCCCCACCGCCCCGCGGTCCGCGCCCCGTGCCCGCCCACCCGATGCCCAGTCACCGGGCGGGCGCGGGGCCGGACCCCGGATCCCCGCCCGGATCCAGCCCTTGCCCGGAACCCACCCGCAGGAGGTGCCCGTGACCACGGCACTGACCACGTCGCCCGACGCCCCCGGCGTCGGCCGCGCGGACGGCGAGTACGCCGTCCGCCTCTCGCACGTGCACAAGACCTTCGGCCGCCCGGGCAGCTCCGCCCCGGTGCTGGAGGACATCAACCTGACCGTCGCGCCCGGCGAGTTCACCACCCTGCTCGGCGCCTCCGGCTGCGGCAAGTCCACCCTGCTCAACCTGGTCGCCGGCCTCGACCAGCCGACCTCCGGCACCATCGAGGTCCCCGGCGGCCGCCCCGCCCTGATGTTCCAGGACCACGCGCTGTTCCCGTGGCTCACCGCCGGCAAGAACATCGAACTGGCGCTGCGCCTGGCGGGCGTCGGCAAGGCCGAGCGGGAGACCGAGGCCGAGCGGCTGCTGGAGCTGGTCCGGCTCGGCGGCTCCTACAAGAAGCGCGTCCACGAGCTGTCCGGCGGCATGCGCCAGCGCGTCGCCCTGGCCCGCTCGCTCGCCCAGGGCTCCAACGTGCTGCTGATGGACGAGCCGTTCGCCGCGCTCGACGCCATCACCCGCGACGTGCTGCACGACGAGATCACCCGGATCTGGGCCGAGCGCAAGCTCACCGTCCTGTTCGTCACCCACAACGTCCGCGAGGCCGTCCGCCTCGCCCAGCGGGTCGTCCTGCTCTCCTCCCGGCCCGGCCGGATCGCCCGCGAGTGGCGGATCGACCTGCCGCAGCCGCGGCGCATCGAGTCCGCCGGGGTCGCGGACCTGTCCGTCGAGATCACCGAAGAACTGCGTGGGGAGATCCGCCGCCATGTCCAGCACTGACACCGCCGCCCGCGTCCAGGACCAGCCCGTCGACTCCGCCAGCGTCGAGGCCGGGCTCGACGCGCTGGAGACCGTCCACGCCCAGCGCACCCCGGCGTCGGTGATCCTGCGTCAGAAGGTGCTGCCGCCCGTCCTCGGCATCGTGCTGGTGCTCGCCCTGTGGCAGCTCGCCTACAGCCTGGAGCTGACCACCCCCGACAAGCTGCCCAGCCCCGCCGACGTCTGGCACTCGCTCACCGACCTCTGGTACGCCGGAACGCTGTTCTCCATCATCTGGACCAGCGTCTGGCGCGGCCTGTCCGGCTTCGCGCTCGCGGTCGTGATCGGCACCCCGATCGGCCTGCTGGTCTCCCAGGTCAAGCCGGTCCGCGCGGCCGTCGGCCCGGTGCTGTCCGGCCTGCAGGCGCTGCCCTCGGTCGCCTGGGTGCCCGCCGGCGTCATCTGGCTCGGCATCAACAACTCCGCGATGTACGCCGTCATCCTGCTCGGCGCCGTCCCCTCGATCGCCAACGGCCTGATCGCCGGCGTCGACCAGGTCCCCCCGCTGTTCCTGCGGGCCGGCAAGACCCTCGGCGCCACCGGACTGCGCGGCGCCCGCCACATCCTGCTGCCCGCCGCCCTCCCCGGCTACCTGGCCGGCCTCAAGCAGGGCTGGGCCTTCTCCTGGCGCTCCCTGATGGCCGCCGAACTCATCGCCGCCTCGCCCGACCTGGGCGTCGGCCTCGGCCGCTACCTGGAGAACCAGCGCGAGTTCTCCGACATGTCCGGCGTCCTGCTCGGCATCATCCTGATCCTCTTCGTCGGCGTCGCCATCGACCTGCTGGTGTTCTCCCCGATCGAACGCCGCGTGCTGCGCAGCCGCGGACTGCTCGTCACCTCCCGGTAGCCCACCATGACGCTCCATCAGCTCCGCTCCGCGTCCGCGCCCCGTCCGGGGCGCGGCGCGGCCGCACTGCTCCTGCTCGCCCACGGCTCGCGCGACCCGCGCCACGCCGCCACCGTCGACGCCCTGGCCGCCGCCGTCCGCGCGCTGCGCCCGGAACTCCCGGTCACCACCGCCTACCTGGACCACTGCGCGCCCCGGATCGCGCAGGTCGCCCCGCGGCTCACCGACGCGATCGCCGTTCCGCTGCTGCTCGGCCGAGCCTTCCACGCCAAGCACGACATCCCCGCCGCGCTGCGCGCCGCCGGGTCCGCCGTCCCGGTCGCGAACGTCCTCGGACCGTCCCCGCTGCTGCTGGACGCGCTCGACCGCCGCCTCGCCGAGACCGGCCTGGACGTCGCCGACCCCGCGGTGCGGGCCCGCACCGGCGTCGTGCTCGCCGCGGCCGGCTCCTCCGACGCGGGCGCCAACGCCGCGACCCGCGCGGTCGCCGCCGAGTGGCGCCGCACCCGCGGCTGGGCCGCCGTGGAGACCGCGTACGCCTCCGCCACCGCCCCCACGGTCGCCGACGCGCTGGCCGCCCTGCGGGCCGTCCCGGCCGTCACCGCCACCGCCGTCGCGCCCTACCTGCTCGCCCCCGGGCTGCTCCCCGACCGGATCGCCGCCGCCGCCCGGGCCGCGGGCGCCGACCACCTCGCGCCCGTCCTCGGCCCGGCGCCGGAGCTGGCCCGTCTGCTGCTCACCCGCTACGACCAGGCCCGCACCGCGGCGACCGCCACCCGTACGGCGGACGCGGTCGCCTGACGCAGCGTCAGCCGCCCGGTCGGGGGAGCGGTGCCGCTACCGGGTGGCCCTGCCTCAGAACAGGGCCTGGCCGCTCTCGTGCGCGAGCAGCCAGCGCTTGGCGTCGATGCCCGCGGCGAACCCGGTGAGGGCGCCGCTCGCGCCCATCACCCGGTGGCAGGGGCGGACGATCAGCAGCGGGTTGGCGCCGACCGCGCCGCCGACGGCGCGCACCGCGCGGGGCGACTGCCCGGCGGCGTCGGCGAGTTGGCCGTAGGTGACGGTGCTGCCGTAGGGGATGTCGTCGAGCGCCTCCCAGACCTGCTGCCGGAACGGGGTGCCGACCGGGGCGAGGGGGAGGTCGAAGGCGGTGCGCTCGCCCGCGAAGTAGGCGGTGAGCTGTTCGACGGCGGGCGCGAGGGCGTCGGCGTCGGGCCGCCAGTCGTCGGCGGGGGTGTCGAGGGCGCCCTTCTGGCGGGGCGCGGTGACCGCGGTCAGCGCGAAACCGTGCTCCTCGTCGAGGGTTCCGCTGAGCAGCAGCGTGCCGAGCGGGCTGTCCATGGTGGTGAAGACGGTGGTCATACCGGTTCCTTGCACATCTCGCGGGTGGTCCGGGTCGGTGGGGCGGGTCGGTCGGCCGAGGCGGCGGACCACAGGTGGTGGAGGGCGTACGAGCGCCAGGGCGCCCAGGCGGCGCCGAGCGCTGCGGCGGTGCGCGGGTCGCCCGGCTCGCCGAGGCGGCGCAGGCCGTCCCGGACGCCGATGTCGGTGGGCAGGAAGACGTCGGGGTCGGCGAGGGCGCGCATCCGCAGGTAGCCGACGGTCCACGGGCCGATGCCGGGCAGTGCGAGCAGTTCGGCGGCGGCCTCCTCGCGGTCGGCCCCGGCGTCGAGGCGGACGGCGCCGTCGGCGAGTGCGGCGCACAGGCCGAGCAGGGCGCGGCGGCGGGCCTGCGGCATGGCGAGGTGCTCGGGGTCGGCGGCGGCGAGCGCGGCGGAGCCGGGGAAGAGCAGCCGCAGGCCGCCGTCGGCGGCGGGCAGCACGGCGCCGTAGGTCTCGGCGAGCCGGGCGGCCAGGGTGCGGGCGGCGGCGACGGTGATCTGCTGGCCGAGGACGGCGCGGACGGCCAGTTCGTGCGGGTCGACGTGGCCGGGGGAGCGCAGCCCGGGGCGGGCCGCGACCAGCGGGGCGAGCAGCGGGTCGGCGGCGAGCCGGCCGTCGACCGCGTCCGGGTCGGCGTCCAGGTCGAACAGGGCGCGCAGCCGGTGCACGGCGGTGGTGAGGTCGCGCAGGTCGGTGAGGGTGAGCCGGCAGTCCAGCCAGCCGCGGGTCGGGCCGTCGCCGGGGGCGAGTCCGTCCACCTCGGCGATGCCGTGGCCGTACGGGAGGGTGAGGGTGCGGCGGTAGGTGCGCACGCCGGGGCGGTCGGCGGGGACGACCTCCTCGACGCCGGGCACGGCGCGCAGGGCGAGGAAGTCCAGCAGGTGGGCGGTGTCGATCGCGCCGCGGTAGGCGAGGCGCAGGCTGAGCGTGCCGGCCGGCGCGGGGACGCGGCGGTGGCCGCCGCGTTCGACGCGCAGCGTGCTGGGGGTGCGGTCGTAGACCTCGCGGATGGTGTCGTTGAACTGCCGGACGGAGGCGAAGCCGGCGGCGAACGCCACGTCGGTGACCGGGAGTTCGGTGGTCTGCAGGAGGAGGCGGGCGGTCTGGGCGCGCTGGGCGCGGGCGAGGGCGAGCGGGCCGGCGCCGACCTCGGCGGTGAGCTGCCGCTGGAGCTGGCGGGCGCTGTAGCCGAGGCGGGTGGCGAGCCCGGCGACGCCCTCGCGGTCGACCACGCCGTCGCCGATCAGCCGCATGGCGCGGCCGACCAGGTCGGCGCGGTGGTTCCACTCGGGCGAACCGGGCACCGAGTCGGGGCGGCAGCGGCGGCAGGCGCGGTAGCCGGCGCCCTGGGCGGCGGCCGCGGTCGGGTAGAAGGTGCAGTTGGTGCGCTTGGGGGTCATCGCCGGACAGCTCGGACGGCAGTAGATGCCGGTGGTGCGGACGGCCGTGAAGAACACCCCGTCGAAGCGGGCGTCCCGGCTGTCCACCGCGCGGTACCTGGTCTCGTCGTCGATCACGTCATCCAGTCTGCGACATCCCGGCGGCGGCGACTGGCGGGAATCGGACATCGCCGTGGCCGGTGCTCCCGCAGTAGTGGCCGCGGGTCGCCGCAGGTGGCGGGGCGGGCGCCGCTGCCTGGGGCTGGCGGCGCCCGGTGCCTTCCGCGGTCAGGGCCGGGTGAGCGTCCGCGCGGACTTGGTGACGATCTTCCAGTGGCGGGCCCGCTCGGCGCGCAGCCGGGCGTCGGTGCGGGAGGCGATCCAGTCGTTCTCGCGCTGGAGCTTGAGGTAGCTCTCCCAGCGGCGCTCGGGCAGCTCGCCGTCCTCGAGGGCGGCGCGGACGGCGCAGCCCGGCTCGGTGCGGTGGCCGCAGTCGTCGAAGCGGCACTGCTCGGCGAGGGCGTCGATCTCGGCGAAGGCCTGGTTGATGCCCTCGCCGCCGAACAGGCCGACGCCGCGCAGCCCCGGGGTGTCGATGACCACGCCGCCGTCGGGCAGCGGGATCAGCTCGCGGGTGGTGGTGGTGTGCCGGCCCTTCTCGTCGACCGCGCGGGTCTGCTGGACCGTCATCACCTCCGCCCCGGCGAGCGCGTTGGTGAGCGTGGACTTGCCCGCGCCGGACTGGCCGATCAGCGCGCAGGTCCCGGTGGCACAGGCGCGCAGCTCGTCGACGCCCTGGCCGGCCTCGGCGCTGACCACCAGGACGGTGACTCCGGGCGCGACCGCCTCCACATCCGCCCGGACGAACTCCGCGTCGTTGACCAAGTCTGCCTTGGTGAGGACGATCAGCGGTTCGGCCCCGGACTCCCAGGCGAGCGCGAGGAAGCGCTCGACCCGGCCGAGATCGGGCTCCGCGGCGAGCGAGACGGCGATCAGCACGGTGTCGACGTTGGCGGCCAGCACCTGGCCTTCGGAACGTTTGTTGGCGCCCTTGCGGACGACCGCGGTGGTGCGTGGCAGCACCGCCGAGATCGCGGGTACGGGCTGGGCGGACGGGTCGACGGCGACCCAGTCGCCGGTGCACGGCCCGTCCGTCCGGTCGGCGGCGCCGACCGGCGGGGACTCCGCGCGGACGGTGCGCAGCCCGCCGGTGTCGGGATCGGCGAGCAGCACCTCGCAGCGTCCGCGATCGACGCGGGAGATGCGGCCCGGGAGCAGGCCCGCCTCGGCGAGGGGGGCGAACTCTACGGCCCGCTCCGCCGTCCAGCCGAGGCCGGAGAGCGGGTGGGCAGCGGAAGACAGGGAGAACAACGGGGGTGACCCTTCGAGGAGGTTTCCCCGGCCGGCGCCGTGGGGCGCGGTGGCGGCGTCAGCGTGTCGGTGACGCCTGGGTGAGGTCGGCCGGGAGGCGGTGGGAGGTGGATTCGACGGACTTCCGGACGCGGGCAGCAGCCTGCGCAAGCTCGGCAGTCATGGCCCTCACCTCCTGTTCTCGGCACACGCCTCGTACGCCCCGCCGCGGGGCGCCTCGATCGGCGGACGCCACGCTAGCCCCGTGCGTCCCGCCGCGCCACCGAATTAACCCGCCGCCGCGGCGGCACCCAACCCCGGTGCCCCGCACGGCTTCTGACGGTGCGTCCGGACGCAAGGTTTCCGCAAGGCGGCGCAAGGGTTCTCCAGCCGTTCCGCCACCACGGGCGGACATCCACCCGGCAACGGCGGTGCACGGTGCCCGTCGTCCGGCGGGAGGCCGGGAAGGGGGGAACGCGTCGTGTCTTGGGCGACTCTGCCCGACTGCAAGCGGGTCCTGGTGGTGGTGCACACGGTGGTGTACGGGAACCGGCTGCGGGAGATCTACGAACTGCTCGGGTCGGACCTGCGGGTCCAGGTGGTGTTCACGGTCGCGCCGCACGCCTTCAACGGCGGGGTGGCGGCGCTGCTGCTCGCGGTCGGCGGCACCGTGGTGCCCTGGGAGGAGGCGGTGCGCACGGAGTTCGACCTGGTCCTGGCGGCCGGGTCGCAGGGCGTCGAACAGCTGCGCGGCCCGCTGGTGCGGCTGCCGCACGGGGCGGGCCACCTCAAGCTGGCCCGCCGCCACACGCCGGTGGCCTCGGTCTCCGGCGCGCCGGACGAGCTGGGCAGTCGCGCGGCCGGACCGGACGGGCAGCGCCCCGTCTCCGGCCTCGGCCGCGACTACCTGCTGTGGCAGGGCCGGCCGAACGCCGCGGCGTACGCCTTCGCGCACCGCGACGACCTGGCGGAGCTGGCCCGGGCCTGCCCGGAGGCGCTGCCGCTGGCGGAGGTGGTCGGCGACGGCGACCACGACCGGATCACCGCCGAACTGCCCCGTCGCGCCGAGTTCCGCGCGGCCTTCGGCCTCGGGCCCGAGGAGCGGCTGGTGCTGATCTCCTCGACCTGGGGGCCGCTGTCGGTCTTCGGCCGGCTGGACGCGCTGCTGCCCCGGCTGGTCCGCGAGCTGCCGGCCGGCCAGTACCGCACGGCCCTGCTGGTGCACCCCAACGTCAGTGCGGGGCACGGCGGTTGGCAGGTCCGCCGGTGGGTGGAGGGGATCTCCGGCGGGGCCGTCTCGCTGGTCACCCCGGAGGCCGACTGGCGTCCGCTGCTGATCGCCGCCGACTACGTGATCGGCGACCACGGCTCGGTCACGCTGTACGCCGCCCTCACCGAGGCGCGGATCCTGCTCGCCCGGTTCCCGCACCGCGACGTCAACCCCCGCTCGCCGGGCGTCCAACTGGCCCGCACCGCGCCGGCCCTCCACCCGGCGCACCCGCTGGCCGCCCAACTCGGCTACGCCGACCAGCGCTACGACCGCGCGGCGTACGCCGCGATCGGCCGGCGGATCTCCTCCGAACCGGGCCGGTTCCGGCAGAAGATCCGCCGACTCCTCTACCGCGTCCTCGACCTCGGCGAACCCGCCCACACCCCCGAACCCGCACCGCTCGCCCTGCCCGCCCCGCTGACCGGCGGCGAACGATGGCACTGACCGTCACCGTCCGCCTGCCCGGCAGCGCCCACCCCGACCACCACCTTGCCGCCTGGCTCGGCGAGGACCGCCGGATCCTGCACTGCGCCGACGTCCTGTACGGCGAGGGCGACGAGCACCTGCTGCGCGACCTGCTCCGGCGGTGCCCCGGCTGCGCGGTGGTCGCTCTGCACGGCCCCGACGGGGTGCTGCGGATCGGCACCCGCCACCGGCCGGCGATCCGCCGCTACCGCCTGCTGACCGGCCACGCCCGCACCGCGGCGGCACTGGCCGGCGCACTCGCCCACGCCCGGCTGACCACCGGAACCTAGCCGGTCGACGGCGGCCGGAGGTCAGCCCACCCCTCCGGCCGCCCGTCCGTCGCCCTGTCACTCGCCCGGCGCGCCTGGGTGCGCTCGCCCGCTGCCACGTGCTCGAGGCGGTCGGCCAGCCGGGCGGTGTCGGGTGCGCCGAGCTCGCGGTACCGCGCGAGCGACTCGGCGAAGCGCTCCCGGGCGAGGTCGAAGTCGACTTCCGCCAGGGCGAGTTCGCCGAGCCACTCGACGGTGCGGGCGGCCCAGTGCGTGGAGCCCGCGGCACTGAACTCGGCCAGCGCGGTGGTCAGTTCGCGTTCGGCCCGGCGGTGGTGGCCGGTCGCGGTGTGGGCCCGGCCCAGCATGGCCCGGGCGCGGGCGAGTTCGTGCAGGTCGGGCGTCTGCGCCAACGCGGTGACGGCGTCGGTGAACTGGCGCACCGCCTCGGCGAGGTCGCGGGCGTCCACCGCGACCTCGCCGAGCGCGACGTGTGCCAGGCCCACGCCGCGCCGGTAGCCGATCGCCGCGCGCAGGCCCAGCACCTGCTCGAACTGCGCCCGGGCCGCGTCGAGTTCACCGGCCAGCCGGTGGGCCTTGCCGATGCCGCTGCGGGCCTGCGCCTCGGTGCGGGAGTCGCCGTCGGCCAGGGCGAGTTCCAGTGCCTGCCGGTACCAGTCGGCCGCCTCGGCGGGGCGTCCGGCGCTGCGCAGGCCGTAGCCGCCGGAGGTGAGCATCCGCTTCTCGGCCTCCCGGTCGCCGGCCCGCCGGGCCGCCTGCAGGCCCAGTGCGTGGGCCTCCACCTGGAGCCGGTGCAGGCGCAGGCGGTTGAACAGCGGCCACATCGCGTCGGTCAACTGCCAGACCAGGCCGTCCTGCTGGTCGCGCGCGGCGGCGCGGAGCACCGCGGTGAGCTGGGCCCGGTGCCGGTCGAGCCAGTCGACGGCGGCCGCACTGTCGGCGAACTCCGTTACGTGCCAAGGTGGTTGTCGGTAGTCGCGGGCGAGCGTGCGGTGGCCGGGGTGGATCGCCGCCTCGGCGGCGGTGGCGGCGGCCAGGTGGTGCTCGCCGACCCGGCGGACGGCCGCCCGACCGTCCGCCGCGCTCTCCCCGGTGCGGCCGAGTTCGCCCGCGTGCAGCCGGATCAGGTCGTGGAACCGGTGACGCTCGCCGTCCAGCTCCTCCAGCAGGTGCTCCGCGGCGAGCGCGTCGAGCAGCCGGTCGGCCTCCGGCAGCGGCAGCTCCGCGGCGGCGCCCGCCACCGCGGAGCTGAACTCGGCCACGGGCAGCAGCCCGAGCAGCCGGTACAGCCGGGCGGCGTCCGGCGCGAGCACCGCGTACGAGGCGTCCAGCGCGGCCTCGACGGCGGTGGCGGCGTCGCCGTCCAGCCGCAGCGCGGCCAGCCGGTCCGCCTCGCGGCGCAGCGCCTCCGCAGTGGCGGACAGCGGGTGGCGCGGGCGGGCGGCGATCCGGGCGCCGGCCACGCACAGGGCGAGCGGCAGGCCGGCGCAGTGCTCCACCACCGCGGCGGCGGCCCGTGGTTCGGCGGCCATCCGCTCGGCGCCGACCCGCTGGGCGAGGACGGCGGTGGCGTGGTCGGCGTCGAGCAGCCCGACGCCGTGCAGCCGTGCGCCGTCCAGGGCCAGCCCGGTCAGCCTGGTCCGGCTGGTGACCACGGTGACGGTGTGGGCCGCTCCCGCCAGCAGCGGCCTGACCTGCGCGGCGCTGGCCGCGCCGTCCAGCAGGACGGCCAGCCGCAGCGGTGCGGCGGTGGAGCGCCACAGCGCGCTCACCTCGGCGAGGTCGGCGGGGACGGTGCGCCGGCCGAGGGCGCGCAGGAACCCGCCGAGCGCCTCGGCCGGGTCGGCGGGTCCGCCGGGCGCGTGTCCGCGCAGGTCGGCGTAGAGCAGCCCGTCGGGGAACCGGTCGGTCCGCTCCCGTAACCAGCTGACGGCAAGTGCGCTCTTCCCGACCCCGGCCGGCCCGTGCAGCACCACCACCGGCCCGCCCCGCTCCGGCGCCGCGTCCGCGGCGGCCTCGTCGAGGGCGGCGAATTCGGGGCGGCGGCCGAGGAGGTGCACAGGGGCGGGCGGAAGCTGACGGGGAATCGGAAGCTGCGCCGGAGCGTGCATTCGAATGTGTACGCCCCCATGGATGTCCCGGGCCTGGACGACGCTCCCCTCGACTCTCGCCCGCCCCGCCAGCGTGTTGCGGTACTCGTCCCCCGGAATGGGATGCGGCTGAGCTGGGGAGTTCGGCGTGCGATCGGTATGGTCCGTCAACTCCGGTTCTCCTTCCGCCAGTTAGAGCATCGGTCGGCACGGCGCGGGGCGCGCGGGGGAGCGCCCCGGGTGGGGGTCCGCTGTATACCGGAAAGCCACGATAAGCATGAAGAGTATTCGGATTGAGCAGAACTCCGAATCACCGCAGTGCTATGGATCGCCGCCCGCGCCCATGCCATGCTCGCCTCCTGCGCGTCCGGGGAACAGGCGACGGGGGGCATTCGATTGCACGTCCATCTTCTGGGAACTGTCGAACTCTCGGTCGAAGGACGACCGTTGACGATCAGTTCGCACAAGGCCCGGGCCCTGCTGGCCTGCCTCGCCCTGGACCTGAACCGCCCGGTCTCGGCCGCCGTCCTGGCCGAGCGGCTCTGGGACGACCAGCCCCCGCCGAGCGCGGCCGGCACCCTGCAGAGCTACGTTTCCAAGCTGCGCACCGTCCTGCGCGAGGCCAACGCCCGGGCCGCGGCCGCCGGCGCGCCACCCGTCGAGCTCGCCTCACGCCGCGGGACGTACCAGCTGAACGCCCGGCCCGACCAGGTCGACTGGCAGCTGTACCTGCGGCTCGGCAAGGAGGCACGCCACCTGGCGGAGACCGGTGCGGACCGGCAGGCACTCGAGGCGTTCGCCCGGGCCCAGGACCTCTGGCAGGGCGAGCCGCTGGCCGGTCTGCCCGGCGTCTGGCCCCAGCTGACCCGGACCACCATGTACGACCAGTGGCTGGCCACCACCGCGGCCAGGGTCGAACTCGAGCTGCGGCTCGGCAGGTTCGCGGACCTCGTACCGGAACTGGCCCCGCTGGTGGAGCAGCGCCCGCAGGACGAGCGGCTCGCCGGGCAGCTGATGACGGCGCTCTACGGCAGCGGGCGGCAGGCGGAGGCGCTGGCCCTGTTCCGCGACACCAGCCGCAGGATCCGGGCGGACCACGGCACCGAGCCGGCCGAGCCGCTGCGGCGGCTGCACGAGCGGATGCTGCGCGGAGCGCCGGTCTCCGCGCTGCTGGGCCGGTCCGGACCGCCGCGTGAGGGGCAGCCGGCCGGCCGGACCGGGCGGGCGCCGTCGAAGCTGCCGCCCGCGCCCGTTCTCGAAGGGCGCGGCGCGGAACTCCGGTCGCTGGTGGAGTGCGCCCGGGTGCG
>NZ_JBSFXE010000032.1:0-97920 GCF_053595195.1 Kitasatospora sp. NPDC002522
ACGGCGAGCAGTTCGCCGTCCCGCTGGCCGGGGACGGTCTCGGCGATCGCCCGCACGGTCCGGGTGACGCCGTCGGCGCGGACGATCCGGAGTTCCAGGGTGGCGGAGGTGGTTCCGGCGAGCAGCCTCTCGGCCAGGAGCCGCACGGCGGCCCGGTCGGACGACGCGACGGCGGCCTCCGCCTCGGCCAGGCCGAGGGTGCCGTTCACGGCCCGTTCGGGCCTGCCGAGCAGCCGGAACACCTCGGGCGAGCAGTCCAGTCGGGCGGAGGCGACGTCCCACTGCCAGGTGCCGAGGCCCGCCAGTCGCTGGGCCTGGGCGAGCTGGTGCTCCCGGAGTTCCTGCTCGTCGTGGGTGCGAGGGCAAGTCGGCGGTGGTCGGAGACCCGTGGCATCGGCGCTCACCCGTCCTGCCCGGCGAGCGCGTCGGCCAGTGAGGGGTGGATCCGCACGAGGCTCTCCGCTCCGGTGATCTCGAACAGCCGCGCGACGATCGGGCTGAGGCCCGCCAGCAGCAGCGGCCGCCCGTCGCTCTCGGCGGCGCGGCTGACGCGCAGCAGCAGGTTCAGGCCGGTGGAGTCGCAGAAGGACAGGCCCCCGCAGTCGACCACGACCGGACCGGGTGGGCCGCGAAGAGCGCCGTCCAGGGCCTCGGACAGCGGCTGGACCGAGTCGTTGTCCAACTCGCCCTCGGGGCGGACGATCACGCTCCGCCCGGAGGTGCGCACCAGCACCGTCAGCACCGCCTCGGTCATGGACTGCTCTCCTCCCGGTCGCCTCGCATCCGGCGGTGGGCCACCAGGCGGCTCCTGACGGATCCGGGGACTCGGCCGGCCGTGGCCGGACCGGTCGGTTCGTCGAGGAAGCCGCGCGGGGCCCTGCGCGCCCGGCACTCCGATCCGGCCGTGCCGTCCAGATCCACATCGAGCGAGGGGACACCGTGCATGACGTCACCTCGACCTTCCGCGGCGAGTCCGGTCACACCTGGCTCCTACCCCGAGGCCTCGGCCACAACCTGGGGGCAGCCCTGGACGGCCCGGCGGCGCGGGGTTCACGCCGCCATCGATCGGTGGCCACAGCCTGCGGGCCGAGGGGGGGGGTAGGGCCGGTTGCGCCCGACCGCCCTCGGCCCGGGTCCTGCTGGTCTCAGGCCTCGCTGCCTGGGTTGTCGCCGGGTGCGCCCATTTCTCCGGTGGCGGGGATGCCGTCGGCCAGGGCGTAGCGCAGGAAGACGACGCCGTTCGGGCTGGTGGCGGGCGGTTCGAGGAGGGTGATGTTGGTGGGGACCTCGCCGCCGTCGAAGACCTTCTTGCCGGTGCCGAGGACGATCGGGTGGATCCAGAGGTCGAGGCGGTCGAACAGCTTCTCGCGCAGCAGGGTCTGCACCAGGTTCAGGCTTCCGACCACCTTCACGTTCTGGTGCCGGTCGCGGAGCTCGCGCACCGCGGCGGCCAGGTCCGGCCCGAGCTGGGTGGAGCCCGCCCACGACAGGGTGGGCGTGCCGCGGGAGGCCACGTACTTGGGGATGCTGTTGAACAGCTTGGCGAAGGGGCTGTCCCCGGCGTGCGGCCAGTACGCGGCGAAGATGTCGTACGTCCGCCGGCCGAGCAGGAGGGCGTCGGTGCCCTCGTAGGCGGTGTCGACCTGCGCCCCGGAGACCTCGTCCATCAGCGGGACCTGCCAGCCGCCGAAGGGGAAGTCGACCGGGTCCTCGTCGGGACCGCCGGGCGCCTGCCCGACGAGGTCGAGGGTGGCGAACAACTCGAGATGGATGAGGCCCATGGCGTGCTCCCGGTGAGTCGGTGGTCCTGTCGGAAATCAAGACGGGCCGGGACGGGCGAACTCATCGGTCCGCCGCCGCCCGGCTGCCACCCGATCACCGGTGCGCCGCCCCGGGGGCGTCATCGCGCCCGGACCCGCCTGCCAAGGTAGCGGCTCGGGCCCCCGGGGGTGCGCCCTGACGCGCCCGGCGCCGCGGAGTCACCACGCATCGCGGCACCCTGGACGTCGCGGCTGACGGTCACTCAACACGGCGCGTTGGGCAACAGGTTGACGATCGGTGGGAGTGGACGCGGAGCGCCGGGCATGGTTAGGGTCCGAGGACGAACTAGCGTTCCAATGGTCTGGACCCGCGCCTGCGCGGGTGGGTCCGGCAGGACGAAGGAGCACCTCCTTGGCTTCTCACCGCCGTCTCAGGCAGCCGAGCCGCGCGCGGGTCTCCGTGCTCACCGCCGCTGCCGCGACCGGGGTCGCGCTGTCGGCCCAGGTGGGTGCGCACGCCGCGCCGGGCTCGCCGAGCAGGGACGAAGTCAAGGCGCAGGTCGACAAGTTGATGGAGGAACAGGAGCAGGCCGCCGAGAAGTACAACGGCGCCAAGGAGCGCTCCGACCAACTGCGCAAGCAGGCTGACCAGTTGCAGGACCAGATCGCGCGCGGCCAGCAGCAGTTGACCGACCTGGCCTCCGGGCTGGCCGCGGTGGCGGCCGACGAGTACCGGCAGGGCGGGCTGGACCCGTCGGTGCGGCTGATGCTCTCCGCCGACCCCGACTCCTACCTCGCCCAGGCGTCCTCCTTCGACCAGGCCGCCGGCACCCAGGCGGAGACCCTGAAGGCGCTGAAGGACCAGCAGCGCCGCCTCGACCAGCAGAAGCAGGAAGCCGCGGCCGTCCTCACCGAGCTGGACGGGCAGAGCAGGGCGCTCGACGCCGCCAAGCACGACGTCCAGGACAAGCTGCAGCAGGCGCAGCAGCTGCTCGGCCGGCTGAGCGTGGCCGACCGCGCCGCGATCATGCAGGCCGACGGTACCGCCGCCTCCCGCGGCTCCTCCCGGGTGGACCTGGCCAGCCTGCCGCCGGCCAGCGGCTACGCCGCGGTCGCGGTGAAGACCGCACTCGACCAGCAGGGCGACCTGTACAAGTGGGGCGCGACCGGTCCGAGCACCTTCGACTGCTCCGGACTGATGGTGTACGCCTACGCGCAGGCCGGCGTCTCGCTGCCGCGCACCTCGGAGGAGCAGGCGAGCGTCGGCGTCAACGTGGGCACCGACTGGCACAACGCGCGGCCGGGCGACCTGGTGATCTACTTCTCCGACCGCCACCACGTCGGGATGTACATCGGCAACGGTCTGGTGGTGCACGCCCCGAAGCCGGGCGACGTGGTGAAGACGATGAAGGTCGACGCCCTGACGATCAACACCATTCGCCGGGTCTAGCGATGTAGAGAACCGGCCGACGGCTCCGTTCAAGGGGCGAGTGCGCCACACTGGGCGCGCCCCGACGATCAAGGAGTTCAGATGCCGACGTTCCTGCTGATGGTCAACCACGACGGCGGAGTGTTCGAGCAGCCCATGGACGAGTGGGCTCCCGGCGACGTCGCGGCGCACTTCGACTACTACGAGGCCCTGACCAGGGAACTGGTCGCGAGCGGCGAGATGGTGCGGTTCACGCCGCTCGCCGACCCGCGGCAGGCCAGGATCGTGCGCTCGGACGGCGCCTCGGCTCCGGTGGTGACCGACGGACCGTTCCCGGAGTCGAAGGAGGTCCTCGCCGGGTTCAACGTGGTCGAGGTGGAGTCCGAGGCCCGCGCCGTGGAGATCGCCGCCAGGATCTCGGCCGTGCCCGGACCCGGCGGGGTTCCGACGCAGCAGCCCGTCGAGGTGCGCCGGGTGATGACCGACCTCGCGTTCGACCTGTGACCGACCCGTCCGTCGTCGAGGACCTGCTGCGCTCGCTGGCGCCGCAGGTCCTCGGCGCGCTCACCCGCCGGTCCGGCGACTTCGACGCCTGTGAGGACGCGGTCCAGGAAGCCCTGATCGCCGCCGTCCGCCACTGGCCCGCGCAGGGCGTTCCCGACAACCCGCACGGCTGGCTGCTGCGCACCGCCGCCCACCGCCACACCGACCGGCTGCGCAGCGACGCGGCCCGACGACGACGCGAGGAACGCGTCGCCGCGGAGCCGGCCCCGGACCCGGCCGCGACGACGGACGACTCCCTGGCGCTGCTGTTCATGTGCTGCCACCCCGCGCTCACGCCCGCCTCGGCGATCGCGCTCACGCTGCGGGCGGTCGGCGGCCTGACGACCGCTCAGATCGCCGCCGCGTACCTGGTTCCCGAGGCGACGATGGCGCAGAGGATCAGCCGGGCCAAGCAGCGTCTGAAGGCGTCGGCGGCGGTGTTCGAGGCGCCGCCGCCGGGCACGCCGGAGTGGTCGGCGCGGCTGCGCAGCGTCCTCCAGGTGCTGTACCTGATGTTCAACGAGGGCTACACGGCCTCCGATGGCCCGGTCCTGCACCGGCCCGACCTGTCCGGCGAGGCCGTGCGGCTGGCCCGTCAGCTGCACCGGATCCTCCCGGCCGAGGGCGAGGTGACCGGGCTGCTGGCCCTGATGCTGCTGACCGAGGCCCGCGCCCCCGCCCGCACCGGCCCGCACGGCGAACTGGTCCCCCTGGCCGAACAGGACCGGACCCGGTGGGACCGCGCCCTGATCACGGAGGGCGCCGCGCTCCTGATCGGCTCCTTCGCCCATCGCGGGCGGCCCGGCGAGTACCGGCTGCTGGCCGCGATCGCCGCCGTCCACGACGACGCCGCACGCGCCGAGGACACCGACTGGCCGCAGATCCTCGCCCTGTACGGCCTGCTCGACCACGTGGCGCCCAGCCCGCTGGTCACCCTCAACCGCGCGGTCGCCGTGGCGATGGTCGACGGGCCCGTCGCCGGGCTGGCCCTGCTCGACCGGCTCGACGCCGAGGGCGGCCCCGTGGCCGACCTCCACCGCACCCACGCCGTCCGGGCCCACCTGCTGGAGCTGTCCGGCGACACCGCGTCCGCGCTGACCCACTACCGCACGGCGGCGGCCCGCAGCACCAGCACCCCGGAACAGCGGTACCTCACCGCACGAGCCGCGCGGCTGCACCACCGCACGCAACCGGAGGCGGACTGAGGCCCGAACCGCCCGAGGCCGGCCGTCACAGGCGCAGGACGATCAGGGCGGTGTCGTCGGTGAGTCCGTCGGGTGGGACGAGGTCGGCCAGGAGGGCGTCGGCGAGGGCGTCGGGGTCGGCGTGGCGGTGGCGGGCGAGGGAGCGGGCGAGGCGGTCGAGACCGGTGTCGATGTCCTCGCGCCGCCGTTCGACGAGTCCGTCGGTGTACAGGACGAGAACCGAGCCCTCGGTGAAGCCGGTGCGGGCCTGGGGGCGGGCGACGTGTTCGGGGCGGGCGCCGAGCGGAGGGTCGGTGGCCTGGTCGAGCAGGACCACGGTGCCGTCGGGTCGGCACAGCGCGGGCGGCGGGTGGCCGGCGCTGCTGTAGATGAGCGTGCGGCTCGTCCAGTCGACGAAGACCGACACGGCGGTGGTGCTCTCCGCCCCGGCCACGGAACGGGCGTACAGGCCGAGGACGTCCAGGGCCTGGGCGGGGCCGTCGGCGACCCGGGAGGCGGCGGACAGCGCGCTGCGCAGCAGGCCCATGACGCCGGCGGCGCGCAGCCCGTGGCCGACGACGTCGCCGACCGCGACGGCGACCGCGGTGCGGCCGGGGGTGGGGAGGTCGGCGATGTCGTACCAGTCACCGCAGACGTTCAGGGCGGTGGTGGCGGGCCGGTACCGGACGGCCGCGCGGTGGTGGCCGAGCGGGCGGGGTGCGGGGAGCATCGCCTCCTGCAGGTGGAGGGCGACCTCGCGTTCGCGGGCGTGGGCCCGGCGCAGGCGTTCGTTGACCTCCTGGAGTTCCCGGGCGCGGGTGTAGAGCTCGGCCTCCAGTACCCTTCCGCGGTCACCGCTGCGCGAGCCGCGGGCCTTGATGAGGTCGGTGACCTCCTCGACCCGGTGCAACAGCAGCGCCACCGTGCCGTCCGGCGCGAGGACGGGGGCGTTGACCGGGCTCCAGTACCGCTCCTGCCACTCCCCCGGGCGCTCGGGATCCTCCACGTCGTAGCGCTGCAAGGCCATGGTGTCGGGCTCGCCGGTCGCCTTGACCCGCTCCAGCGACGCGGACAGGTTGCGCACGCCGGTCGCCGCGGGTCGTTGGGATTGTCCGGGAAGACATCGAACAGGTAGCGGCCGATCAGCTGCTCGCGGGTGCGCCCGGAGACGGACAGGAACGCCTCGTTGGCCTCCGCGTACCTCAGGTCGGTGGTCAGCAGCGCGACGGCGCCCGGCAGAGCCTGGAAAACGGCCTGGTAGTCGATGACGGGTCCGTTCACGATCCACCTGCCCGTAGGCCGACGCTTCCGATCATGCGGTGCTTCCACGATAGGCGCGGGCCCCCCACACGGCCTGCTCCTGCCTCCGGCCCACCCGGCCGCGCCGCCACGCTCCACCCTGCCGGAGCTCCGCGCCGGGGGCGGTGGCGGGGGTAATTGGTTCGACGGGCCGCCGGCGTGCTGTAGGGTTGTGTTTACCGACGCGGGGTGGAGCAGCTCGGTAGCTCGCTGGGCTCATAACCCAGAGGTCGCAGGTTCAAATCCTGTCCCCGCTACCAACGGCCGGGCCCGGAGTGTTCAACACTCCGGGCCCGGCTTCTTTGTGTCGGTCAGCTGATGGTTCGGCAGACGGTTCCGTTCAGGCGGAAGACCGTCGGGGTCGGGTTGGCTCCGTTGTTGCCGCCGACGAAGCCGAACTCGGCGGAAGTGCCGCCGTTCGGGGCGAGTTGGGCGTTGTACTGGCCGTTGGTGACGCGGACGTGCTGGCCCGTGGCGGTGATCGCGGCGTTCCACCACGAGCTGACGGACTGTCCGGTCGAGGGCCAGTCGAAGTCCAGCGTCCACCCGTTGATGGCGGCCGGGCCGGGGTTGCTCACCACGACGTCGGCGACGAAGCCGTTGCCCCAGCCGGCGGTGACCTGGTACGCGACGGTGCAGGTGCTGTCGGCGGGGGTGCCGGTGGTGAAGGTCAGCGGTTCGGAGGGGCGGGAGAGGTGTCCGGCCTGGTCGCGGGCGAGCACGTTGACGGTGTGCCGGGAGCCGGGCGGCAGGTTGTAGAGCGTGGCGGAGGTGCCGGTGGACGAGCCGAGCAGCTGGCTGGTGGTGCCGAGCTGCTCGTAGACCTCGTAGCGGTCGACCGCACCGCTGGTGGCCGGCCAGTTCAGGGTGACGGTGGAGGCGCCGACCGAGGTGGTGCGCGGGGCGCCGGGGGTGCCGACGGTGGCGGCGGACGAGCCGGTGCCGGGCTTCGGGTGCAGGGTCAGCACGGTGAGGGAGTACGGGGCCAGGGTCGCCGAGGCGGACGTGGCGGTGCCGGTCGCGTCGACCAGCCCGTCGTCGCCGGGCGCCCAGCGCTGGACGGCGGGGGCCGAGGAGCCGGCGGTGAAGCCCGCGTACCGCAGGTCCACGGTGTGCGCGGTGGTGGAGCTCTTGTTCACCAGCAGGACGCCGAGGTCGCCGTCGGCCCGCAGCACCGCGTGCGCGGAGACGTCGGAGCCGGAGGCGCTGGAGGCCACCATGGTGTCGCCGGGGTCGCTGAGCGCGCCGAGCGCCTTGATGCCGTGGTACGGCGCGAACGGGGTGTTCAGCGCCGGCTCGCAGACGCCGCCGGAGCAACTGCCGCTCGACAGCATGCCCATGTCGCCGTAGTCGGTCTCCCCGCCCACGGTGGTGACGGTGCCCGCGCCGTTGTGGGTGTCCCACCAGTCCACGCTGAAGACGCCGTTCTCCAGGGCCGTGCTCATGGCCTCGGCGGCGAACAGGCCGTTGGGGCGGCTGGTGAACGCGCCGCTGCCGGAGTTGGAGTTCACCTCGGTCATCGCGATGCCGATGTTCGCGGAGTCGGCGCCCGCGTACCGGTCCAGCAGGTTGCGCACCTCGCGCAGCTCGCCGGGCAGTTGCTGCACCGCGGCCAGCGACGCGTCGCCGTTGCTGGCGTTGGGGTACCAGTGGACGCTGACGAAGTCGACGTCGTGGGCGACGGCGGCCAGCACGGTGTGGTTCCAGTCGCCGCTGTCGCCGCCGGCCACGATGCCGTCCGGCCAGTTGCCGGGCATGGTGAGCACCGCGCCGATCCTGACGGTGGGGTCGACGGCCTTCATGGCCGCGGCGTACGCCTTGACCTCGCGGGCGTACTGGTCGGGCGTCTTGTCGGCGTGGGCGTCGTTCTCCCAGCCGCTGCCGTAGACGCCGTTGCCGTAGATCTCGTTGCCGATCTCCCAGTACTTCGCGCCGTAGCCCTTGGTGACGTTCGCGTACCGGACCCAGTCGGCCGCCTCCTGGGCCGTGCCGGAGCCGTAGTTGGCGATCAGGATCGGCTGCGCGCCGGACGCCTTCACGGTTCCCATGAAGGCGTCGAAGTCGGTGCCCGGGGCGACGTAGCCGCCCGGCGCGGTGTTGTCGACCCAGTGGTAGATGTCGGAGTAGGACCCGCCCGGGTAGCGCAGCGCGCCGATCCCGGCGGCCTGGTACAGCGAGACCACCTGGGGGTCGTTCATGGACGCGTCCCAGATGGCGGTGTTGGCGCCGAGCGCGGTGGAGCTGACGGTACCCAGACCCGCGCCCGCGTTGACCGTGACCGTGGTGTCGCCGGTGGCGGCCGGGTCGGCCGCGACCGCGGCGGTGGACAGCGGCAGCGTCGCGGCCACCACGGCCAGCGCGGCCGAGGCCGTCACGGCGAGGCGGCGACCGCGCCGGTCTGGTCTCCTGCGGAACAGCATGGGGGTCGGCATGGTCGTTCCTCCCGGGTGGGGACGCCGACCCGGGGCCACGCCGCGGAGCCGGACGATGGACGGGGAACTGTGCGGCTACCAGGCCGGACAAGAGGCTTGGGAGCGCTCCCATGATGGGAGGGCGGCCCGAGACAGGTCAACGTCCAGCCGTACCCGGGCGCCCGATCCAGGCCGTACCCGCAGCTCCGGGCGCGGCGGGCCGCTGAAAGGTTCTTGGGACGCAGCCGTCCTGACGATCCGTCAGGACAGATCGGGTGGTCAGGCCGCGTCCGGTCCGGCGAGCGGGAGGCGCAGGCGGAAGGTCGCGCCTTCGGCGGTGTCCTCGATGGTGAGGGTGCCGCCGTGCAGGGTGGCGATGTCGCGGGCGATGGGCAGGCCGAGGCCGGTGCCGCCGTCGTTGCGGCTGCGGGCGTCGTCGAGGCGGGTGAACCGTTCGAAGACGCGTTCGCGGTCGCCGGGCGGGATGCCGGGGCCGTCGTCGGCGACGTCCAGCACGGCCTGGTGGCCGGCGGGGTCGAGCGCCAGGCGCAGCGTGACGTGGTGGCGGGCGTGGCGCTGGGCGTTGTCGAGGAGGTTGGTGAGCAGCCGGCCCAGCCACATCGGGTTGCCGGTGGTGACGGCGGGCCGGTCCGGCGTGTGCACGGCGGTCGGGTGCGGCTGGTCGCGGCGGCCGTCGACGGTGGCGCGGGCGAGGTCGGCGAGGTCGACGCTCTCGCGGGGGCCGTGGTGGCCGGCGGCGTCGAGACGGGCCAGGAGCAGCAGGTCGGCGGCGAGCGACTGGAGGCGGTCGGTGTCCTGCAGGGCTCCGGCGACCAGGTCGGCGCGGACGGCGGGGTCGGGGTGGGTGTGCGCGACCTCGAGTTGGGTGCGCAGGACGGCGAGGGGGCTGCGCAGTTCGTGGGAGGCGTCGGCGATGAAGCGGCGCTGGCGGGTGCCGGCGGACTCCAGCCGGTCGAGCATGGCGTTCATGGTGTGGGCGAGGCGGGCGATCTCGTCGTCGCTGCCGGGCTCGGGGACGCGCCGGTCGAGGTCGCGGTCGCCGATCGCGGCGACCTCGGAGCGGATCGCCTCGACGGGGCGCAGGGCGCGGCCGGTGGCCCGCCAGGTGACGACGCCGACGGTGGCGATCAGGAGGGCGCTGAGCGCGGCGAGCGCGGCGGTGGTGAGGTCCTCGGCGGTGTCGGCGGTGTGCAGCGACGCGCCGACCCGGATGGTGACCGGTCCGTCGGGGGTGTCGGCGCTGAGGGTGGTGACGCGCTGGTGGTGCTCGTCGCCGAGGGCGCTGAGGTCGAAGGTCTGGTGGCCGTCGGTGGCACGGGTGGGGGTGAGGGCGGGACGGCCGACCAGGTTCTGGCTGGCCGCGACGACGTTGCCCGCGGCGTCGGTGACCTGGATGAAGTCGGTGCCGTGGTCGAGCGGCAGTTGGGCGGGCAGGTGGGCGTCGGCGGCCAGCCGGGCGACGACCTGGGCCTGCTCCCGGGCCCCGGCCTCGACGGTGTGCTCGAGGTTGACGCGCAGCAGGAGCAGCACGGCGGCCGAGGCCACCAGCAGCACCGCGGCGACGCTGAGGCAGGCGGCGATCGTGGTGCGGGTGCGCACCGAACCGGGGGCGAGCCGGGCCCTCGTGCGGGCCAGCAGCGCCCGGGCCCGGGACAGGCGCGGCGAGCCGGCAGCGTACCGGCGGGCGGCGGCGACCGGTCCGCGCCGCTCAGCCACCGTCGGCCGCCAGCCGGTAGCCGGAGCCACGCACCGTCTGGACGGCGGACCGGCCGAACGGGGCGTCGATCTTGCGGCGCAGCGCACTGATGTGGACCTCGACGGTGTTGGGGTCGCTGTCCGGGCCGCTGTCCCAGACCTCCTCGAGGATCTCCCGCTTGGAGACGGCTTCGCCGGCCCGCCGGGCGAGGTGGTCGAGCACGGCGAACTCACGGGGCGTCAGCGCGATGGCGGTGCCCGCCCGGGTGCAGGTGCGGGCGGCGGAGTCGACGACCAGGTCGCCGAGGACGGTGCGCCGGGGCGCCCGGCTGCCGATGCGGCGGGCCAGCGCCTTGAGGCGGGCGACCAGGACGACGAACGAGAACGGCTTGGAGAGGTAGTCGTCGGCGCCGGTGTCCAGGGCCTCGGCCTCGTCCCACTCGCCGTCCTTGGCGGTCAGCATCAGGATGCCCGCGTCGCTGCCGGCGGCGCGCAGCCGGGAGCAGACCCGGTAGCCGTTCAGGCCGGGCAGCATGATGTCGAGGATGATCACGTCGTAGGTGTGGTCGGTCGCCCGGGCCAGGCCGGACAGGCCGTCGTGGACGATGTCGACGCTGAACCCCTCGACCTCCAGGCCGTGCTTGATCGCGAGGGCCAGCCGCTGTTCGTCCTCCACCACCAGTACGCGCATGTCTCCCAGGGTGGCAGGTCGCCCGCCGTGGACGCTGAAGGCGTCTTCAGGTCTTCAGGAACCCTTCAGCCCGCCCCCGCCATGCTGAGGCCATCGTCCGGGCGCGACGCCCGGACCGGACGAGGTGCCTGGGGTGAGCGTCATGGACGAGGCCGACGAACGGGAGCCGCAGGCTCCGCAGCCGGAGAAGCAGCCGGAGCACCGGGCGGCGCTCCCGCCGTGGCTGCGCGGGAGGCCGGCCCGGTGGGCGGGCGGGCTCGCGGTCGCCGTGCTGATCGCCTGCGGCGCCGTCGCCGTCGCCGACCACCACGGCCTGGAGTTCCACGACGACGGGGCCGTGACGACCCACCGCCCGGGCCATGACGGCACGCACGCGGACCGGGCGGGCGGCCGCGACGGCGAGCGCGGCGACGGCCGGTCGGAGGCCGGCCCGGGCCGGGTGCCCGCTCCGCTGCCCTCGCTGGACGCGGCGGACGCGGTGGTCAAGGCGTCCTCGGGCGTGCCCGCGGGCAAGGTCGAGTCGCTCAGGCCGGTCACCGCGGCCGGCGGCGGCCGGGCCTGGCAGGCCGTGGTCCTCGGCCCGGACGGCGTCCGGCACCTGGTGACCGTCGACGGCGCGACCGACACCATCACCGGCAACACCGTCCTCGGCGGCTGACGCCCGACACGCCACGGCGCGGCCCGCGGGCCGTGCCGCGAAAGGAGTCGCTCCACCGTGAGCAGCACGACAACGACCGCTTCGCCCCTCCGTTCTGACGGTTCGTCAGGCCGGACGTGGAGCAAGGTCCCCCAGGTGACCGCCGCGTTCTGGGTGGTCAAGGTCCTCACCACCGGCATGGGCGAGACCACCTCCGACTTCTTCGCCCACACCCTCGGCCCGGTCCCGGCGGTGGTGGGCGCCGCCGTCGTGCTGGCGGCGACGCTGTTCGTACAGGCCCGCGCCGACCGCTACCGCCCCGTCGTGTACTGGGCGGCGGTGGTCATGGTCAGCGTCTTCGGCACCATGGCCGCCGACGTCGCCCACGTCGCGCTCGGCGTTCCCTACGCCGTCTCCGCCCCCGCCTTCGCGCTCGCCCTCGCCGCGATCTTCGCCCTGTGGCGGCGCACCGAGGGCACGCTCGCCGTGGACACCGTCCGGGGCGGGCGCCGCGAGGTCTACTACTGGGCCGCGGTGATGGCGACCTTCGCGCTCGGCACCGCGGTCGGCGACCTGACCGCCGCCACCCTCGGCTGGGGCTACCTCCCCTCGGGTCTGCTGTTCGCCGCCCTGATCGCGGTACCCGCGCTCGGCCACCGCGTGCTGCGCCTGCCGCCGGTGCTCGCGTTCTGGTGGGCGTACGTCCTGACCCGTCCGCTCGGCGCCTGCTTCGCCGACTGGGCCGGGGTCAGCCACCAGCGCGGCGGCCTCGACCTCGGCACCGGTCCCGTCAGCCTGGTGCTCGCCGTCGTGATCGCCGTGGCCGTCGGGCGGCTCGCCGTCCAGGCCGGGCGCGACGCCCGCCGGACCGCCTGACGGTCCGGCGCACCCGCCCCGGTCGGGCGGGCGCTTCCCCCAGCGCCCGCCCGGCCGGTCCTCGCCGTCCCTGAAGGCGTCTTCAGGTCTTCAGGAACCCTTCAGTGCCACTGGGCCATGCTGGATGTGTCGGTGCGGACCGACCGCCGGTGTCCCCTGTGGCGCCGTGACCACGGGCCCCGCCCGCCACCTGCCCGGAAAGGCGCTCCCATGATGCTCTCCTCGTCGGCCCTGCTGGCGGTCAATCCGCTGGACGCCGGCTCCCTGCTGGCCGCGTTCGGCGCGCTGGGCATCGCGGTGATCATGTTCGCCGAGACCGGCCTGCTGGTCGGCTTCTTCCTCCCCGGCGACTCGCTGCTGTTCACCGCGGGCCTGCTCTGCACCACCGGAGCCCACAGCGGACCGCACCTGAACCTCGGCCAGGTCCTGGCCGCCGCCGCGGTCGGCGCCCTCGTCGGCGCCCAGACCGGCTACCTGATCGGACGGCGCGGCGGCCGCACGCTGCTGGCCCGCTCCCGCAACAAGCGCCTCCACGAGGGCGCCGTGCGCGCCGAGGAGATCCTCAACCGCTACGGCCACCGCAAGGCCGTCGTCCTCGCCCGCTTCGTCCCCGTGGTGCGCACCGTCCTCAACCCGCTGGCCGGCGCGCTCGGCGTCGACGCCCGCACCTTCACCATCTGGCAGGCCGCCGGCGGCCTCATCTGGACGGTCGGCCTGGTCATGGCCGGGTACGCGCTCGGGTCCTCGATCCCCAACGTCGACCACTACCTGCTGCCCATCGTCGCGGTCGTCGTCGTGGTCTCGCTGCTGCCCCTCGTCCTGGAGGTCCTGCGCTCCCGCCGTCACGCCAAGGCCGGCTGACGCCGCGATGAGCGAGCGCCCTACCATGCGCGGCATGACGATCCGTCAACCGTGGGCAGCCGTCCTCGCCGCGTCCCCCGCGGCGTTCGGGCTGCTCGCCGTCGCGGTCGCGGCGCACGGCTGGGCGCCGTTCGGGTTCGAGCAGGCCGCCGTCGACTGGTGCGTGGCGCACCGCCCGGCGGCGGCCGAGACCGTGGCGAAGATCGTCACCGCGCTCGGCACCGGGGTCTTCCCGTACCTCCTCGCGCTGACCGCGGGCGTCGCCCTGGCCGCCGCCCGCCGGCACACCTCCGTGTGGACCGCCGCGGCGGCCCTGCTGGGCCCGGCGGTGTGCCTGGCCACCGGCCAGCTGGCCCGGCTGGCGCTGATGCACTCCTTCGGCCGGCCCCGCCCACCCGTCTCCGACTGGGCGACCTCCGCCTCCGGCTTCGCGTTCCCGTCCGGCCACGCCTTCACCTCGGCCCTCGCCGCGGGCCTGCTCGCCTTCGCCGCGACCCGCGCCTACCGCGTCCCGCCCCGCACCACCGCCGCCCTCGCCGCCGCCTTCACCGCCGCGGTCGGCCTCAGCCGGATCTACCTCGGTGTCCACTGGCCCCTGGACGTCCTCGCCGGCTGGCTCCTCGCCACCGCCTGGCTCACCCTCACCGGCGCCCTCCTCGGCGCCCGCGCCACCCCGCGCTCCCAGCGACCGACTCCCGTGTGAACGCCGGGGCCACCGTCCCGGCTGCGACAGGGCCATCGGCTTGGCGCGAAGGGGGCCTTCGGCTTGGCGCGATACGGCTGCGGGACGGCTGCGAAACGGCGAGAACAGAACCGGGACAACGGGCTGGTACTCCAGCCGAAGATCGTGATCATGGATGCCGATGCCGCTCGTCGGTAACCTGCCCCGTGTGGCTGGGACCTGGGACGAAGCGCAACTGATCGCGGACGGCTTCGAGCGCGTGCACTCCGAACTGGAGTGGTACGGCGGGCCGCGCGCCGGCCTCGCCGATGTCGACGGCAAGCCTCACTACTTCCAGGGCTACGACTGGGATGACGCCGACGAGGCCGACGAGTACAGCGTCTGGCCCGCGAGCGACACTGCGGTGGAGCTGGAGCGCGAGCAGTGGGCGATCTTCGCCACGTGGCACGAGCACCGTGAGGCGGGGACTGTGGGGCCGGAGACCCACCCGGGCCGCGGCGGGATCGATGACCGCTACGACGAGCTGGCCCGGCTGCTGGCGCCGCACCGTCAGGCCCCGGACGGCGCGAAGCGACTGCTGGCCGAGGTGCGGTTCGACGCCGGGGCCCGCTACCGGGTCGAGGGGCTCGACTACTGGCTCCGGTGGCGTCCAAGCAACCGCGACCGGAGACCTCCGAGGGTCCCACCGCCCTGGAACCCCGCCGGACCGGGTGCGACCGACCCACCCCGAACGACCTGATCCCCTTGACCGGCAATCAGATCCGCCACCCGCCGGTCGCATTGGCGACGCTCGCACCAAGCCGGCGCACGGCAGTGTCATTGCCGCAGCAAGCCGCTGCCCAGCCGTGAAGATCAAGATCTACGGTGGGGTACCAGGCGGAAACCGGTCCGGCGTTGATGCCCGAGATGCGGCCGGCGGCGTCGAAGGAGATCACGGCGGCGCCCCCGGGCAGAGCCGCGGTGATCTGGTCGGTGGCCTCCTGGACCGGGACGCCGTGCAGGGCGAACCAGCCGTTGACCACCAGCCACGGTGAGCGGGCGAAAGGCCCTGCGCCCGTGAGCAGACGGCGCGGCATGGCGACCGGGTCGAGCCGCGCGGGCTGGAGTTGCGGATCCTGCGGCACGAAGTAGACCCGGGTCTCCGGACCGGCCTCCTGGCCGATGTAGCCCGGCGCGCCGAGCGCCGCCATGCCGAGGAAAGCCAAAGACTCTGCGGCCCGGCGTGGATCTGCGAAGCCGGCCAGTGCCACGCCCTCCTCCTGCAGTTCCACGATGCCGTGACGGCGGCCGAACTCGGGGATTCGCGCGCCCGCGGCGGCCACTTCACTGCCGCGCAGCCCCCGGATTGGCCCAGCCCCCCACATCCAGGTCTGCTCGGCAAGGTCGTAGCTGCCCAGCAGCCCCACCCGAAGGCTTCGCCGGCCGGACTCGTAACGGCACCGGTCCGGATCCGCCGTACACGGCCCACCCGGGAAGGCCTGGCCTATCATTTCCAACTGCTGTACGCCCCAAGCCGCGTGGTACTCGGCGGCGTGCTGGAAGACGTCGGAGAAGGCTGTGGTCATCGCGGGTGCTGCGGGTCCAGGAGGAGGACAACGCCGAACACCCACGGGTCCGCGCCCACGTCGAGCGCACGTTCGCACGCATGAAGAACTACAAGATCCTCCGCGACTGCCGACAGAAAGGCGACAGCCTGCATCACGCGGTGCAGGCCGTCGCCCACATCCACAACCTCGCCCGAACGGCATGAAACATCAGGTCAGAGCACACCTCGGCCTATCCGCTCACCGGATTCTGCAACAAGCTTTAGTATCGCCCCCACAGCTGGTAGAGGCCCGAGTTGCAGTCCTGCACGTAGAGGGACTTTCCGTTGCCGTCGAGGCATTGGCCGGTGGCGACGTTCTTGAGCTGCCGATAGCTGGTGCCGTGGGCGCCGCCGTTGATGGCCTGCGGCATCCATTGCTGGTAGCTTCCGTTGTTGCACGGGAACAGTCGGAGACTTCCCGCCTTGGGGCTGTCGAGACACTGGTTGGAATATGCACCGCTCCAGAACTGCCAGGCACCGTTCCCGTACGTCTCGACGTTCCACACCTGGTACGAACCGCTGTTGCAGGCCTGCATGTGCAGACCCGGCGACCCGGAGTCCATGCAGTTCTGCGATGCGAACTGCTGCAGGCTGTTCCCGCCGAATGCGTTTGCCGGTTCGGAAATACCCATGACTATCGCCGGCACTGCGAGCAGCGCGGCAACGCGAGCCAGCACCTTCTTCCGCATGATTTCCCCCTGATTGATGACAGCGAACAAGGCGCAGTCAGCGTGACACCGCCACAATGCCCTGTCAAGAGAGCAATGTCGGTGAAGAATATCCCGATGGATGGAAAATCGGCGAATACCACCCGAATTATTCGAGAAGCAACTCATTGCGCCGGCGTTGCCGACACGCGCAGGGTCGAGCGTCGTACCACCAGCTCGGGTTCGAAGACCACCTGGCGGTGGCGGTGGGCCGCGGCGTTCGGGCCGGTCTCCTGTGCGAGCATCTCGACGGCGGTGCGGCCCATCGCCTCGGCGGGCTGGCGGACCGAGGTCAGGGGGACGGCGGCGGCCGCGGCGAACTCGATGTCGTCGTAGCCGACGATCGCGAGGTCCTCCGGCACCCGCAGGCCCGCGGCGAACGCCGCCTGCAGCATCCCGAGGGCCAGCAGGTCGTTCGCGCAGAACACCGCGGTCGGCCGGGGCTGCATCCCGAGCAGCCGGGCGCCCGCGTCGCGGCCCGCCGCCACGTCCAGCCCGTCCACCTCCAGGTCCGCCAGCTCGGCGCCGCTCCCGGCCAGCGCGGCCCGCGCGCCGCTGCGCCGGTCGGCGACCTGTTGCAGCGGGTGGTGGCCGCCCGCGAACGCGATCCGCCGGTGACCGCCCGTCAGCAAGTGGGCGACGGCGAGCGAGCCGCCCCGGACGTCGTCCACCGAGACCGAGCACGCCTCCACGCCCTGCGCCAGCCGGTCCACCAGCACGAAGGGCACGCCGCCGCGGCGCAGCGCCGCCGCCCCCGAGCCCGCCGTGTCGGCGGGCGTGAGCAGCACGCCGCGCACCCGTTGCTCCGCGAACAGCGCGAGGTAGTCGGCCTCGTCGGCGAGCCGCTGCGCGCTGTTGCAGACCATGACGCGCAGGCCCTCCGCCCGCGCCGCGCTCTCCGCGCCGCGCGCCACCGAGACGAAGAACGGGTTGCCCAGGTCGAGCACCAGCAGGCCGATGATCCGGCTGCTGCCGGAGCGCAGCTGCCGCGCCGACTCGCTGCGCACGTAGCCGAGCAGGTCGATCGCGGCCCGGACCCTGGCCCGGGTCTCCTCGCCGACCAGCTCCGGCCGGTTGATCACGTTGGAGACGGTGCCCACCGACACGCCGGCCGCCCGCGCCACGTCCTTGATTCCCGCCGCGCCGCCCATGTCCGAAGCCGTCACCCCGTCCCGATTGAAGTCCCGGTTGAAGTCCCGGTCGAAGTCCGGGTTGAAGCCCGGGTTGAAGTCCACCAGGTTGAAGTCCGGGTTGAAAAGTTTCACCGACCTCTGTGGTCGCTCACGGCTCAGGCTACGCCAGCCCGCCACGCCCTTGCACCGACACCTTGACGCCTTCCGACCGGCGCACCTACCGTCGGGTTGAAACGATTCACATCGTGGGAGGTGCTCCGGTGACCGATCGATCCGCCGTGAAGGACGCCCTGCGGGCGCAGCGCATCGAGACCCCGTCGTGGGGCTACGGGAACTCGGGCACCCGCTTCAAGGTCTTCGCCCAGCCCGGCGTGCCGCGCGACCCGTTCGAGAAGCTCGCGGACGCCGCCCAGGTGCACGCGGCGACCGGCGTCGCCCCGAAGGTGTCGCTGCACATCCCGTGGGACCGGGTGGACGACTACGGCGCCCTGTCCGACCACGCCCGCGCGCTCGGGCTGGAGATCGGTGCGATCAACTCGAACGTCTTCCAGGACGACGACTACAAGCTCGGCTCGGTCACCAACCCGGATCCGCGGGTGCGCCGCAAGGCCGTCGACCACCTGCTGGAGTGCGTCGACATCATGGACGCCACCGGCTCGCGCGACCTCAAGCTGTGGTTCTCCGACGGCACCAACTACCCGGGCCAGGACGACATCTCGGCGCGCCAGCAGCGCCTCGCCGACGCCCTGGCGGAGGTCTACCGGCGGCTCGGCGACGACCAGCGGATCCTGCTGGAGTACAAGCTCTTCGAGCCCGCCTTCTACACCATGGACGTCCCGGACTGGGGCACCGCGTACGCGCACTGCCTGCGGCTCGGGCCCAGGGCCACGGTGGTCGTCGACACCGGCCACCACGCGCCCGGCACCAACATCGAGTTCATCGTCGCGTTCCTGCTCCGCGAGGGGAAGCTCGGCGGCTTCGACTTCAACTCCCGCTTCTACGCGGACGACGACCTGATGGTCGGCGCCGCCGATCCGTTCCAGCTGTTCCGCATCCTGCGCGAGGTGGTCGCCAACGGCGGCCTGGCCGCGGAGACCGGCGTCGCGTTCATGCTCGACCAGTGCCACAACATCGAGGCGAAGATCCCGGCGATCATCCGCTCGGTGATGAACGTTCAGGAGGCCACCGCCAAGGCCCTGCTGGTCGACACCGCCGCCCTGACGGAGGCTCAGCGGGCGGGCGACGTGCTCGCCGCCAACGAGGTGCTGATGGACGCCTACGCCACCGACGTCCGTCCGCTGCTGGCCGAGGTCCGCGCGGAGGCCGGGCTCGACCCGAACCCGCTCGCGGCGTACCGGGCCACGGGCTGGGCGGAGAAGGTCGTCGCCGAGCGCGTCGGCGGGGAGCAGGCCGGCTGGGGCGCCTGACCGCCGCCCCTCGCACACCGCTGGAATCCCCCAGAGCGCCACCGCCACCAGACAAAGGAAGCTGCTCCCGCCATGGCCCAGCACCCCGCCGTCGCCGCCCTCCTCGCCCGTTCCCACCGGCTCGGATCGGATCCGCGCAACACCAACTACGCCGGCGGCAACACCTCCGCCAAGGGGACCGCGACCGACCCGGTCACCGGGCAGGACGTCGAGCTGATGTGGGTGAAGGGCTCCGGCGGCGACCTCGGCACCCTCACCGGGCCGGGCCTGGCCGTGCTGCGGCTGGACCGGCTGCGCGCTCTCGCGGGGAGCTACCCGGGCGTGGAGCGCGAGGACGAGATGGTCGCCGCGTTCGACTACTGCCTGCACGGCGCGGGCGGCGCCGCGCCGTCCATCGACACCGCGATGCACGGCCTGGTCGACGCCGCGCACGTGGACCACCTGCACCCCGACTCCGGCATCGCGCTGGCCACCGCCGCCGACGGCGAGAAGCTCACCGCCGAGTGCTTCGGCGACCGCGTGGTGTGGGTGCCCTGGCGTCGCCCCGGCTTCCAACTCGGCCTGGACATCGCCGAGATCAAGCGCGCCAACCCGCGGGCGGTCGGCTGCGTCCTGGGCGGCCACGGCATCACCGCCTGGGGCGCGAGCAGCGAGGAGTGCGAGGCCAACGCGCTGTACGTCATCCGCACCGCCGAGGCCTTCCTCGCCGCGCGCGGCAAGGCCGAGCCGTTCGGCCCTGAGCTGGCGGGCTACGGCGCGCTTCCGGAGGCGGAGCGCCGGGAGCGGGCCGCCGCGCTCGCCCCGCTGATCCGCGGCCTGGCCTCGACCGACCACCCGCAGGTCGGCCATTTCACCGACGCCGCACCGGTGTTGGACTTCCTCGCCCGCGCCGAGCACCCGCGCCTGGCCGCCCTCGGCACCTCCTGCCCCGACCACTTCCTGCGCACCAAGGTCGCCCCGCTGGTCCTCGACCTGCCCGCCGACGCGCCGCTGGAGCAGGTCGAAGCCCGCCTGCGGGAGCTGCACGCCGACTACCGCACCGGGTACGCCGCCTACTACCACCGGCACGCCACCGCCGACTCCCCCGCGATGCGCGGGGCCGACCCGGCGATCGTGCTGGTCCCGGGCGTGGGCATGTTCTCCTTCGGGCGGGACAAGCAGACCGCCCGGGTCGCCGGCGAGTTCTACCTCAATGCGATCAACGTGATGCGCGGCGCCGAGGCCGTCTCGACCTATGCCCCGATCGAGGAGCGCGAGAAGTTCCGGATCGAGTACTGGGCGTTGGAGGAGGCGAAGCTGCGGCGGATGCCCGCGCCCAGGCCGCTGGCCGCCCGGGTCGCCCTGGTCACCGGCGCCGGCTCCGGCATCGGCCGGGCCATCGCGCACCGGCTGGCCGCCGAGGGGGCCTGCGTCGTCGTCGCCGACGTCAACTCCGCCACCGCGCAGGCCGTCGCCGACGAACTCGGCGGCCCGGACCGGGCCGTGGCGGTGACCGTCGACGTCACCTCCGAACCGCAGATCGCGGCGGCCTTCGCCGCCGCGGCCCTCGCCTTCGGCGGCGTCGACCTGGTGGTGAACAACGCGGGCATCTCCATCTCCAAGCCGCTGCTGGAGACCACCGCCGCGGACTGGGACCGGCAGCACGCCATCATGGCCCGCGGTTCCTTCCTGGTCTCCCGCGAGGCCGCCCGCACCATGATCCGGCAGGGGCTGGGCGGCGACCTCGTCTACATCGCCTCCAAGAACGCCGTCCTGGCCGGGCCGAACAACCTCGCCTACTCCGCGGCCAAGGCCGACCAGGCCCATCAAGTCCGGCTGCTCGCGGTCGAGTTGGGCGAGCACGAGATTCGCGTCAACGGGGTGAACCCGGACGGCGTGGTGCGCGGCTCGGGCATCTTCGCCGGCGGTTGGGGTGCCCAGCGCGCCGCCACGTACGGCATCGAGGAGGCGAAGCTCGGCGAGTTCTACGCCCAGCGCACCCTGCTCAAGCGCGAGGTCCTGCCCGAGCACGTCGCCGCCGCCGTCTTCGCCCTCACCGGCGGCGACCTCACCCACACCACCGGCCTCCACATCCCCGTCGACGCCGGCGTCGCCGGGGCCTTCCTGCGCTGAACCCGCACCCCTCCGGCAGCCAGGCCCCGCCAGCAGCCCCCGCACCCCACCGGCAGCCCCCGCCCCCACCGAGGACACCGCCGTGAACCCCCATACCTCGCACACCCCCCGCACCCCGACCGCCTTCGCCGCGGCGGACCTCGGCGCCACCAGCGGACGGGTGGTCGTCGGCCTGGTCGGCCCCGACCGCCTCGAGCTCACCGAGACCCACCGCTTCGACAACGTCCCCGCCCAACTCCCCGACGGGCTGCACTGGAACGCGCTGGGCCTGTACCAGGGCGTCCTCGACGGCCTGCGCGAGGCCGCCGCGCGCGGAGGCGTCGCCTCCGTCGGCATCGACGGCTGGGCCGTCGACTACGGGCTGCTGGACGCCGACGGCGCGCTGCTCGGCAACCCCTTCCACTACCGCGACCCGCGCGGCGCCGCCGCCGTCGAGGACGTCTGGCGCCGCCTCCCCGCCCACGACCTCTACCGGATCACCGGCCTCCAGCACCTGCCGTTCAACACGGTCTTCCAACTCGCCGCCGAGAAGCGCCTGGAGCGTGCCCGCACCCTGCTGCTCGTGCCCGACCTGATCACCCACTGGCTCACCGGCAGCATCGGCGCCGAGGCGACCAACGCCTCCACCACCGGCCTCTACGACGCCCGCACCGGCCACTGGTCCACGCTCGTGCTCGCCGCCCTCGGCCTCGACCGTTCGCTGCTGCCCGCGCTGCGCCGCCCCGGCGACCACGCGGGCACCGTGCTGCCGCACGTCGCCGCCGCCACCGGCCTGCGCCCGGACACCCCCGTCGTCGCGGTCGCCTCGCACGACACCGCGTCCGCCGTCGCCGCCGTCCCCGCCGCCGGCGCCGACTTCGCGTACATCTCGTGCGGCACCTGGTCGCTGGCCGGCCTCGAACTCGACGCGCCGGTCCTCACCGAGGCCTCGCGCGCCGCCAACTTCACCAACGAACTCGGCATCGACGGCACCATCCGCTACCTGCGCAACGTGATGGGCCTGTGGCTGCTGAGCGAGAGCCAGCGCACCTGGCGCGCCCGCGGCGAGCGCCACCAGCTGCCCGAGCTGCTCGAACGGGCCGCCGCCGCCCGCCCGTTCGCCGCGCTGGTCGACCCCGACGACCCCGCGTTCCTCGCCCCCGGCGACCTGCCGGCCCGGATCGCCGAGCACTGCGTCCGCACCGGCCAGCGCCCGCCCGCGGACCAGGGCGCCGTCGTCCGGTGCATCCTGGAGAGCCTCGCCCTGGCGCACCGTCACGTCCTGCGCCAGGCCGCCCGGTTGACCGGACGGACCATCCGCACCGTGCACCTGGTCGGCGGCGGCAGCCGCAACTCCCTGCTGTGCCGGCTCACCGCGGACGCCACCGGCCTGCCCGTCGTCGCCGGCCCCACCGAGGCCACCGCGATCGGCAACGTCCTCGTGCAGGCCCGCGCCCGCGGCCTGGTCGAGGACCGGCACGCGATGCGCCGCCTGGTGACCCGCACCCAGCAGGTGCGGCGCTACGAGCCCGGCGGCGACAGCCGCGCTTGGGACGCCGCCGCCGCCCGCGTGGGGCTCAGCTGACCGGTGCACGGCATGGACGACGCGTCACCTCCGTCGCCCGCTTCGTGACGATCGGTCAAGTATCGGTGAAATTGGAACGGTTGCGGGCCGCAGTCCCTGGAAATACTCCATTCACCGAAGGGTAACGTGCCGGCCGTCAGGTGGCCGGGATCGCATATTTCCGATGCGGCCGCGCGACCAGCAGCTGACCCTCTCGTGTCATCCCTGACCTCGCTGTCATCGCTGTGAGCTGCCTGCACGCCCGTCTACAGGACTCCGGAGCAGCGAGGCCACGCGTCGACCGAAAGCCGCGCCGCAAACCAATTGCGGGCGGCTCGAACAGGTTTGGAAACAAGTCCTGTTCGGCTCTCGAAGCCATTTCTCAGAGTTCGGAGGGTTTCCATGCGCACGCGCCGCCGCAGATCCTTGCGTCTCCTGGTGAGTCTGGCCCTGTCCGTCGCCCCGCTGGCCACGCTGACCGCGCCCCGGGCCGGTGCCGCCGGCGGTCCGACCGTCTGGATCCTGGACGCCACCGACCGGCCCTTCACCTCGACCACTCCGCCCGGCTGGGCGCCGACCGCGATCGAGCTGTACGCGGCGCGGGGCGGCTACGAGGCCGCGCAGATCCTGGTGCGCTCCGGGTCCGCGCAGAGCGGGGTGTCGGTCACGGCCGGCGCGCTCAGCGGCCCCGGCGGCGCGTCCATCCCCGCGGCGAACATCACCACGCGCTACGAGTACAACCATCCGAACATCCAGAAGGCCGGCAACGTGCAGAACCCGCCGGACGGCGGGATCGCGTACTACGACGCGCTGATGGACAACTCCCCGCGCTCGGTCGCGGCGAACACCACCTACGCCGCCTACTACCAGGTGTACGTCCCGGCCGGTCAGGCGCCCGGGGTCTACACCGGCAGCGCCACGGTGAACAGCAGCCTGGGCGCCGTCACGGTGCCGGTGTCGGTGACGGTCTACGGCGTGACGATCCCGCCGACCTCGCAGTCCACGTTCAAGATGAACAACTGGTTCACCTCGGCGGGCTGGGACTACTCGGGCACCGAGGCGGCGATCCCGGCCGAGTACAACGTGCAGATGTACGACGCCAACTGGTGGACCGTCGAGACCAACATCGCGGCGAACATGGCGCGGCACCGCAACAACGTCATCTACGCCGACGCCGTGGCCCTGCTGATCCCGAACACCACCGTCGACGCCGGCGGCCACTTCACCTTCGACTGGTCCACCTTCGACCGGTTCGTGAACCTGTTCGTCAACGCCGGGGCCATGCAGTACCTCTACACCCCGACCCTGCTGGAGCCCCCCGACTCCGCGCCGCAGCTCGACACCCTGGTCGCCGCCAACGGCGTGAGCGGCCCGGTCAAGCACGTGCTCTGCCAGCCCAACTCCGGCCCGGCCAACGGCTGTCCGGACACCAACGGCTGGCTGAACCAGTTCTTCCCGGCGCTCAAGGCGCACCTGGACGCCAAGGGCTGGACGAACAACTTCTACATGAGCGCCCTGGACGAGCCCACCAGCGCACCCCAGGCCACGGCCGCCAACTGGTTCTACTCCCTCTACGAGCAGTACTTCCCGAACCCGCGGACCAACGAGGCGCAGCTGACCACGTTCACCGGGGACGCCGCGCACCTGTCGACGCAGACGCCGCTCTCGTCCAACTACGACGCGAACGTGGCGCTGTACCAGAACTACCGGATCGGCGGGAAGGACCTGTGGCTCTACACCTGCATCCTGCCGCAGGGCACCTACATGAACCGCTTCACCAGCAACTACCTGAGCGGGACCCGGCTGCTCCCGTGGCTGACCTGGAAGATCGGCGGCGACGGCTACCTGCACTGGGGCTGGAACTACTGGCACGACGACTTCAACCCGCCGTACCCGGGCGCCGACACCTTCAACACGCCGCAGACCGGCGACCACTGGCTGGTCTACCCGAACAAGGCGGGCTACGGGATCTACGACAGCCTGCGCAGCGAGGCCCAGACCGCCGGCCTGCAGGACTTCGAACTGCTGCAGCAGCTGGCCGCGGTCAAACCACAGGCGGCGCGCACACTGGCAGAGACGCTGGTCACCAACCCGAGCGTCTACGACACCTCCGGCTGGAACGTCGAGGGGCGGCACAAGCAGCTGCTCGACGAACTGGCGGCGGCCGCGGGCGACCTGACGCTGCCGTTCACGGACGACTTCAGCGGCGGCGACCACTTCTGGACCCACACCCACGGCAGCTGGTCGACCGGCGGCGGCACGTACGCGCAGTCCGACGCGTCGGCGAACTGGGGGGACGTCTCCTACCTCCGCGGGCGGGGCTACAGCGACGTGTCGGCCGCCGTGGACCTGCAGATCACCGCGGTGAGCCCGTCCGGCGGCAGCACCAACTGGGCCGGGCTGATGGTCCGTTCGGCCAACGGCACCGACCTGGACTCCGGCTACCTGGTCGCCCAGCGGGACAACGGGCAGGTGTTCGTCTACCGCAGCGGCACGGCGATCGGCTCGGCCTCGGTGCCCGGGTACGTGTCGGGGCAGCGCACCCACCTGCGCGTGGTCGCCCGCGGCGGCACCCTGACGGTGTACTCCGGGACCGGCCAGGCGCCCGTGCTGACGGTCACGGACCAGGCGTTCACGGCCGGCGCCGTCGGCCTGGTCACCGGCGGCGCCAGCGCCAACTTCTGGAACGCGCGGGTCGTGCCGACCTCGGTGGATCCGGCCGAGAGCTCCGCCGTCACGGCCTCCAGCTCCTACGAGGCCGACGGCTGGGGCATCCGCTCCGCGGTCGACGGGCAGCGGACGACGGTGGCGAACGCGGCGGGGTGGAGCAGCTCCGGCAGCATCGGGTCCAACCACACCGAGTGGGTGCGGCTGGATCTGGGCTCGACCCGGTCGCTGAGCCGGATCGACCTCTTCCCGCGCAGTGACGGCGCCAACGCCGGACAGGGCTTCCCGGTCGACTTCACCGTGCAGACCTCGACCGACGGCGCCAACTGGACCACCGTCAGCACCCAGACCGGGTACCCGCGGCCGGGCGCCACCCCGCAGACCTTCCCGTTCGCCGCGGTCAACGCGCGCTACGTGAAGGTGACCGGGACGAACCTGAGCACCGACCAGTTCGGCAACTACCACATGCAGTTCGCCGAGATCGAGGCCGTCGGCGGGGACCTGGCGCCGGGCCGCACCGCGGCCACCTCCAGCTCGGTCGAGTACCCCAACGAGGGCTGGCTGACCGCCAACCTCACCAACGGGGCGCACCACACCGACCTGTGGAACTCCTCGGGCTGGAGCAGCGCCGGGTCCGGCTCGCCGAACACCACCCAGTGGGCCCAGGTCAACCTGGGCGGCCCGTCGCGGATCAGCCAGGTCACGCTGTACCCGCGCGACGACGCGCCCAACACGGGGCTGGGCTTCCCGTCGGCCTTCACGATCCAGACGTCGCCGGACGGCACCAACTGGACCACCGTGGTGTCGAGGAGCTCGTACCCGCGCCCCGGGGCCGGCGGCCTGACCTTCGCGTTCGCGGCGACCACCGCGCGGTACGTGAAGGTCACCGGCACCACGCTCACCGCGGACCAGTTCGGCGTGTACTACATGCAGCTGGCGGGGATCGGTGTCTCATGACGAAGCGCCGGATCTGCTTCCTGCTCCGGGTGAGGCCCGAACTCGCCGACGAGTACCGCGAACGCCACGCCCGGGTGTGGCCCGAGATGCTGGACGCCCTGCGCGCCACCGGCTGGACGAACTACTCGCTGTTCCTGCGCCCCGACGGCCTGCTGGTCGGGTACCTGGAGACCGAGGACTTCGACCGCGCCCGCGCGGCGATGGCCGCCACCGAGGTCAACGCCCGTTGGCAGGCCGAGATGGCCCGCTACTTCGAGGACCTCGACGGCGCGGCGGCGGACCAGGCGATGGCTCCGCTGACGGAGGTCTTCCACCTGGACTGAACCTCCGCTCCGGGAAGCACTTCTGATGATCCTTCAGTCCGGCCCCCGGCGTGTCGGGGGCCGGTGGGAGGATGGTCGGAGGAACGGGGGCTCGGGACCGAGGGGGGCGCATGACGGAGCGTCGGGCGTGGCGGGGGCCGCTGCGGCGGGCGGCGGCCGGGCTGGCCGTGTGGTGGCTGTGGATGCCGCTGCTCGCGCTGCTGGTGTGGATGGTCAAGCACCTGCTGTTCGGCGGGTTCGGGCAGCAGGACCAGAGCTACCGGCTGCTGATGGAGCGCCAGTTCCTCCCGCACGGCGGGGTGTGGGACGCGGCGCCGCTGTTCTGGTTCTGGGTCGCGGTGGGGCTGTGCGGCACGCTCTTCGCGGTCTGGTACGTCGCGGACGACTCCGGGGCCGGCTTCGACGGCTGGCCGATGCGGCTGACCACGGCGGTCGTGCTGCTGGCGGTGGTCGGCTCGCTGGTGCGGGCGGGCACCGGCCTGTGGGACGACGACAAGGACGCGGGCCGCTTCTACGCCGCGGCGACGGTGCTCGACGTGCCGGCCGGCGGCGCGGCCACGCCGCGTTCGGTGCTGCCGGTGACCGAGCACAGCCGGGCGGGCGACGGCAGCCGCTGCGACCTGGTGGGCACCGCGGACGTGCCGTCCTGCGTGAAGACCGCGCCGATGCCGGACTTCGACTTCGACGCGCGCACCGCCTCCTACGCCGCGGCGACCAAGGCCCTCACCGACAGCGCGGGCCTGACCTCCGGGGTCCACCTGATGGGCCACAGCCTGCACTACCTGCCGGACGCCTCGCAGGGCGGCGGGGTGTGGACGGCGGTCCTGGACGGCTCCGACGAGCAGCCGATGGAGGGCGTCGCGGTCTGGGACGGCCGGTCGAACTCCGTCGCCACCTGCGCGTTCCGCGGCGACCACGCCTTCGACCGGGCCTTCGCCGGGACGGGCGCGGCCAGCCTGCGCAACCTGCTCGCCGAGCGGTTCCCGGGCCTGGTCTACAGCGACCAGGACATCTGGGGCTACTGCGACGGCTCCGACACCCGCACCGCCCAGCCGGTGGTGGTGGTCTCGGTGGCGCGGCAGATCGCCTGGCAGCAGCGCACGGTGCTGGAGCCGGCCGGCGTGCTGGTGCTGCGCGGCTCCGCGGACGGCCGTCCGTCCGTCACCTACCGGGCCGAGGTGGCGCCGGGCGAGCTGCCCGGCGCGGTGTACCCGGCCTCGATGGTCCGGGCGCAGATCCAGGAGGTGCAGTGGCTCGGCGGACGCGGCGCGAAGGACGACCGCGGCTTCGGCTACGCGCACACCTCGGCCGCCACCAACGCCGCCAACCCCGGTGAGTTCCTGCTCCGTTCGAAGGCCGACGGCCACCTGTACTACGTGACGCCGCTGGTACCGCGGGAGAGCTCCTCGCAACTCGTGGTGGCGTTCGCGGTCCTGCAGGCCGACCGGGTCGGCAACGGACTCAACGACCTGCACGTGTACGTGCGCGGCGACGACAGCCCGTCGGTCAACCTCGACGTGCTGGCCAGCCGGATGGTCTCGTACATGGCGCAGCAGACCTCGATCACCATCAGCACCGGGTCGGGCGGCGCGCTGCAGGAGATCGTCCCGTTCGGCAAGGACATGTGGCGCGGCTTCGTGGACTTCAACGGGCAGACCCAGGACTACATCGACCTGTCGGGCGATGCCACGGTGACGCCCAACCTGGTCGCGCTGCGCGGCAGCATCACCCCGCCCGGCGGCCAGCCCTCGCCGGCGCCCGCACCCAGCGGCTCCCCGACCGCCGCGCCGCCGACCGCCGCACCGCCGAACGGCGCACCGGTGGCGGGCTGCGGCGGCGACCCGGCGCAGCTGACGACCGAACAGCTCGCCGCCTGCGTCGCGCAGTTGTCGAGCACGCTGCAGGGGCGCCTGCAGACCTCGCCGCCGCGGTGACGCCGCGGTGACGCTCCGTTGACACCGCCTGGCGTAGCGTCCACGAACGGTCGGCGCGCAGCGCGTCGGCGGCTCCGCCCTGGCGCGGGGCGGACGTTCGCGGGCGAAGGGCGCACTCCATGGCGTACCACGGCGGTGGGCGGTGAGCAGCTTCACCGACGCCCTGATGCTGCGGCTCGACGCGCCCGGCGGGCTGCCCGGTCTGCTGCTGCCCGCCGGCCCGACGGGGCTCGCCCGGGTCCGCCAACTCGCCGGCACCCTCTACGGGTTGCCGGCCGCCGCCGTGCACGAGGTGGCGAAGCTGGAGGTCGCCGAGGCCGAGTTCCAGCGGCCGCTGTTCCGCCCCCGCCTGCTGTCCGGTAGCTGGATCCGCACCTCCCCGGCGCACGAGCGCACCGAGGTGCTGTACGAGGGGCGGGACGCCGCCGCGCCGCCCGAGTGGGTGGACCTGATGCTGCGGCTGTCCGCCACCCTGGTGCTCGAACTCGACCCGGGCGCCATCGAGTCGGTGGTGCTGAACGACATCGGGGAGTACCACACCCTCGCCGAGTTCCAGGCGAAGTTCCGGTACTTCGACCTGGCCGGCTACCTGGCGCGCCACCACATCGAGACGGTCGACGAGTTGCGGCGCGCCTACCGCCACCTGCTCGGCGAGATCCGGCTCGCCGCCGCGCCGCCCTTCGACCCGGCCGACCCCGCCAACCAGCGCCGGGTGCCGCTCGAACTGGCCGTGCTGGTACGGGAGTCGGTGGAGGTCACCGAAGCGCTGCGGGCCGCCCAGCTGGTCCGCGACCTGGCCGAGCGGAGCCTGCCCGCCCGCCGCGAGCCGGACGGGCTGGAGTCCCGGTGCCGGGTGGCGCCGGTGCTGGTGTTCCCGGCCGCGGCGGTGGCCGCGAGCGGCGTCGCCGAGGCCGATCTGCTGGCCTTCTTCGCCGCGCGGGACGTCCTCGCCGTCCCCGTGCCGCCGTAGCCCGGCCCGCCCCTTCGCTTGTCCGAATTCCCGCCGCCCCCACGCCAGTCGAGGAGACCACCGTGCCCCAGCCCGATCCCGCCGAAGCGGCCGCGACCGACCGGGACGACGCCCCCGGGACGACCGCCGACCGGGCCGCGGACGGCCGCCCGCCCGCCGCCCCGGCGATGACGCTCGCGGAGCAGGAGGCGCTGCGCCGCAAGCTCCAGGACAAGTTCCACTGACCGTGCCCCCCGACGAGCGGGGATGAGGTGAAGGGAAGACGATGGCCGTCCGGTACATCAACGTCAAATCGAATGTGGAGATGTTCTCCCCGGTGGTGCGCGCCACCGGGAACGTCGCCGTCATCGGGACCGCCGCGTCGGGGACCGACGGCAAGGTGGTGCCGGTGACCAGTCCGTCCGGGGCCGCCGCCGAGTTCGGCCCGGCGACGGTTCCCGACCCGGCGGACCCGACCAAGCAGAAGGCCAACTCCTCGCTGACCGCCGCGCTGGTCACGCTGTTCGGGCAGAGCCCGGGGCCGGCCCAGGTGTTCGGCGTGAAGGTGAACGGCGGCGCGACCGGGTCGGTCGCCGACCCGACCGCCGCGCTGACCGCGATCGAGGACCTGGACGTCCAGTTCGTGGTGCTGGCCGCGACCCCGCTCGACGCCAACTCCGGCGCGGCCAACGGGGCCGTCACCCGGCTCGCCGCGCACGTCACCGCCGTCTCCGACCACGGCGGCGAGGGCCGGGAGCGGATGGGCGTGGCCATGCTGGCCAAGGACTCGGCCGATCCGGCGCCGGTGGCCGGCACGCTGGCCAGCGACCGGATGATCTACATCGCGCACCGCAGCGACGAGGACGCCGCGGCGGCGGTGGCCGGCACCGTCGCCGGCTATCCGCCGCACGTCTCGGTGCTGCTCAAGCAGGTCATGATCAACAGCGCGCCGTTCAGCGTCGCCGACATCAACAAGATCAACCAGTCCGAGCAGTTCGGCGACCCGCCGAAGGGCAACGGGGTCAACTGGCTGGTCCACCCGGCGCTGCTGCCCGGCAGCGGCGTGTACCTCGGCGAGGGGTACACCGGGAACCCGGCCGGGATGAAGTTCGTCGACGTGCAGCGCACCGTGGACGACGTCTCCTTCAAGTTGAAGGCGCGGCTGATCCAGGCGGTCGGCAGCCTGCGGATCAGCCGCTCCGGGCTGCGCGCGCTGGTGGTGCAGCTGGAGGCGGTCCTCGACCCGCTGGTGCGCGGCGAGGTGATCGAGGGCTACGCGATCGACGTCCCGGTGCTCGACCTGCTCGACGCCGACCCGGCGGCGCTCACCCCCGCACAGCTGGCGGTCATCCAGAACGCCCAGACCCAGCGGCTCGCCGAGGTCCTGGTGTCGGTCGACTACGCCGGTGCGATCCACCGCATCGCACTGACCCTCAACTTCACCTAGGAGCGGGCATGCCCGACTGGAACACCCGGCTGGAGATCCGCCTCGGCAACTCCGTGGTCGCGCCGATCTCGCAGTTCACCCCGACCTTCAACGTGCCGCACACGGTCATCCACTCGATCGAGTCGGACAACCTGGGCTACGTGCGCCAGCCGCAGACCTTCACCTTCACCATGACCGTGCAGGCGATCGGCACCGCGGTCGCCGACCTGACCGAACTCGCCGTGAAGGGCAAGGAGTTCGAGATCACGGTGGCGGAGAAGAAGGGCACCGACTGGGCCTTCAAGGCACTCAAGTTCAGCCGCTGCGTGATCACCTCCGCCAACCCGAGCAACGTGGTGATCGACGGCGCCCCGAGCGCCAGCTTCACCTGCATGTCGCTGGCGCCCGGCGTCGAGTCGTGACGACGCCCGACCCGGGCGGCGGTGAACCCGAGGGCGGCGAGGGCCTGTTGGTGCTGCCGGCCTTCGAGGCCGGCGGCCGGGTCGAACGGACCGGGATCGCCCTGGTCCACGAGGGCGAGTACATCGTGCCCGCGCCCGGCAGCGAGGCGGTCCTGTCCTCCGCCGCCGGGCCGGGCGCGGCCCCCCGGGTGGTGTGGAACTTCCCGGTGGAGGTCGAGGTGGTCGGCGAGCTGACGGGCGCCCAGCTCGACGCGGTGGCGCGGTACGTGTTCGACGAGCTGGACGTGGCGCTGCGGCGGCAAGGGGGAGGGTGAGGGAGCGATGACGGAGGTCGAGGTGCGGGTGCCGATCCGGCTGCGGCTGGTCGGCACCCCGACGGCGGCGGACCTGGAGCGGCTGGAGGCGGCCGTGGCCCGGCTGGTCGCCCGCCGGTTGGCGCAGGCCGAACGCGCGCTCGCCCAGCACGGCCCGACCGGCCACCGGACGGGCGCCGTGCAGGCCCCGTCGGAGCGCTACGAGTCGGCCCTCGACCTCCCCTCCGGCGGCTACCGCCTGACGTCCTACCAGGGCCCGCCCCGTCAGGTCCGGCTCCCCGTCGCCCGCCCCGCCACCGGGCCGCAGGCGCAGCAGGCCGCGCTGCAGCGGATCGGCGAACTGCTCTCCCGCAACCTGACCGACTGGGCGATCACCGACGCCGAGGCCCGCGAGGCGCTGCGGGTGCTGCGCCGGCTCGCACCGGAGGACGTGGTCGCGGTGGTGCAGGCCCTGCGGTACAGCGGCAAGCTCGCGGTGCTCGGGGAGCAGCTGCCGTCCGACGCCGACGACGACCTGATCGACCTCCAGCAGAAGCTCGACCCCAACTCCGGCTGGCTGATGCCCGGTGACACGGTGCGGGTGGAGGTCCGGCTCGGCGGCAGGCGGCAGGACGACGTCTCCCGGGACTACCCGCTCACCGCCGCCGGGCTGACGCTCCCGATGCTGGAACGGCCGCTGCCCGTCACCGGCCTGCTGCCGGCGGAGCTGCCGGACCGGATCGTCCGCGCCTACCTGGACGGGCTGATCTACCGGGACCCCGCGGTCCGGGTGGCGGTGGTGGTCCGCGGGCCGCGCTGGGCCCCGCGGCAGGGTCCCACCCGCGGGCTGCTGTGGTACGACTCGCACCCGGTGCGCCGCAGCGCCGCGGACCAGGCCCAGTTCGACAAGCGGCGCGAACTCTTCGGCTACCTCACGGGCGTCCGGCTGGACGACGAGCTCGCCCAGGGTGCCTTCGTGCGGTACCACGCCTGGATCGAGAAGCACTACGGCACACCGGAGTTCCTCCGGCAGACCGGCCCGGACCTGTGGTCCGCCGCGCTGAAGGAGACCGCCACCCCGGCCGCGCCCTCGGTCCGGACCCGGTTCCTGGAGCTGGCCGCGGTGATGCAGCGCACCTCGCGCTCGCTCCCGGCGACCGAGCAGGCCGCGGTGACCGCCGCGCTCGGCGACTACCTGTCCTGGCTGGACCGGCAGAGCGACGCCGACCTCGGCCGCCACGACCCGGGCGCGACCTGGGCCCGGCTGTACGTGCGGCAGCTCGGCACGAAGGTCCGCGAGGAGGTGGCGGACAAGCTGCGCAAGGCGCGGGAGACCGCCCTCGACAAGGCGGCGACGTGGGACCCGGACGGCGCCGGCCGCAAGCTCGACCAGGTGATCGCGTTCCTGGAGAAGCGGGTCTGGAAGGTCCGCGAGCCGTACACCGTGGAGGACCGCAAGAACCGGGTCGGCTGGCTGGTGTGGGAGTCGGAGCGGGAGAAGGCCGTCCGCGACCTGATCGCCCGTGAGTTCCTGCACGAGGAGATCGCCCGGATGCACGAGAAGTCCTTCACGGCGACCAGCGCCGAGGCGGACTTCCGGGACTTCCTCCGCGCCCACCCCGAGGAGTTCGACGCCTACCTGATCGCCCAGGCGTACCCGGAGGCCGAGCGCTACGACATCCCGCCCGAGGACATCCCGCTCTGGCAGACCGCGATCGAGACGGCGGTGAGCTTCATCCCGGTGGTCGGCTCGATCGTCGCGGCGGGCGAGGCGGCCTTCGGCTACGACCTGTTCGGCCACGAGCTGAGCACCACGGACCGGGCGATCCTCGGCGCCTCGGTGCTGCTGCCCGCCGCCGGGAAGGTGTTCAAGATGGGCCGGGCGGCGGTCACGGTGGAGACCATGGTCCGCGACTACCGGCTCTCCGCCCGCGAGGCCGACGCGACCTTCCGCGCCCTGTCCGGGCTCAAGCCCGGGTCGAACGGGCTGCGCGCGCTGGACGAGGCGGCCCGGGAGGTCAAGGCCGGGCGGTCGGTGCGGGACGCCGGAAAGCTGAACGAACTCAAGGAGTTGTTCACCACCATGGGCCTGACCGACCAGGCCACCGCCCGGGAGCTGCGGGCCGGGGCGGCGGAGAGCGTGCTGTCGGGCGAGGCCGGGCGGGCCGGTCAGAAGGCCGCCGACAAGTACTTCCTCGCCGAGGAGGTCGACCAGCTGGTCGCCGCCGTCGAGGAGCAGCGGGCCACCCGGCCGTCCGCCACCGGCGGCGCCCGGCCGACCGTCGACGAGGTCCGGGTGCCGGTCAACAAGCGCACCCGGCTCGACATCGAGAACCTGGTGCGCCGCACCGGCGAGACCCGGCGGCAGGCGCTGGAGCGGGCCCGCCGGGTGCTCGGGCAGCGGCTCGACCGCACCCCGCTCGGCCCGGTCTGGGAACGGGCCCGGGCCAAGGTGGTCGGCACCCGCTCGCTGGAGAACGCCACCCGGCAGGAGATGTTCGACCTGTACGGCAAGGTCCGCGACGAGTTCTGGATCCAGGCCAAGGCCGACACCGGGGCGACGACCTACCTGCGGGACGCCGGGTTCTCGTTCCCCGACAAGGGCCGCGCGCCGCTGATCGACGTGGCGGACGCGCCGCCCGGCCTCGGCCTGCCGCGGGCCGCCGACATCGGGGTGCAGGAGCGCCGGGTCAGCCTCGACCACAACCTGGAGAAGGCCCTCGGCGAGAACTACCGCAAGGCCATCGACGCCGACAACCTCACCTTCGAGATGCACAACCCGAACAGCAACCGGGAGACCGTGCAGGTCAAGTTCGGCCTGCGGGCCACCCCGGGAGTGACCGAGTGAGCGCCCCGCCCGCCCCGGTGACGGTCCGCTGGAACGGCGGCTGCCCGGAACCGACCCGCCGGGCCGTGGAGGCGGCCGTCACCGCGGGCGTCCGCCGCGCGCTGGCCGACCGGACCGCACCGCACTCCTCAACTGCCGCTCCTGGAGCGGCGGATGACGCACCGTGGGGTCCCGCCGCCGACGGCCGCTGGTGGACCATGCCCGGCTACGCGGACGGCAGCGGCGCCCCGGTGGCCGTCCCGGTCCGGCCCGCCGCCGGGCCCGGCGAGCAGCTGCCGCTCGGCGACGTGCTGAGCCGCGACCGGTTCCCGACCCTGCCGCTGATCAGACTGGCCGTCGACGAGTGGGTGCGCACCGGCACCGACCCGTACCTCACCTCGGCCTCGCTCGCCCGCGCCGTCCAGTGGGGCACGTACCTGTACGGCGCGCACGGGTTCGCCGTGCTGGAGCGCGGCGGCGGGGAGCACGCCGCCGACCGGTTCGTCATGGTGCCGCTCGACGAGCCGCTGCTGATGCGGCAGTTCGGCCGCGCCGCGCCGCCCGCCGCGCCCGCCGACGGCCTGCCGGGCGTGGAGGTCACCGAGCGCGGCAAGGTGCTGGTGCTCACCGACTACCGCGTGGTGGTGACCGTCACCGCGGACGGCCGCTGGGTCTTCGACCTGGACCGCGGCGTGCACTGGACGCCGGTCGCGGTCCGGCGCGAACTGGCCCGCACCCCAGCCGCCCAGCGGGTCGACCCGGCGGTCGCGGCCCGCGTCGCCGCCGGCCGGCTGGTCGCCGAGGGAGGCGGCGGCGCCGCCCAGCCCGGCCTGGACCAGGAGGCGATGCTCGAACACATCGTCACCATGGACCGGCACGTCTTCGCCTGGATGCCGCTGGAGCAGCGGGTCGGCTACCTGGTCGCGCTGTCCGACCTGCTGTGGCCGAACGAACGGCAGAAGAAGGCCGTGGTCGAGCTGCTGCTCTCCGGCCGCACCCAGACCGAGCTGGAGGCGATGGCCGCCCTGCTGCGCCAACGCGGCGCCTACGAGCGGCTGTTCACCACCCTGGACGGCTCGGTGGTGGAGTTCCTGACCGCCCTCGGCAAGCTCCGGCCCCACCGCCGGCTGAACACCGACTACCTGCTGACGCTGCTGGACGAGCTGGGCGTGCGGCCCCAGGACGGCACGGGTCAGGACCCGGACGCGCTGAACGTGCTCCGCAACGTCGCCAACGGGCTGAGCCTGTGGGTGCGTTCGACCGTCGACGCACTGGTCGACCTGTTCACCCACTCCCCCACCCAGCTGATCGAGGGCATCGCCCACCTGGTCGAGTTCAAACTGCTGGTCGAGCGGGCGCTCCTCGGCGACCCGAAGGCCGCGGCCGTCCTGCAGACGCTGTGCGAGCAGGCCGGGAAGGCGATCCTGGTCGCGCTGGCGGGGCTGGAGTACGCCGAACAGCTGGGCACCCCGTACGGCGGGCGCACCGGCGCGGTGCTCGGCGGTGCGGGCGGCGGCGCGCGGATCGGCGGCGACCTCGGCCGGACCCTGGAGACCGCGCTGGTGGTGGAGGTCCTCAGCTGGTTCGTCGGCCTCGGCGAGCTGAAGGAGGCGCTCGGCGGCGCCGAGCTGACCGAGCGGCTGGCGGCCCTGCTGCGGGTCCTCGGCTCGCTGCGGCGGCTCGGCAAGGCCTCCGAGGTGGCCGGCGAACTCAGCCGCCTGGACCGGATGGTGTCGGCGCTGGCCCGGCTCGCCGAGCTGCGCGACCTGGACGCGGCGGCGCAGGCGCTGCGCCTGCTGCCGCAGCAGCACCTCGCCGAACTGACCCGGCTCGCCGAGCGGTTGGACGTCCCGGCCGACGCCGCCCCGGCGGTGCTGCGCCGACTCGCCAGGAAGCACGACGCGCTGCCCGAGGTGGAACGGCTGGCCGACGCGCTGTCGCTGGCCCGGCGCTTCGAGCGGCAGGCGGAGGACATCGGCGGGGTCACCGAGGAGATGACCTCGGCGCTGGCCCGGCTGCTGGAGACCGGTTTCGACCGTCCGACCATGCGCACGCTGGTGGGCGGGGTGGCGCCGCGGTCCCTGGAGGCGTGGTCGCGCGCGGTGGGCCGGCTCGGCGCCGGCCGGCTCCGTCAGCTCGGGCCCGCGGCCCTGTCCGCCCTCGCCGAGCGGCCGCGCGCCCTGGCGCTGATCGCCGAGGCGGGCGGCGACGTCTACTTCGCGCTGTTGAACCGCGGCCACGACGCCGAAGCGGTCGAGGCCCTGCTGCGCGCGCTGGAGCTGCGGCGGGGCGAGCTGCCCGACCCCGCCGCCTACCAGCGGCTGCTCGACCGGCTCGCCGCCGGGGAGGCAGCCGCCTTCGAGGAGCTCGCGGGCCGGCTCCGGCAGGCCACAGAGGCCACCGTCGCCCGGCTGCGGGCGGGCGGGCGACGGCAGTTGCTCGCCGAGCTGAGCGAACTCGCCGAGGAGGCCGCCGACGCGCAGCGGACCGGCGACCACGCCATGGCCGCGACGCTGATCGCCGACCGCGAGCAACTCGCCGTGCGCCTGGACGAACTGACCGACCGGCAGCTCTCCGGCGCGGAGGAGATCGCCCGGCGGGCCCGCGAGGTCTACGACTGGCGCGAGGTCTGGCGGTTCCCCGCCGCCGGCCGGACCGACCTGCTGGACGTGGTCGGCGACCTGACCGAGCGGCTGGGAAGCCGGCAGCTCGACGGCCTGGAGCACCCGCTGGCGAAGCTCCTCGTGGAGCGGGGCACCGAGAACCTCTTCCAGGGCACCATGGGCGAGCTCCTCGCCGGGCGGTCGCTGGTGCGGGACTTCGGCGCGACCGCGCTGGAGTTCCAGCGGCCGCGTCCCGGCCGGGTGGTGGACATCATCGCCGAGCTGCCCGGCGGCCGGGTCAGCGTCGAGGTCAAGACCAACCTGACCGGACCGGCCCGGTTCCTCCGCGAGCAGCTGGTCAACGACCTCGTCACCCACGCCCCGAGCCGTTACACCGACCTGCTCTACCTGTACCACCCGGACTCCGTCGGGGAGTTGCCCGCCGTGGGGGAACAAATGATCAAACTCTTCGACGACCCCGAGGTGCTCCGGGCGCTCACCGCCGCCGGGCACGATCCGGCGGCGGCCAGAGCCGCCTTCCGCACCTGGCTGAAGGCCGGGAACCCGCGCGTCTACCTGCGCTGACCGGCCGCCGTCCACCAGATCCGTCCACCCGCCAGCCGCATACGTCCACGAGCGAGGGAGCGCAGATGGCCGACCGGAACACCCCGGTGCTGATCGGCACCGTGCCGCTGCTGTACGTGCAGAGCCTCAGCATCAGCGAGGGTTACCAGATCGAGCGGATCTCCGGCAGCCGCTTCTCGCAGGCCACCGCGCCGACCACCAAGACCATCGCGATCGAGGCCCTGCTGCCCGGCCCCGACCGGCTGCTGGTGAAGAAGGAGCTGGAGGCGCTGGCCCTGGTCTCCCGGGTGCTGGTGGCCGCCGCCGCGCCGCTGCTGGCGAGCACCGGCATCCCGGTGGTGTGCGGACTGACCGTCAGCCTGGACATGCAGATCACCGACCTGCGCTTCAGCCAGTCCGCGGGCCGCCGGGAGGCACTGGACGTCAGCCTGACGCTGCGTCACGTCCCGCGCTCCGCCGTCAGCGCGGCGCTCGGCGAGGCCGCCGACCTCGCCCTGGCCGCGGGTACCGCGCTCGCCGGCGCCACCCCGCCCGCCGCCCCGGTGCCGCGCACCGCGTCCGTCCCGCTGGCCGGGTAAGCGCCGTGACCACACCGCCCGCCGTGGACCTCTCGCGGTACCTGCTGCTGCCGGCCGACGCCGACGAGGGCTTCCCGCAGGCCTTCCGGCTCGCCCTCGGCGCCAACGTCTACACCGTCGCGCTCACCGTCACCGTGGTCGACGAGGAACGGCTGGCCGGCGGCCGGCCGCTGGTGCTGCCGGAGCCGGGCGCGTTCATGGTGGCCACCGTGACCCGCGAGACGCCCGGCCCGGCCCGGGTGGTGCTGCGCCGCAAGCTGGTGCCCGGCGTGGAGCTGACGGGCAGTGAACTCGCGCTGCTGCCGGTGGCGTTGACGGTCGACCCGCGCAACCTCGGCGCGGCCGGCGCGTACGGGTCCGAGGTCCGGGCGGGGGTGGCGCTGCGATGGGCTTCGTGATCTGGTTCCAACTGCAGGTGGACCGGGCCGGGCCGGGCGGGCTGGTGCCGCTGCGGGTGTCCAACGACGTGTTCGCCGGCGAGTACGTGCTCGACGCCGACATCCGGATCGACCTGCTCTCCGGGGCCGCCGCCTCGACCTTCACCGCCAAGCTGACCAACCTGCCGGCCGACGTGGTCGAGACGCTCAAGACCCGGCACGCGGAGGCCCTGGCCGGGCACGATCCGGTGGAAGTCACCCTCGGCCTCGGCTACTTCGACGACCCCGCCGGCCGCAGCGCCCCGGTGCTGCGCGGCGTCCTGACCGGCATCCGCACCAGCGTCACCGACGCCGGCGACCTGCTGACCGAGCTGCGCGGCATGGAGAGCGCGGGGTACCGGCTGGCGTTCACCACCGTCCGGGCCGCGCAGCCCGGCGACCAGCCGCTGACCGCCGCCGTACGGGCGCTCGCCGCCGCGGCGAGCAAGGACCCGATCACCGTCACCGCCTCGGCCGACGGGCTGCCGACCGCCAGGAACTTCAGCCAGCGGGCCGGTGACTGCCTGTCGGCGCTCGACCAGATCGCCAAGGCCGCCAAGGCGCCGCTGGTGATCGGCGACGGGGTGATCCGGATGGGCGCGGCGGTCGACGCGGGCGCGCCGCTGCGGTTCACCGCGGACGACCACATCGTCAGCCTGGAGCACGTCCAGGAGGACCCGGAGGACCTGGTCCCGGCCGGGGCCGGCGGGGACGGCGACGCCGACGGGCTCGCCGCGGCCGCGGGCGCGGCGGCGGCGGCCGCGGCGCCGCTCGGCGGCGGGAAGCCGGGCGGCGCGCGGACCAGCGCCCGGCTGACCGTGCTCGGCGACCCGGCGGTCCGGCCCGGGCGGCGCGCCGTGCTGGAGACCGCCGACCCGCGCGACGCCCTGCCCGGGCCGCTGCGGATCGACCGGGTCCGGCACCTCTTCGACAGCCGTCGCGGCTACACCTGCGAGGTGGTGCTGGTGGTCGCCGCACCCGGCGAGCGGGCGGTGTGCAGCACCGGCGCGGACGGCGTCCGCCAGCGCATGCGCGACCTGGTCGAGCAGGTCGGCGCCGACCACCCGGCGATCGACGTCGGCGAGGTGGCGACGTACGCGGACGGCCGGACCAGCCGTCACCTGGCGGACCTGCACTACGGCCAGTCGCCGGCCGCCGAGGTGGTCGCGCCGAGCGTCGAGAGCGCCGTCGACCGCCAACCGCTGCTGCACGAGCGGCCGATCGCCTCTCCGTTCGCCTTCCACCGCTGCGGGCTGATGGTCCCGGTGCTGCCCGGCATGCGGGCCGTGCTGGCGCACAACCGGGGCCTGGTCAACGACGCGGTGGTGACCGGCTTCCTGTGGCCCGAGCAGCCCGCGTACGCGCCGCCGCGCAACCGCCCCGGCGACTGGTGGCTGTGCCTGCCGACCAAGCTCGACGGCAAGGGCCTGCCGACCGGAAAGGGCGTCAACGACCTGACCGACGCGGCCGGCCGGCGGGTGCTGCAGGCCAGGGGGCTGCGGATCAGCGTCGGCGACAAGCTGCTCCCCGAGGTCGGCGAGCGCCCCGAGCTGCCCGACGAACTGACCGGGCAGCTGCTGGTCGAGCACGACAGCGGCACCACCGTCACCGTCGACGCCAAGGGCGCGGTGACCGTCGACACCGGCGGCAAGGCGATCACGCTCAAGTCCGGCGGCGCGTCGATCACCCTCGCCGACGGGAAGATCACGATCAGCGGTTCGTCCGTGGAGGTGGGCTGATGCCGGCCGTCCTGAACGCCGACGCGTCGATCGGCTGCGGCCACGGCGGGACGGTGCAGATCACCCCCGGGCAGCGGACGTTCAAGGCCGGCGGCGCGCCGGTGCTGGCCGTCGGCGACCTCGACGGCAGGCCGATCGCCGGCTGCACCCAGGTCACGTCCGGCACCACGGTGCAGTGCAGCGCCGTCGTCTCGGTGGCCGGCGGCGCCGCGGCGACGCTCACGGCCGGCGGCCGGCCCGCCCTGCTGGAGACGGTCAGCGGCCTCACCAACGGCGCTCCGCCCGGCGTGCTGACCGTGCTGACACCCGGTCAGACCACCCTGCGGGCCCGCTGAACCCGACCGACCCACCCCGAGCTGGAGGAGCACATGGCGAGCACGACGAGCCTCGGCCACGGCCTGGAGCTGCGCGACGGCGACCTGGCCGTCGAGGACGGCCGGCTGACCGAGTTGGCCGGGCTGCCCAACCTGGTGCAGGCCCTGGTCCTGCGCGTCCTGACCCCGCTGGGCAGCGACCGGTTCGCCACCGACTACGGCCTGGACGTCACCGAGGTGTTCACCCGAGCCGTCACCGCCCGGCAGGCCCAGGACCTGCTGCGGCTCAGCCTGGTCCGCACCCTCGGCGGCGACGCCCGGGTACGCGAGATCCGCGACATCGAGGTGCTCGACCCGCCGGGCGGCTCACGCCGCCTGTGGCAGGTCCGGGTGACCCTGCTCGCGGTGGACGGCGCCGAACACACCGTGCCGGTGGAGGTGGCGCTCTGATGGCCGACTACGGGATCACCGAACGCGGCTTCGTCCGCAAGGAGTTCCACACCCTGCGCGACGAGGCCAGGGACCGGGCGAAGGCCGCGTTCGGCCCGGACACCGACCTGACCGACACCAGCGCGCTGATGAAGGTCCTCCAGGTCACCGCCGCCGAGGACGCCCGGCTGTGGCGACGGCTGGAGGACCTCTACTACGCGGGCTTCCTGTCCACCGCGCTCGGCGACGACCTCGACCTGCTGGGCGAGGACCTCGGGGTGCGGCGGCCGAACCTGGCCTCCGCCGGCGAGGTCACCCTGACCGTCCACAACCCGCTGCCCGACCGGGTGTACGTGCTGCCCGAGGGCACCGTACTGGTCACCGCCGCCCCGGTGACCGCCTTCCACACCACCGCCACCGTCCGGCTCAGCGCCGCCGCGGACACCGCGACGGTCGGCGCCCGGGCCTTCGTCGCCGGACCGGGCGGCGACGTGACGGCCCGTCAGATCGTCGCGATCGACCCGGACTACCAGGCGCACTACCTCAACGTCGCCCCGCCGACCACCTTCACGGTGACCAACCCGCGCGCCTTCACCGGCGGCGCCGCGCAGGAGGACGACGAGACCTACCGCAGCGGGCTGCTCGGCCGCTCCCGCACCATGTGGACGCCGGCCGCGGTCCGCGAGGCGGTGCTGTCCGTGCCCGGTGTGACGGACGTGCTGCTCTCCGATCCGCTCGGCGGGGTCGACGTCTCGCAGAGCTACTTCGGCGTCTTCCCCTTCGACCAGCGGCTGTTCAGCGACGAGCGGCGGATCGGCGAACCGTACTTCTTCAGCGTGGTGGTCGCCCACGAGTTCGCCCGGCCCTGGCGCACCGAGGGGCCGGTCAGCGGCCTGTTCGAGCAGGTCACCGCGGCGATCGACCGGGTCCGACCGGTCGGCATCCACCCGCAGGTCGTCGAGGCCGACCACATCGAGGTCGGCCTGCGGGCCCGCCTGATCACCCAACCCGGCTACGACGCGCAGGTGTTGGTCGGTGCGCTGACCGAACGGCTGGCCGCCGACATCGGCGGCCTCGCGCTCGGCGGCGACGTCCGCTACAGCCAGGTCATGCGCGCCCTGGTCGAACAGCCGGGCGTCAGCGACGTCCAGGACCTCCGCCTGCGCCGCTGCCCCCCGGTCTTCGGCCGCATCACCCTCGGCGGCGTCCCCTTCGCCACCGACCAGGTGGAAGCCGCCCCCGGCGAGAACCTCGTCATGGGCCCCACCGAGATCGCCGTCTTCACCATCGACTCGGCCCTCCTCGACCTGGAGGTGATGCCCCGATGACACGCCCCCCGGGCCCCGGCCGCTTCCGACTCCGACGGGGTCCCGCCCGCCCCCAACTCCTCGTCGCTCAGCCGGAGGTGACGCCCCGATGACCGGTGCCGCCCTCCCCCGGATGACCGCCGCCCTCACCGCCCCGTTCGCCCGCGGCGCGGACACCCTCGACCTGCCGCTCAAGCCCGCCCCCGGCGGTGCCGCGGAGGTCGTGGCCTACGACTTCGCCGAGCACCGGGCCCGGTTCGACGTCGATCCCGGACCGCTGTACGTGCTCACCGCCGTCGTCGACGTGCCCGCGGCGAGCACCCTCACGGTCGCCTACCTGGTGGCGGGCGCGCTTCGCACCGTCACCGTCGCCGTCCCGGCCGACACCGTCGCCGGGGCGTCCTTCGCGGTGGTGCTGCCCGCCGCCGACGCCGCCCGCGCCGTGCTGCGCACCGTCGCCTGCGACCCCACGCCGACCGCCCTCCCGGTGTCGGAGACCTGGCGGCTCACAGCACTGCTCGGCAACCTCGCCCGGCTGCTCTGGGTCGCCGGGGTGGAGCGGGACGTGCTCGACCGGTTCGCGGCGGACATCCGACGGACCGTCCGCTCCAGCGAGCGGGCCTTCGGCGCCACCCTTGACCGGATCGGCTACGACCTCGGCGTGCCCCGCTTCCCGCCCCGCCCGTACGGGCAGGAGGACGACACCCTGACGCTCCATCACCTGGACGACGCGCCGGGCGCCCCGGTGCAGGACAGCCGGCCGCTGTACCTGGGCGGCGGCGCGGGCCACCCCGGGACCGCCACCGGCGGGGTGCGGGCGGGCGTGCCCGGCCGGTTCGGCACCGGGATGCGGTTCGCGGCGCCCACCGCGGAGATCGCGGTCCCGCACGACCCGGCGCTGGACACCGGCGCCGCCGCGAGCCTGACCGCCGAGTGCTTCGTCAAACCCGACTCCGCCACCGGCGAGGGCGCGGTGCTCTCCAAGCACCCCGACCCCGCCGACCCGACCAAGGCCGGCTGGGCGCTGAGCGTCGGCGACTTCGGCCGGGGCATCGCCCGCAACGTCCGGCTGCGGATCGGCGACGGCGCCGCCTCCCGCGACCTGTACGCCGACCGCAGCCTGCCGGTCGTCCGGTTCAGCCACCTCGCCGCGGTGGTCGACCGGGCCGCCGCGCAGGTCCGGCTGCTGGTCGACGGCGAGACGGTGGCCCTCGCCCCGCTCACCGCCGTCGCGGCCACCGCCACCACCCCCGCCGCGCCCGCGCTCACCGGCCCGCTCGCCAACACCGCGCTGCTGCGGATCGGCCGGGCCGGCCCCGACCCGACCGCCGCGTTCGCCGGGACCGTCGACGAGGTCCGGCTGTCCACGGTCGCCCGCACCGCCTTCCATCCGGTGCTCGGCGAGTCCGACGCCTCCTACCGGCGGCGGCTGCGGGCCTTCCGCCGGTGGGTCCTGCCCACCCGGCTCGGTGTCCAGGAGACCCTCAACGAGGTGGTCGGCCAGGTCCAGGTCGCCGGCCGCCCCGACCGGGTGCCCGACCCGTTCCAGGTCACCGACACCGACGCCACCCTGCTGCAGTCCACCCGCCTGCTGACCGTCCTGCCGGTCCGGCTCCCGGCCGGCGACACCCTGGACGACACCGGGCGGCGCGGGCTGACCGAGGCGGACGTCCTCGGCGCGCCCGACCGGGAGGGCTTCGCGCCGTCGCTGCTGGTCGACGCCACCGACCCGCGCGCCGACTTCGACCCGCCGCCCGCCCCGCCCGTACCCCCCGCGCCCGGCCCGCAGGCCGACCCGCGGCTGCTGCGGGTCCCGGCCCGCACCGCCCTGCGCGCCCTGCTGGACGCCCTGGCAGCCGGCCCGGGCCGGCTGCGCGTCCGGCAGGGCTTCGACCCGGCCGCCGCGGACCTGCGCGCGGTCGGCCGGGCCGTGCTGCTGAGCCACTCGGTGCTGCCGCCGGAGCAGCTGGCCGCCCAGGCGGTCCGGGCCGGCTTCGGCTTCGCCGCCCACCTGCCGGCCCCGGGCCTCGACCCCGGCCTGGTGTACGCAGCCGTCCGCTCCACCGGCTCGCTGGAGATCCTCACCGGCTCCGGCGGCACCGCCACCCCCGAGAACGGCTCCGACGTGCTCACCGGCCAGGTCCTGGCGCTGCGCCTCGAACCGGCGCCGCCGCCCGGCGCGGCGGTCCGCTGGTCGCTCGTCCCGTGCGGCGACGGCCGGGCCTCGATCACCGACCGGGCCGACCAGCGCGACGTCCGGCTGCACGCCGATCTGCCCGGCGAACTCGTCATCGAGGTCCAACTCCGCGACCGGGGAAGGGCGTTCTCCGCCGCGCGGACGCTGCGGATCGGCCTGGCCGAGCTGCCCGCCGGCACCTCGATCGCCGCCACCGGCCGGCCGGGCGGGCCCGCCCCGGGACCGCTGCGCCCCGACGAGCGCCTGCACCCCGTCCACCTGGTCGACGCCCCCGCCCGGTACGCCCGTCCCGCCGGCGCCGGGCCGCAGACCCGCCGGGTCCATCCCGCCCTCGCCGCCCGCCTCACCGCGCTCGCCGCCCTGCTCCCGCCCGGCGACCCCGAGCTGCGTTCCGCCTGGGACGCGGGCGCGACCGGCCCGGCGGCGGCCGGACGCTCCGTCACCCTCGCGCCCGGCGGCTCCACCGCGACCCTCGCCCGGCTCGGCGCGCTCGCCCACGCCGCCGGATTCAGCCGCGTCGCCAACGACGGCACCGTCCTGACGCTCGATCAGGACGCCGGCCCGGCCACCCCGATCAGCGGCCCCGACACCGTGGACGAGGGCGGCACCGCGACCTTCGAGATCGCCCGCGCCGCGCCCGCCGCCCTGGCGCTCGCCGCCGGCCGGCTCTGGACCGTCAACTCCGGTACCGGAAGCGTCACTTCGCTCGACCCGGCGAGCGGTTCGGTGACCGCCTGCGTGAAGGTCGGTCTCTCCCCCGGCGCGCTGGCCGCCGCCCCCGACGGCGCCCGGCTGCTGGTCGCCGACACCGGCGACACCACGCTCACCGTCCTCACCACCGCCGACACCCGGGTCGCCGGGCAGATCCCGCTGCCCGCCGCCCCGTCCGACGTCGTCCACCACCCGACCCAGCCGCGCGCCTACGCCGGGCTGCGCTCGGGCGTCCTCGCCGAGGTCGACCCGGTGGCCCGGGCCGTCACCCGGACCCTCGACCTCGGCTCGCCGGTGGTCGCGGTGCGCAGCGAGCCCGGTGGGTCCCGGCTGTGGGCCGCCACCGCCGACGGCGTGCTGCGCGCGGTCGCGCTGCCCGGCTTCACCGCGGCGCAGACGGTGGCGCTGTCCGGCCCGCCCCGCGGCCTGGCCGTCGGCGCGAGCCGCGCGTACGTCACCGTGCCCGGCGCGCTCCAGGTGGTCGACCTGGCCACCGCGGCCGTCCAGGCCTCGTTCACCGACCTCGGACCCGCGCCCACGGCCCTCGCCCTCGACCCCGCCGGCACCGTGCTCTACGTCCTCGACCCGGCCGGCGGGCAGGTCCGCCTGCGCCAGGCCGACGGCACCCCGCACACCCTGCCCGGCCTGCCCGGCTCGCTGGCCCTGCCCGGTGCGGCAGCCGTCGCCGCCGACGCCACCCGCGGCTACGTCGGGTGCAGCGCGGAGGTCGCCGACACCGTCGGCGTGCTCGACGCCGCCGACGGCGACCTGCTGGCCAACTGGCCGCTCGGCACCGGCCTCGGCGAACGCCTGGTCTGGTCGCTGCGGGTCACCGGCGGCGCGCAGGCCCACCTCACCGGGACCACCCGTCCGCGCACCGGCGTCCTCGGCCTGCGCGCCGGCCCGGTCCGGGTCCGCGCCGTGCTGCAGCTCTCCGACGCCACCCCGCCCTACACCTTCCGGGTCGAGCCGTCCCCGGCGCTGCAGGCCGTCGAGCAGGGCGGCGGGCGGTTCGTGATCAGCAAGGACCAGTACGACCTGGCGATGAACGTGCTCAACCACCTCTGCCCGATCGGGGTCGAGGTCGACACCGCCCTGATCCGCTCGCACGTCCCCGAACTCCAGGCCGCCCTGCTCGACCCCTTCCCGCCGTACACCTACCCCGACTTCCGCGCCCGCGGCCCCCGCCCACCGGGCTGGACCTACGGCCTCGACCAGTGACCGCCGCCCGCGTCCCGAGGAGGGCACCCCGATGAGCGTCAGCTACACCCCCGGCTTCAAACACACCGACTGGGTCGACAACGTCGACCGGGTCCGCGCCGCCGGCGACAACGGCTTCAACATCCGCTTCCACGCCCTGGAAGCGGAGTTCGCCCGCCTGGCCGAGGTGATCGCGCAGATCGCCGGCGCCCTCCAGACGCCCCCGCCCAAGCTGGTGAAGATCACCCTCACCCCGACGCTCGTCGCCACGGGCACCCCGTGGACGCACGTGACCGGCGGCGCCGCCAAGCCCAACGACACCGACAACGCGAACGGCATGATGTCCGTCTCCCTCCCGCAGGGCAGCACCATCAAGGAGCTGCGGGCCTGCGGCCACAAGGACGTCGGCGCCCTGCACGTCACCCTCCGCCGGCAGAGCCTCGCCGCCGGGTCGGCCAGCGAGCAGGTCGTCCAACTGACACTCGGGACCGGCGACTTCGACACCTCGACCGCCGTGCCGGCCGGTCCCGCCGCCCAGGTCGACAACGACCAGTACCACTACTTCCTGGTCGCGGACGTCAGCAACTCGACCAATCCCGCCGACGTCCGGCTGAGCTGCTTCCAGATCACCTGCCTCACCTCCTGACCGACCGCCACCACAGCAAGGAACCGGACCGCATGACCCTCTACGTCAAGTACAAGTCGGACGACGACGGCAAGTCCGCGATCCCGCCCGGCTCCACGCCCTGGGCCTCGTCGGAGATCTGGCTGACCGACGCCAACGGCAACACCCAGACCAGTCCGACGGACCCGAACACGCCCGCCGCGTACATCGGGGCCAACTACATCCACGTCACGGTGAACAGCACCAATCCGACGCCGTACACCGGCGTCCAGGTCCAGGCCTGGGTCTGCGACTACACCGCCGGCGGCGTCGGACCGGCCTCGTCGCGGCCCAGCACCAACGGGACCTCCGGGGTGAGGACCCAGATCGACGACCCCCTGTCCAGCACGCAGTCCCGCGTCGCCCACCTGACCTGGAACGCGCTGTCGGGGGACGAGACCAAGAACGGGGGCCACCTCTGCATCGCCGTCAACTGCTACTACGAGGGGCAGCCCGCCCCCGACGGGGCGGAACGGCTCGGCGGGTTCCTCGACGTGTTCAACGACCGCCACTACGCGCAGCGCAACATCGCCGTGCTGCCGGCGTCCCAGAAGCTCAAGAGCCTCGTCCTCCGGCTGGCCAACGCAGGTGTGGAGGCCGCGGACTTCGAGGCGCGGGCCTGGGAGCTCGACCGCGAGGGCGGTATCGGGGCGGTGGAGCAGGAACTGCTGCTGGCCCACTGCTTCGTCGACCTGGTCGACGGCAAGCCGAAGCCGCCCGTGGTCCCGGCGCCCTGCCAGACCGAACCGCTGGAGCGGACCTGGCTGCGCGGCGGCGGGCGGCTGATGCTCACCGGCATGCCCGAGCCCGCCGAGATCCGGGTCGCCGGGCACGACGCCCAGTTCACCGTCCGCACCAACCGCCACTGCGAGGACGGCGAGAGCCAGGGCGGCGGCCCCGTGCACCTGCGCGGCGCGGAGGACGGCAACGGTGGTGACGGCGGTCCCGGCCCCGGTGGCGGCTGGGGCGGCGGCGACCCGGGCGGCGGCTGGGGCGGGCACGGCGGCGACGGCTGCGGGGCCGGACTGACCATCCGGCCCGGCGAGTTGTCCCCGGTCCTGGTCACCCTCGAGTGCGAGGGCGACCCGGGCGAGGTGCACACCCTCGACATCGTGCAGCAGACCGACGACGGCACCGTGCTCGGCGGCGCCCGCCTGGTCGCGATGCACGTCCCGGACTGGTGGAGCTGCTGACCCACCGTCAAGCGACCCGCGCCCGGACCTGCTCACCCAGCGTCCGGGCGCGGTCGCGCAGCGTGCCGGAAATGCCCTGAACTCGGGTATATTGTGCGGGAGTTCCCGGGAGAGAGAACGGGCCCCCGATGGTGTACGACACGTCGCTGCCGACACCCGCACTGCGGCTGCTCGGCACCTTCCGGCTGGAGGACGCCGACGGCGCCTCGGTCGCCGTCCAGACCCCCGGCCGCCGCCTGCTCGCCTTCCTCGCCCTGAACGGCCCGACCACCCGCGGCGTCCTGGCCGGCACGCTCTGGCCCGAGGTCACCGAGGAGCACGCGTACGGCAGCCTGCGCACCACGCTGTGGCGGCTGCACCGCGCGAGCCGGCCCGTCCTCGAGTGCCACGGCGAGCTGCTCGCCCTCCGCGAGGAGCTGAGCGTCGACACCCACGCCTTCGCCCGCACCGCGCTGCGGGTGGTGGACACCGAGGGACCGCCGGGCGACCAGCGCGGCACCGGGCTGCTGTTCGCCGGCGAGCTGCTCCCGGGCTGGGACGAGGAGTGGGTGGTCTTCGAGCGCGAGCGGCTGCGGCAACTGCGGCTGCACGCCCTGGAGTCGCTCAGCGGCCGGCTGGCCCGGCACGGCCAGTACGCGCTCGCGCTGGACGCCGCGCTGACGGGGGTCAGCATCGAGCCGCTGCGGGAGAGCGCCCACCGCGCGGTGGTCGCGGTCCACCTGGCGGAGCACAACCTGGTGGAGGCGGTCCGGCACTACCACGCCTACCGCCACCTGGCCCGGGTCGAGCTGGGCCTGGAGCCCTCGCCGATATTCACCACCATGCTGCCTCCGGGCAGGCTCGACCCCCGCTGACCGGCGCTACTCCGTTCGGGTGAACGCGCGCCGTCCGGGCAGCACACCGCCCGCCGAGCCGGGTGCTCGACGGGCGGTGATGGAGCCGGAAGCTAGCGTCCGACGCGGTTCTTGCCCCAGGCCGGGGCGACCAGGGCCACCAGGGCGACCGCGAAGCCGATCTGCAGCAGGTGCCTGGTCCAGTCGATGCCTCCGGTGTGCCGCACCCCGATCCAGCCGGAGACCAGGTTGCCCAGCCACGCCCCCGCCGCGCCGAGCAGCATGGTCAGCCACCACGGGATGGACTGCGGGCCGCGCAGGATCAGCTTGGCCAGCATGCCGAGCACGAAGCCGATCAGCAGAATCCAGATGAGTTGGAACATGAACCCCAGCCTTTCCGGTCGGGCGCTGACTGGGCGACAGCGAGCAGTTGCCATGATCGCGCGCGGCGCGCGGCCGGGCATCTCGGCGAACCCTGCGGCCGCCGGGTTTGCCGGATGGCGGTTGTGGGTAGGGCAGGGGCCCGTGATTGCCAGCGGATGCGCTGTGGTGGGATAAACGTCCTGAGTGCATGTCAGGTCCTACGGGGGAGAGACGCGGTGGCCGCGAGTTTCGGGGTCCGGTTCGACGAACTGGCCAAGATCCAGCAGCAGTTCCAGACGGTCCAGCAGCGGATGAGCGAGATGACCCAGCGGACCGGCCAGATCAAGGGCGTGATGGCCCGGGCGGTCGCCACCGACCTGGCGTCCGGCGCGATGGGCAACGTGCTGAACTTCGCCGCCGTGGCCACCCAGGTCTTCCAGCAGGTGGAGGCGATCAACCAGCAGGTGGACCGGCTGCACGCCGCCAAGGAGCAGCTCACCAAGGAGCTGGCCGAGGACACCCAGAAGATCGCCACCGTGATCAAGCGCTACCAGGAGGCCGAGAAGAAGGTCCACGAGGGCGTCCACAAGGCCGGCGGCGAGCACAAGGCCAAGCCGAAGAGCCCCGGGACGGGCAACCACCCCGGCCAGGGCAAGCACACCGGCGGCGGGGACAAGAAGCCCGGGGGCGGCGAGCACGGCAAGACCGGGCCGACCCAGCACGGCAACGACCCGACGCCCACGGTCTCGCACGACGGCAAGATCGCGAAGGGCGACGTCACCTTCGGCGGCAAGGGCAAGTACGGCAGCGGCGAGGCGGCCTGCCGGGAGTACATCGGCAAGGCGCTGGACGCGATGGGCATCACCGACCCGCAGGCGCGGGAGGCGTGGACCAAGGGCATGCTCACCATCGCGCTGCGCGAGTCCAGCTACAACTCGCCCAAGTGGCAGGTGAACCAGGGCCCCGGCGACGTCAACGTCAACGGGCCGGTGCAGGCCGACGGCGCGCCGCTGAACTGCTCGCGCGGCGGCTGGCAGACCACCCCCGGCACCTTCGCCGAGCACCACGTGAAGGGCACCTCCACCGACATCTACGACCCGGTGGCGAACGCGGCGGCCTCGATGGACTACATCATGAGCCGCTACCACGTCTCCCCGGACGGCCACGACCTGGCGGCCAAGGTGCAGCAGGCGGACCCGGGCCGCAAGCCGCACTGGTACTGATCCGCCGCCGCTCCCGCCATCCCGTCCGACCTTCACCCTGGGGATTCCTTCATCGTGCGCGCGTTCCGCCTCGCCGCCGCCGCGGCCTGCCTCGCCGTCCTGACGGCCTGCGGGCCCGACGACACCCCCGCCCCGGCCGCCTCCTCGCCGGCCGCGGCCCCGTCCTCCCCGGCCGCCGCCCCGGCCTCGGACCCGCCGTCCTCCGCCCCGCCGTCGGCCGCCGTGCCGTCCGTCTCGGCGGGCGGCGGGAAGGCCTCGCCGCTGCCCGCGGTGTGGATCAGCCCGCAGGCGGTGCCGCTGGAGTCCGTGTACCACTGGGGCACCCCGGCGAAGTCCGCCAGGGGCGTCGACGAGCCGGTCTTCGTCTTCGAGCAGGTCTGCCGGGGCAAGCGGCCCGCGGACCTGCCCCGGCCGATGAAGTCCGCCACCGCCGCGCTCGGCGGCGCCCAGGCCGGCGACTGGCAGGCCGACGAGACGGTGGGCAGCTGGGGCCCGGCCACCTCCAGCGCGCAGGCGCAGGCCGCGTACGAGTTCCTCGGCGGGCTGATCGCCGAACTGAAGGACTGCGCGAGCACCGCGCCCGGCGCCCGGGTCGAGGTGACCACCGAGGACGCCGCCAACAAGCTGGCCGCGACCCTGACGGTGCCTCAGCCGGACGGCACCGCCGTGCAGCTGCACGAGTACCTGACGGTGTCGGGCGGGGCGGTGGCCGAGCTGGCGCTGCGGGCCCAGACCGCCAAGGGCGCCAAGCCGCGGACGGCCTGGTCCGCCCCGACCGACGACGCCGTCCTGAAGGCGCTGGCCCAGCCGGTCTGCACCGCCTTCAAGGACTGCTGACACCCGCGGGAGGCCCGCTGACGCCCGCTCAGGTCAGCTCGACCACCTTCCGTCCGCAGCGCAGCCACACCGCCCGCGCGCCGCGCAGCCGCTTTTCCGGCACCGACGTCAGCAGCGGTGCAGCGACGCGGCTCCACCCCGCCCGATGCCCACCCGCTTCCCGGCTGTCCGCTGCCTCAACTGCCGCACGCACAGCCGGCGGTGGCCTCCGTCTCGGCCGGGGTCCGAGCCGGGTCGCGGGCCTCCTCACCCGGCGTGCAGCAGGCCTGCGGCGCGCTGTCGGCGCGCTTGCCGAGGGTGCCGGCGTCGGCCTTGACGACGTAGACCTCCCAGGGCTCCTTGCCCGGGCCGTGCACCCACACCTTGTCCTGGAGCGCGTAGCAGCAGGAGGTGTCGGTCTCCTCGAAGGTGGCCAGGCCCGCGTCCTTCAACCGGCCGGTCGCGGCGGCCACCTGCTCGCTGGAGCCGACCTCGACGCCGAGGTGGTCCAGGCGGGTGTCCTCGCCGGTCTCGCCCTCGATGAGGACGAGCTTGAGCGGGGGTTCGGTGACGGCGAAGTTCGCGTAGCCGGGACGACGCTTGGCCGGCTCGGTGCCGAACAGCTTGGAGTAGAAGGCGATGGAGCCTTCGAGGTCGGCGACGCGCAGGGCGAGCTGAACACGGGACATGACGGTCTCCCCGATCCGAGGTCTTGTTTCGACATCCGTCGATACAGCGAGCTTGCCTCTGCTCATAGATGACTGTCAACATAGACGTATGTCGAATCTGGAACTGCCGGTGCTCGGCCAGGACGACGCGGTGGCGTGCTGCTCGCCGATGGTCCGCGAACCCCTGGGCGAGGAAGCCGCCGCCGACCTGGCGAAGATGTTCAAGGCCCTGTCGGACCCGGTGCGGCTGCGGCTGCTGTCCCTGATCGCCTCGCACGAGGGCGGCGAGGCCTGCGTCTGCGACCTGACCGGCCCGTTCGACGTCTCCCAGCCGACCATCTCCCACCACCTCAAGGTGCTGCGCGAGGCCGGCCTGGTCGGCTCCGAGCGCCGCGGGACCTGGGTCTACTACTGGGTGCTGCCCGCCGCGCTGGCCAGGTTGTCCTCCCTGCTCCAGACCCCGGGCGGCACCGCCCCCTCGCTCCAGGACCCGGCCGGCACCGCCGCCCGGACCGCAGGCGGTGCGAGATGACCGAGTTGGCTCCGCTCGGACGTCGGACCGCGGTCGAGTTCGTCGGGACCGGCGCGCTGGTCGCGGTCGTGGTCGGTTCCGGCGTCCAGGCCACCGAGCTCTCGCAGGACGTGGGCGTGCAGCTGCTCGCCAACTCCCTGGCCACCGTCTTCGGCCTCGGAGTGCTGATCGCCCTGCTCGGCCCCGTCTCCGGCGCGCACTTCAACCCCGTGGTCACCCTGGCCGCCTGGTGGACCGGCCGCCGCACCGGTGACGGGCCGGGCCCGCGCGAGCTCGCCTCCTACCTGCCCGCGCAGATCCTCGGTGCGATCGGCGGCGCGGTGCTGGCGGACGCGATGTTCGCCGAGCCGCTGGTGCACTGGTCCGCCCACGACCGCTGGGCGCCGCACCTGTGGCTGGGCGAGGTCGTCGCCACCGCCGGACTGATCCTGCTGATCCTCGGTCTGGCCCGCACCGGCCGCGCGCACTTCGCCCCGGTCGCGGTCGCCTCCTACATCGGCGCCGCGTACTGGTTCACCTCCAGCACCAGCTTCGCCAACCCCGCCGTGACGGTCGGCCGGGCGTTCACGGACACCTTCGCGGGCATCGCACCCGCCTCCGTGCTGCCGTTCGTCGCCGCCCAGCTGGTCGGCCTGGTGGTCGGCGTCGCCCTGGTCGGCGCGCTGTTCGGCCGCCCCGCGGCTGCCGCCACCGAGGACGTCACGGTCCCGCACGGCGAGCACCACCCGGCCGGCGCCGGCCGCTGAACCCGTCTGCCACGCCCTGCCCTGCCCTGCCCTGCCCTGCCCTGCCCTGCCCTGCCTGAAGGATGAACCCGTGAGCTCTCCCGCCGTCCCGTCCGTGCTGTTCGTCTGCGTGCACAACGCCGGCCGCTCCCAGATGGCCGCCGCCTTCCTCACCCGCCTCGGCGGCGAACGGGTCGAGGTCCGCTCCGCCGGCTCGGCCCCGGCCGACACCGTGAACCCGGCCGTGGTCGAGGCGCTGGCCGAGGTCGGCATCGACGTCTCCGCCGAGGTGCCGAAGGTGCTGACCACCGAGGCGGTGCAAGCCTCCGACGTGGTGATCACCATGGGCTGCGGCGACGCCTGCCCCTACTTCCCCGGCAAGCGGTACCTGGACTGGAAGCTGGAGGACCCGGCCGGCCAGGGCGTCGCCGCGGTCCGCCCGACCCGCGACCGGATCGAGCAGCTCGTCCGCGGCCTGCTCGCCGACCTCGGCATCGACCCGGTCGCGTAGCCACCGGGCCGGTGACCGGCACCGCGATGCCCGGACGCCGCCGGGCTCCGGACGGTGCGGCCCGGCGATGCCCGGTGACGGCTGGGCGCTGACGGCCGGTCCGTTGATCCCCGACACCCGTGTCGCCCCTTGGCGACGGCACACCCACCTGCCAGGCTGGATTCGTCAGACCATAGGACCGTCATCCCGCCCTGGAGGACTCCCCATGACCGCACCGGTGCTGACGGTCGATCAGGTGGTCGACCGGATGGCCGCGCTGACCACCGAGTGGCCCGCCGCCGACGGGGTGGCGGTGTTCAACGCGATGTACCTCACCGTCACCCGGCTGGTCCGCGACCACCTCGCCGACGGGTTCTTCGGCGATCCCGCCGCCATGGCGACGCTGGACGCGGTCTTCGCCGCCCGCTACCTGGCCGCCGTCGACGACAGCCGCGCGGGGCGGCAGCCGGCGGCGTGCTGGCGGCCGCTGTTCGAGCTGCGCGGGGCCGCGGGCGTGCAGCCGCTGCAGTTCGCGTTGGCCGGGATGAACGCGCACATCGAGAACGACCTGCCGCTCGCGGTCGTCGACACCTGCCGGATGCTGGGCCGCACCCCCGAGCAGCTCGCCGACGACTACCTGCGCATCAACACGCTGCTCGCCCGGGTCGAGGCCCAGGTGCGGGCCGAACTGCTGCCGGAGCCCGCCGAGTTGCGGTCGGCCGATCCGCTGCTGCACGTGCTGGGCGTGTGGAGCATCGACAAGGCCCGCGACGCCGCCTGGGCCAGCGTGCTCGCACTGTGGGAGCTGCGCCGGATGCCGCCGGCGTTCCAGGCGGTGGCGGCGGCGCTCTCCGGTTCGGTCGGGATGGTCAGCCGGGCGCTGCTCACCCCGCTCAGCCTGAACTGAGCCCCGGCCCCTCCCTCGGAGACGCCGCGTGCCGACTCCTCCCCCGGAGACGCCGCGTCCCGGCCGCTCCGCCGGTGACGGAGGGGCCGGGACGCGGCGGACGGACCGTCAGGCCCAGCTGGAGTGCAGCGGCTTGCCCTCGGCGTAGCCGGCCGCGCTCTGGATGCCGACGATGGCCTTCTCGTGGAACTCCTCCAGGTCGGCGGCGCCGGCGTAGGTGCAGGAGGAGCGGACGCCCGCGACGATCGAGTCGATCAGGTCCTCGACGCCGGGGCGGGCCGGGTCGATGAACATCCGGGAGGTCGAGATGCCCTCCTCGAACAGACCCTTGCGGGCGCGGTCGTAGGCGGACTCCTCGGAGGTCCGGTTGCGCACCGCGCGGGCCGAGGCCATGCCGAAGGACTCCTTGTACTGGCGGCCGTCGGCGGTGGTCTGCAGGTCGCCGGGCGACTCGAGGGTGCCGGCGAACCAGGAGCCGATCATCACGTTGGAGGCACCGGCGGCCAGCGCCATCGCCACGTCGCGCGGGTGGCGCACCCCGCCGTCGGCCCACACGTGCTTGCCGAGCCGGCGGGCCTCGGCGGAGCACTCCAGGACGGCGGAGAACTGCGGGCGGCCGACGCCGGTCATCATCCGGGTGGTGCACATCGCGCCGGGGCCGACACCGACCTTGAGGATGTCCGCACCGGCCTCGACCAGGTCGCGCACGCCGTCCGCGGAGACCACGTTGCCGGCCACGATCGGGACGTGCGGGTCCAGGCCGCGCACCGCGCGCAGCGCGCTGATCATCGACTCCTGGTGGCCGTGCGCGGTGTCCACCACCAGCACGTCGGCGCCGGCCTCGAGCAGCGCCTTGGCGCGGCCGGCCACGTCGCCGTTGATGCCGACGGTGGCGGCGATCCGCAGGCTGCCGTTGGCGTCCACGGCGGGGGTGTAGAGGGTGGCGCGCAGCGCGTTCTTGCGGGTCAGGATGCCGACCAGGGTGCCGTCGGGGGCGACCACGGGGGCGAGCTTGCGGTGGCCCTCGTTGAGGCGGTCGAAGGCGGCGCGCGGCTCGATGCCCGCGTCCAGCAGCAGCAGGTCGCGGGACATCACCTCGGACAGGCTGGTGAACCGGTCCACGCCCTGGCAGTCGCCCTCGGTGACCACGCCGACCGGCTTGCCGCCCTCGACCACCACCAGCGCGCCGTGGGCGCGCTTGGGCAGCAGCGACAGCGCGTCGGCGACGGTGTCGCCGGGGGCCAGGGTGAGGGCGGTGTCGTGCACCAGGTGGCGCTGCTTGACCCAGCCGATCACCTCGGAGACGACCTCGATCGGGATGTCCTGCGGGATCGCCACCAGGCCGCCGCGGCGGGCCACGGTCTCGGCCATCCGGCGCCCGGCGATCGCGGTCATGTTGGCGACCACCAGCGGGATGGTGGTGCCGGTGCCGTCGTTCGACGAGAGGTCGACGCCCTGCCGGGAGCCCACGGCGGAACGGCTGGGGACCATGAAGACGTCGTCGTACGTCAAGTCGTACGCGGGCTTGAGGTCGTTCAGGAAGCGCATGTCGGGGCTCTCTGGCTGGGGAAACGTACACCGGGGGCGCGGTACGGCTGTTGCCGTGCGGCGCACCTCGGGCGCGCCGCACCCAACGTTCAATACTCACTGATACCCGGGGTGGAAGCCAGCTCACGCCTGAATCTTGAAGATCACCACAAGGGCGGAAGCGATGATCCGCAGGCGGCTTGGAGGAAGCTACAAGGATTCGGCGGCGTGCCGGCGGCCCTCGGCCAGGAACGCGGTGGTGGCGGAGAGGTCGCCCAGTTCCGCGAGGGTGCGGGTGGCGCCGAACGGGGCGTTCCAGAACGCGCCCGGGCGCGGGGTGTGCGGGCCGACGTAGGCGTACGGCTCGGGCAGGTGGGCGTCGCCCGGGGAGACGCCGTAGTTCACCGCGTCGACGGTGACACCGAGGTCGAAGTGCTCCGGCCACAGCACCGGGTCGGCGTCGGCGAACAGGGCGCGCAGCGCGGCGTCGCCCTGCGCGAAGCAGTGGGCCACCGCCTCGGCCCCGGCCGCGTCCAGCTCCAGCGGCCGGTCGAGCGGCACCCCCGACCCGTCGCCGTACAGGCCGTCGGGGAGCCCGGGGACGATCCCGGCGGCCGCGCCGAGCTCCGCGCAGCTCGCCCCGGCGAGTGCGAGCGCCCGCCCGGCGACGAGCAGTTCGGTCCCGCGCACCCGCAGCCGGGGCTCGAACCTGGTCGCGAACCCGCCGGGGTAGGCGCGCAGCCGGATCGTCCCGGCGGCCCGGTACTGCGGCCCGGCCAGCAGGTGTTCGGCAACCGCGTGCAGCGCGGTCCGGGAACGGGCGAACGACGACAGCTCCATACGGCCATCGTCGCGCACCCCGGTCCCGCGGGCCCGCACACCGCCCCACCCCGGCGACGCGCCCTCCCGCACGGTCACCTCCCGGCCACCGCGGGCCCCGAACGCACCTCGGCCCCCTGCGAAGCGTCGCAGGGGGCCGAGAGGTGGCGGGGGGTGCGGGGTTTAGTAGCCGCGCCAGTAGGCGCCGTAGCCGCGGGCGGCGGCCATGGCGTCCATGCCGCCGTAGCGCGCGTCGCAGTAGCGCGAGCTGGCGATCAGGTTGTCGACGGGGTTCCGGATGTCGTTGTGACCGGGCAGCGCGTAGGTGCGGAAGGTCGGCTGGATCATCTGGGTCAGGCCGATCGACGGGGTGCCGGCCTTGGCGTTGGAGTCCCAGCCGTTCACGGCGTTCGGGTTGCCGGAGGACTCGGCGATCGCGGCGGCGCGCATCGCCTTCGCCGACGGGACGGGCTTGCCGGCGGCGGCGAGCACGTCGCGGGCCTCGGCGATCCAGCCGTCCAGGTTGTTCGGGTAGGTGCGCTTGGCCGGCGCGGCGGGCTGCGCGGCGGGCTTCGGCTGCTCCGCGGGCTTCGGCTGCTCCGCGGCCTTGGGCTGCTCGGCGGCCTTGGGCTGCTCGGCGGGCTGGGGCTGGGCGGCCTGCGGCTGCGCGGCGGGCTGCTCGGGCTGGGCCGGAGCGGCCGGCTGCACGGCGGGCTGCTCGGCCGGCTGCGCGGGCTGGGCCTGCTCGGCGGCCGGGGTCTGCTGCCCGGTGGGCAACGCGGCGCGGTCGGTGCCGCGGGAGGCGGTCTCGTCGGTGCTCCGGCCGTCGGAGGCGACGGCGGCGGCGTCGGTGCGGTGGGCGGGCGCGGCCATCGCCTGGCTGACCGGCAGCACGGCGCCGACGGCGACCGCTCCGATCAGACCGACGCCGAGGAAGGCGTCGGGCAGGCGACGGTGGCCCAGGTGGTGGCCCATCCGCACCTTGGGCAATCGGCCGAGGTTGTTCTTGATCGCTCGCATGAGGTACCTCCGAGAGTCGGTTCAGGTCATGCCGGTCCCGGTCGGACATACGGGGGCCCCGCGACGGTGCGGGGTTCCACGGCCGGGACGGCCGGCCCGACGGCGCTCTGCTCGTCGGGTGCGCGGCACCGCGCTGGTCTCGCGGTCGGCTGCGCCTCTGCCCGGAGCACTCGGATCGGCCCTGGGCACAACGTCGACTCTGCACGAGCCCGCAGGGCGCGGCAAACACCCCGAAACGGGCCGATTTCCGGCCCTTCGGGCACCCATCTCCGGTGCGGGGAGGGAGGCTTGACCGCCCGTCAGGACGCCCGCACCGGGGGGTCTATGAAGAAGCTCACAGGGGGTGCCCAACATCTCGGCGCCGCAGGGAATTTGGGCTCTCGACCAGGCGCCGCAAGGGTCCCGGCCGCCCCCGCCGGAAGCGGCTGTGACGGCGGCCACGGCAGGCAGGGGTTTCGACCGGTGTGACCCAGCTCGCCCCCGCCCACCCCACCGCACACACGCCGCAGCCACGAGGCCACCGAGCGCGAGCGAAACCGCCGCCGCGAGTCCGCCGAGGCACCGAGGGCGGGCGCTCCGGACCACGCCGCATCAGCCGACGGCTCCCCCGACCACCCGCCCCGAGCCCGCTGCCGGGCGTTCCGGATCTCGCCGCATCAGCCGACGGCTCCCCCCACCCCAGCTCTCCGGCTGACGAGCAGCCGGGCCCCGCCGACGACCGCCCGACATAACCCAGAGGCACGCCCTAGCGCACCGTGGTGCCGCTCGGCCGGTGGGCGGGGGCGACGGGGGCCATCGCGGTCGGCCCGGCCTCGCGGTGGGCGGCGAGGGCGGACAGGAGGAGGGCGAGGGCGGCGACGGCGGCGAGGGCGAGCAGGGAGTCGACGTAGGCGGTGCGGTGGGCGGCGCCGGGGCCGGCCGAGCCGCGCAGGTAGAGGCCGGAGACTGCGGCGATGCCGACGGCGGCGGCGATCCGCTGGGACATCTGCAGCAGGCCGCCCGCGACGCCGGCCGCCTCGGCGGGGGCCTGGCCCAGGGTGAACGCCTGGTTGGGGGCGACGATCAGCCCGGTGGAGACGCCCTGGACGAGCTGGGTGACGGCGAGCACGTACGGGAGCGGCCCGGCGGGCAGCAGGACGGCGGCGAGGGCGGCGCCGAGCAGGGCGCCGGTCAGCAGCGCGAGTCCGGTGGTGACGGCGTGCCGGCCGAGGCGCTGGACCACCCGCCCGGCCTGCGCGGAGGTGGCGGCCATCGCCAGCGCGGCGGGCAGCGCGACCGCGGCGGCGGCCAGCGCGCTCAGGCCCAGTCCCTCGCGCAGGAACATCGTCTGGACCAGCGAGGCCGCCATCGAGGTGGCGAACTGGGCCATCGCGATCACCGTGCCCAGCTGGAAGGGCCGGGAGCGGGTGAGCGCCGGGTGGATCAGCGGATCGCCGCCGCGCCGGGTCTGGTGGCGCTGCCAGGCGGTGAGCAGCAGCACCGCGAGCAGCGCGCCGCCCGCGTACAGCAGGCCGGCGGCGAGTCGCGGCGGGCGGATCGCGGGCAGCATCACCAGCAGGGTGAGTGCCGCGACCAGGGCCAGTCCGGGCAGGTCGGGGCGGCTGCGGCGGGCGGCGGGCCGGGGTGGCGGCAGGTACCGGACGGCGAGCAGCAGGGCGGCCAGTCCGAACGGGGTGGAGAGCAGCACGGTGAGCCGCCAGCCGAGGCCGGGTCCGGCGGCGGCCAGCAGCAGGCCGCCGACCGGCGGGCCGAGTGCGGTGGACAGGCCGCCGGTGAGCACGTACAGGCCCAGCGCGCGGGCCCGGGCGGTGCCGGTGAAGACGTCCTGGAGGGTGCCGATCATCTGCGCGTTGACGCAGCCCGCGCCGACGCCCTGCAGCAGTCGGGCGGCGACCAGCAGGTCGGCGCTGTGCGCGGTGCCGGCCAGCGCGGCGGCCGCGGTGACCAGCGCGAGGCCGCCGACGAACAGCCACTTGCGGCCGTACAGGTCGCCGAGCCGGCCGCCGGGGATCAGGGCGAGTCCGAAGGCGAGCGAGTAGCCGGCGACCAGCCAGCCGAGCTGGGCGGGGTCGGCGTGCAGGGCGGCCCGGATGTCGGGCAGGGCGATGTTGAGCACCGACTGGTCGAGCAGGGTGGTGAAGCCGGCGGCCATACAGACCGCGAGGACGCGCCGCCCGGCGGCATCGAATGCGGTGGTGGACGGCCCCGTCGCCTTGGTTCCCATATCCGGGAGGGTATCCCTGATGCGGGAGGGGCCCGGGAGCGGGGTGGCCACCCCGGTGGCGGGGCGGGCGCGGGCGCCTGGTTGACTGCGCCGGTCAAGATCGCGGGCGGCGGTCAAGGTCGTGGGAAGGGGCGCCGTGTCCGGGGTGGAGCCTCTGCTGGCCGCGTTCACGCCGATCTGGGTGCTGACCGCGGTCGGCTGGCTGGCCGGGCGGACGGGGCTGCTCGGGGCGCAGGCGGAGGCGGTGCTCAGCCGCTTCGTCTTCCACGTGGCGATGCCCGCGGCGCTGTTCACCGTGGTCGCCCGGACCGATCTGGCGAGCTTCGCCAACACCTCGATGCTGGCGTTCGCGGCCGGCACCCTCGTCGCCTCCCTGCTGGGCTGGGCGGCCGCCCGGCGGCTGTTCGGCCGGCGGCCCGCCGAGCAGGCGATCGGCACCATGGCGGCGGGCTACGTGAACTCCGGCAACCTGGGCATCCCCGTCGCCGCGCAGGTGCTCGGCGACGCCTCGTACGTCGCTCCGGTGCTGCTCTTCCAGGTGCTGCTGGTCACCCCGGTGATGCTGGCGCTGCTGGACACCGCCACCGGCGCCGCGCGGGGCCGCGGCGCACGGGTGCGGCGGCTGCTGTGGCTGCCGCTGCGCAACCCGGTGATCCTCGGCGCCGGCCTCGGGGCGCTGTTCTCCGCCTTCTCCTGGCACCTGCCCGCCCCGCTGGCGCACTCCGCCGAACTGCTGGGCGGCGCCGCCGTCCCGGCCGCGCTGGTCACCCTCGGCCTGTCGCTGCACGCCTCCGACGGCGCGGCCGCACAGCGGGTGCCGCGGGCCGAGCTGGCCGTCGCGGTCGCCCTGAAGACGCTGGTCCAGCCGCTCGCCGCGCTCGCCGTCGGCGCGCTGGTGCTGCACCTGCCGCCGGCCCACCTGCTCGCGGTGGTGCTGCTCTCCGCGCTGCCGACCGCGCAGAACGTCTACGTGTACGCCCGCCTGTACCGGGCGGGCGCGGCGCTGGTGCGCTCCGCGGTGCTGGCCTCCACCGTGCTGTCGATGGCCACCCTCTCCGGCATCGCCTGGGCGCTGGGCGGCCGTTGAGCATCGTGCGGCGGGGTGCCCCAGGTCACAGGCTTCGCCCCGGACGGGGCCGCTCACGTAGAGTTCGGCGGTACGCATGGGGCGATAGGAAGCATCGGCAGTGACGAAAGCGCAGACCGGCCCGCACGGCGGCCCGGACACCGGCCAGGACGAGATCGACTACGGCAAGGGCCTCGACCCCGAACGCCTGGAGCTCTGCCTGAGCGTCCTCGCCGAGCTGGACGAGCTGCACGTGGACCACCCGGACGCGATCACCGTCCGGATGGCGGTCGGCGGCCTGTTCCGCACCCTCAAGCAGCGCCGCCGCCAGGAGACCCGGGCCCGCAAGACCGCCAACGACCGGGCGGTGACCTCGCGCACCGCGACCGGCGCGGCCGGCCGGATCGACGACGAGACCGCCGGCGTCTTCGGCCTGAGCACCGAGACCACCACCGAACTGGCCGGCATCCTGGAGCGCGCCCGCTCCTGCTACGTCTGCAAGCAGCGCTACGTCGAGGTGGACGCCTTCTACCACCAGCTCTGCCGGGACTGCGCCGCGGAGAACCGGGCCCGCCGGGTCGCCCGCGCCGACCTGACCGGCAAGCGGGCGCTGCTCACCGGCGGCCGCGCCAAGATCGGCATGTACATCGCGCTCTGCCTGCTGCGCGACGGCGCGCACACCACCATCACGACCCGCTTCCCCAACGACGCGATCCGCCGCTTCAAGGCGATGCCGGACAGCGACGAGTGGATCCACCGCCTCAAGATCATCGGCATCGACCTGCGCGACCCGGCGCAGGTGATGGCGCTGGCCGACGAGGTCGCCGCGGACGGCCCGCTGGACATCCTGATCAACAACGCGGCGCAGACCGTGCGCCGCTCCCCCGAGGCCTACCGCGAGCTGGTGGCCTCGGAGACCGCGCCGCTGCCTGCCGGCGAGCTGCCCTCCTCCACCGTGATCGGGCGCTTCAACTCCGGTTCGGTGGACGTCCCGGCGCTGCCCGGGCAGCAGCGCGGCGCGGAGCAGAAGGTCACCGCCGAGGAGGTCACCTCGCTGGCCCTGGTGGCCGGTTCGGCGACCCCGGAGCGGATCGCCGCGGGCACCGCGATCGACGCGGGCGGCCTGGTGCCGGACCTGGTGGACACCAACAGCTGGGTGCAGAGCGTCTCGGAGGTCAGCCCGATCGAGCTGCTGGAGGTGCAACTGTGCAACTCCACCGCCCCGTTCATCCTGATCAGCCAGCTGCGTCCGGCGATGGCGGCGTCCCCGGCCCGGCGCAAGTACGTGGTCAACGTCTCCGCGATGGAGGGCGTGTTCCAGCGCGGCTACAAGGGCGCCGGGCACCCGCACACCAACATGGCCAAGGCCGCGCTGAACATGCTGACCCGCACCAGCGCGCAGGAGATGTTCGAGACCGACGGCATCCTGATGACCGCGGTGGACACCGGCTGGATCACCGACGAGCGCCCGCACCCGGAGAAGATGCGCCTGCACGAGGAGGGCTTCCACGCCCCGCTCGACCTGGTGGACGGCGCCGCCCGGGTGTACGACCCGATCGTCCGCGGCGAGGCCGGCGAGGACCTGTACGGCGTCTTCCTCAAGGACTACCGGAAGGGCAACTGGTGACGGACCCTCGACTCCCCGGCCCGGCCCACGCCCTGCCGCCGCTGATCGGCGCGGGCGTGATCGTGCCGACCGGCGACGGCCGGGTGCTGATCGGCCGGCGCACCACCGCCGGGGAGCCGCCGACCTGGTCGCTGCCCGGCGGCAAGGTCGACCAGCCCGGGGAGTCCTTCGAGCAGGCCGCCGCCCGGGAGTTGGCGGAGGAGACCGGCATCGTGCTGCCCGCCGGGCGGATGCGGGTGCTGGCGGTGCTGCTCGACCACCAGCTCGGCCGGACCCGGCTGACCGCGGCGGTGCTCGCGCCGCCGAGCACCGCCGAGGCGTTCGTCACCGAGCCGCACGCCTGCGCCGGTTGGGAGCGCGTCGCCCTCGACGCGCTCCCCGAGCCGATGTTCTACCCGTCGGCGCAGGTCCTGGCGGCCTGGCTGCCGGACTATCCGGCGCCTGCCGGCACCTGGCGCTACCCGACGGCCCCGCAGGCGCTCTGACGGCCCGTCAGGCCCCGCACGGGCCCCGCGGCAGCCCCGCGCCGCTCAGGCCCGCTTGACCAGCAGCACGAAGGTCCGCGCGTACGCCTCGCCGTCGGCCGGCCGCGGCCAGTCGAGCGCGGCCAGCGCCTTCGAGGCGGCCTCGTGGACCCGGCCGTCGACCAGCACCTCGGCGGTCTCCTCGCCCGGCCGGCCGCCGAAGAACACGGTCACGCCGACGAGTTGGTCCCGGCCGAGCGGTCCGGCCAGCGCCGGGGCGAGGGCGGGCAGCACCGGGTGGCGCACCAGCCAGTCCTGCACCGCGTGGTGCCGCTCGCCGGTGCCCCAGCCGACCATGCCGCCGTGGATGGCGTGCCAGCCGGGCAGCCCGTCCTGGTCGAGCGGGTCCAGGTGGCCGGCGAACCGCCCGTTGTGGGCGACGAGTTCGAGCATCGTGACGCCGGAGGTGGCGGCCCACACCTCGACCGCGCGGCGCACCGCCTCCTCGCTGCCCGCGCCGATCCCGGCCACCCGGTCCGGCACCGCGGTCCCCGGGCGGTCGGTGTCGGCCAGGAACACCAGCTCGACCTGGTCCGGGTGGTCGTCCGCCGACCCGCCGAGCCGCACCGCGAGCCGCCCGGGCCCGCGCACCTGCTCGCCGTCCACCCGCCACTCCTGGCCGTGAAGCGCCGTCAGCTCCTCGGCGACCGCGCCCAACACCGTCTGCACGGACGGCCGTTCGGCGGTCCCGCCGGGCGTACCCGGGCCGGAGTCGGACCGGCCGCGCTTCCATGATCCCCATCGCATGGCGCACACCGTACTGTCGTACCGGTTTGCCTACAATGGCCCTTCGATGACCGAAGCCAGGTGGTCCGAAGCGGACGCGGTGTGTATCGTCGCAGTGCGCGATCAGGGACTTACCGCGGGCAGCAGCTGGGGGCGGCATGGCTGTGGAACTACCATCGGGGCTTTCGCACGTGCTGGGTCTGCTCGGCGTGCGCTTCCCCGGGGCCAATGAGGACGAACTGAACCACCTGGCCGACCAGTTGGAGAAACTGGCGGCCGCGCTCGACTCTGCCCAGATGACGGCGGACAAAGCGCTCACCACGCTCCACCAGGTCTATCAGGGCGACTCCGCGGACAAGCTGTCCGAGCTCTGGAGCACGATCACCAAGTACTCCTCGGTGATCGTCGAGGCCTGCCAGACGGTCGCGAAGGTGCTGCGCGCCGCGGCGCTGGTGGTCGAGATCGCCAAGACCCAGTCGATCACTCAGCTGTTCTCCATCCAGGCCCAGTTGGCCGCCGCGTCGTCCACCGGCCCGTGGAGCGCCGCGGCCGTGCTGCGGATCGGCCGGGAGATCATGAACCGCCTGCTGGAGGAGGCGGTCAGCCGCCTCGGCCAGACCCTCATGCGGCCGATCGACAACCTGATCGACACCGCGGCACAGAAGATCGCGCCGACCCCGGCGAACAACTCCACCGGCCACGGCTTCAACATCGACCTGGCCCAACTCGCCACCTGCGCCGCCGACATCCGGCGCAACGCGGACGACATCGAGTCGCACGGCAACGCGTTCCGGAACACCGTGCACGGCCTGAAGCTCGGCGACTCCGGCGACCCGTTCGGCAAGCTGGTGATCGCCGCCTGCGAGAAGATCCTGGAGACCATCGGCCAGGAGGTGCTGAACCGCATCCTCGCCTCGTTCCGCGACACCGCGGGCAAGATGGACAAGATGCTGAAGAACCTCAACGAGAACGAGGACAGCACCCAGCTCAGCCTGAACAGCCTCGGCTCCACCATGGCCAACCCGTTCAGCCCGAACGCGCTGACCGCTCCGGGCGGCGCCCACGGCGGCACCGGCGGCGGCTCGCACGACGCCGGGCTGGCCTCCTTCGCCGCGCTGATGCCGAAGCTGGGCCCGGTCGGCGGGCAGCTCACCGGCTCGCACGGCGGGCAGGGCACCGACACCCTCGGTCTGAAGGACCCCAAGCTGTCCGGTGCGGGCGGCTCCGGCGGCGGTCACACCGGCGGTTCCGGCGGCGGCGGGGTCTCCGCTCCCGGCGGCGGGGAGCACGTCAACACCGCGCTCGGCCCCCGGCTCAGCATGCCCACCGCGCTGGGCAGTTCACGCGGCGGCGGCTCCACCGGCCGCCCGCACACCGACCTGGAGACCGAGGCCCACACCAGCGGCTCCCCGTCCGGCTCCGGCGGGAGCGGCAGCGGCGGCCCCGGCGGCCGGCAGGCCCAGGCCGGCGGCATGGTCGGCCCGATGCCGATGGGCGGCGCGATGGGCGGCATGCACGGCGGCGGAGGCGGAGGCGGCGGCCACGCCGGCAGCGGCGCCGTCCGCAACGCGGCGGCCGCCCAGCGCAACAACCGCGGCCCCGGCCAGCACCACGGCGAGGACGAGGACGACTTCGACGACGAGGGCCAGTCGATGGACCCGCTGTACGCGGCCCTCCAGCTCGGCCGCGTCCTCCCGGTCCGCCGCAACGACGACGAGGACGACGACCGCCGCGATCGGCGCTGAGCCGCACACGCGGCGGCCCCGGAGCACCGCGTTCGGTGCTCCGGGGCTTCCCGGGCCGCGCAGGTCCGCGACGGGCCACGCCGGTCCGCGTCCGGGCGGATGCCTCGAGGGGTCAGTCCTCGGCGTCCGCGGCTGTGGTCCGCCACGACATCTCGACCTCCAGCTCGATCTCGTCGCCCTCCAGCTCGACCTCGATCTCGACGCGGAGTTCGTCGGGGATGCGGACGGTCAGCTTTCCGGGCCCGAGCTCCAGCTCGGCCTGGCCGCCGCGTCTGATCGCGGCGGCCAGCGCCTCCAGCTGGTCGGCGGCCTGCGGGCGGGACAGTGTGCGCTTCTGCGTGAACTCGAGGTCTTTCACGGGGGAGCCTCTCCGGCCGGTGGGGAACAGGTGCCACCAGTCTTCGGCCGCGTCCCCCAGCCCTCAACCGGAGGCGCCCCGCGGCGCGGAATACAGTTCACGAACTCGCCTCAACTGTTGATGCCGAATCGCGCTACGCGCATCGATCATGCGGCCGCCTGGGCGTTTTTGACGTTCGCGGCATTCACCGGCGATTCCTTTGCCGTCCGACTCGTTGACGCTGTTTCGCCGGATCTGATGTGCTGCCGACTCGACGGCAGGCCGCACGAACCGCGGGCCTGACGGCCCCTCACATGTCGGTCGCTCCGCCAGCAGCGGGTCTTCGGCATGCCGTCCGCCGGTGGCCGCTCCACTCGGCCACTCGGTCCCATTCGCCCCCACACGCCGGCACCGGACCCACAGGTCCGCGGCCGGCATGAGAGGAACCCTCACGATGGGCATGTCCCCCACCCGCCGGACGAGTGTCAAGGTCATGACCGGCCTCACCTCGCTGGTGATCGCGGCCGCGGGCTTCGCCGCCGCCCCCGCCTCGGCGAACCAGCCGGTCGACGAGTTCGCCGGCCCCAGCCACCCGTACCGCCACGGCGCGGTCCCGGCGAAGGGCGCGGGCACCGCCGCGGCCGGCAAGCGGACCGCGAACCTGAAGTTCGGCGGCGGCGTCGACGGCATCGGTGTGACCACCGGCGCGCCGAAGGTCTACCTGGTCTTCTGGGGCTCCCAGTGGGGCGGCCAGGGCACCGACGCGAACGGCTACACCACGCTCTCCGGCGACCCGGCCGGCATCGCGGTGCGGGCCCAGCAGCTGTTCAAGGGCCTGGGCACCAACGGCGAGACCTGGTCCGGCGTCATGACGCAGTACTGCGACGGCGCGGCCAAGGGCGCGACCACCTGCGCGGCGTCCGCGGACCACGTGGGCTACCCGACCGGCGGCGCGCTGGCCGGTGTCTGGGTGGACGAGTCGGTGGCCGCCCCCGGCCAGGCCACCGGCAACCAGCTGGCCACCGAGGCGGTCAAGGCGGCCGGCCACTTCGGCAACACCACCGCCGCCTCCAACCGCGACGCGCAGTACGTCGTGCTCTCCCCGACCGGCACCCACCCGGACGGGTTCAACACCTCCGGCGGCCAGTTCTGCGCCTGGCACGACTGGAACGGCGACACCACGCTGTCGGGCGGCGCGGCCCCGTCCGCGTACGGCGACATCGCCTTCACCAACGACCCCTACGTCACCGACATGGGCGCCTCCTGCGGCCAGAACTACGTCAACGCGGGCAGCGCCGGCACGCTGGACGGCGTGACGATCGTCTACGGCCACGAGTACTCGGAGACCATCACCGACCAGAACCCGGCCGGCGGCTGGACCGACTCGACCGGGTACGAGAACGCCGACAAGTGCGCCTGGAAGGGCACCGGCGGCGTCGGCGGCGCGCAGAACGTGGCCCTGGCGACCGGCTCCTTCGCGATGCAGGGAACCTGGTCGAACGACTACAACGGCGGCGCGGGCGGCTGCCAGATCTCGCACCCGATCGTCCCCTGATCGGGTGAGGACCCGGCGATGAGCGGACGCGTCGGGGTGGGCCGGTCGGCCCGCCCCGACGCGTCCTCGCATGACAGGTCGTCAATTCGGTAACCAGCCCCGCTACATGCTGCACATCCCCCCGGACAGGTGACGCACCGCACACTGGGCCAACTCCGCGGCGGCCGCGGGCCGGCGGCCGCCGAAGCCGCCCGCCGCGCCGTCTCGCGCCCTCCGTCCCAAGGGAGTTGCCCGTGTCAGCCGTCAACGAGTCCGCTGCCGTCCAGGACCCGCCGACCGTCCAACGCCTCAAGGCCGACTCCGTCGGACTGACCGGCGTGATCTTCATGGCCCTGGCGACGGCCGCGCCGATCACCGCGATGACCGGCAACCTCCCGGTGATCGTGGGCGGCGGCAACGGCGTCCACGCGCCGGCCGGCTTCCTCTTCGTCACCCTGGTGCTGACCGTCTTCACCGTCGGGTACGTGGCGATGGCCCGGCACCTCACCACCGCCGGGGCGTTCTACGGATACGTCTCCTACGGCCTGGGCCGGGTGGCCGGCCTGGCCTCGGGCCTGCTGGCGGTGCTCGCGTACGTGGTCTTCGAGGCCTCGATCGTGGGAATCTTCGCGTACTTCGCCCGCCAGGCCGTCGAGTCGCAGTTCGGCGTGAGCCTGCCCTGGCAGGTGTTCGCGTTGGCGATGCTGGCGGTCACCGCGATCCTGTCGTACTTCGACCTGGAGGTGGCGTCGAAGATCCTCGCGGTCTTCCTGGTCGGCGAGGTGCTGATGCTGACCGTGCTAGCCGGCGCGGTGCTGGCGCACGGCGGCGGCCCTGACGGGCTGCAGGTGTCCTCGCTCAACCCGACCGGCGCGTTCGCCGGGATCAACGCGGGCGTCGGCCTGTTCTTCTGCTTCTGGTCGTGGATCGGCTTCGAGTCGACCGCGATGTACGGCGAGGAGTCCCGCAACCCGAAGCGGATCATCCCGCGCGCCACGCTGCTCGCGGTCGTCCTGCTCGGCGTGCTCTACACCTTCGTCTCCTGGATGGTGCTGAGCGGGAACGGTCCCGCCAAGTCCCTGGACATCGCGGGCGGTTCGAACCCGCTCGACCTCTTCCTCGGCCCCGCCCAGCAGTACCTGGGCTCCTGGGCCGTCACCGCCTTCCAGTGGCTGATGGTGACCAGCGCCTTCGCCTGCGGCATGGCCTTCCACCAGTGCGCCGCCCGCTACCTGTACGCGATCGGCCGCGAGGGCTTCCTCGTTCCCGCGCTCGGCCGCACCCACCCCCGGCACGGCTCGCCGTACGTCGCGTCCTTCACCCAGACCGGCATCGCGCTGGCCATCGTGGTGGCGTTCTGGGCGACCGGCCAGGACCCGTACGTGAGCCTCTACACCCTCACCGCGATCCTCGGCACGCTCGCCCTGCTGGTGGTGCAGACGCTCTGCTCCTTCGCGGTGATCGCCTACTTCCGCAAGAACCACCCCGAGTCCCGGCACTGGTTCCGCACCTTCACCGCACCGCTGCTCGGCGGCCTGGGGATGCTCGCCGCGATCGTGCTGCTGGTGACGAACCTGGACACCGCCGCCGGCGCGGCCTCGAAGATCCTCTTCTTCCGGTTCATCCCGTGGATCGTCGCGGCGGTCTTCCTCGGCGGCATCGCCCTCGCGCTCTGGATGAAGGCCAGGCACCCGGCGAAGTACGAGGTGATGGGCCGTCTGGTGGTCGAGAACGCGCAGGAGCGCGAGAGCGAAGCCCCCGCGCCCGCCGTGCTCTGAGCCTCCCCCGCCCCGCCGTGCTCAGAGCCCTCCCCCCCACTGCGCTCCGAGCCGGCCCCGCCCGCACCGCCCCGCTCACCGCTCGACCCCCACCGAGAACGGAAAGGCAGCCCCCCATGGCACGCACCCACCAAGCCCGGCTGATCCGCAACCTGCTCGCCGACCAGGCCGTCGCCGACCGCCTCGCCATGCCCGTCGGCGAGTACCGCGGCCTGCGCGACGAGGCCCGCACCGAGCCGGACGGCGTCTCCCGCCGTACTCTGCTGGGCCGGGCCGCCGCCCTCGGCGTCGGCCTGACCGGCGCCTCGGCACTGGCCGGCGGCAGCCGGGCGCACGCCGCCCCCACCCCCGTCCCGAAGATCGACGGCGCTCCCCGGATCGCCGTCGTCGGCGCCGGCATCTCCGGTCTGAACGCGGCCCTCACCCTCGCCGACAAGGGCGTCGCGGCCACCGTCTACGAAGCGAACCCGACCCGGATCGGCGGCCGGATGTACTCCGGCGGCAGCCCGTCCAGTCCCGGCCTGTGGAACCAGGGCCAGGTCTCGGAGTGGGGCGGCGAACTCGTCGACACCGGCCACCACGCCATCAAGGACCTCTGCCAGCGTTTCGGCCTCGGCCTGACCGACGTCGGAGCCGGCCTGCCGCCCGGCGCCGAGGGCGTCTTCCACTTCAACGGCCACTACTACCCCAAGGACCAGGTCGACACCGACTTCAAGCAGATCTGGCAGGCCGTCAAGAAGGACATCCAGGACGGCGGTTCCGCGCCCACCTGGAACAGCCACAACGCCGCCTCGGTCGCGCTCGACGCGATGTCGATCCGCGACTGGATCAACTCCCGGGTACCGGGCGGGTTCGGCAGCGACCTCGGTGCGCTGCTCGACTGCGCCTACGCCGTCGAGTACGGCGCCGACACCACCGCGCAGTCCTCCTACGCGATGCTGGTGATGATCTCCTGGCAGTCCAGCCCCGGGAACCTCTCCATCTGGGGCGGCTCCGACGAGCGCTGGCACATCACCGGCGGCAACGACCAGCTGCCCCGGGCCGTCGCCGCCGCCCTGCCGGCCGGCACCGTGCAGCTGGGCCACACCCTGCAGGCCGTGGTGAGGAACGCCGACGGCAGCCAGACCCTCACCTTCGCCCTGGACGGCGGCGGCACGAAGACGGTGGTCGCCGACCACACCGTCCTGGCCGTCCCGCTGCCGATCCTGCAGACCCGCGTCGACCTGTCCAGGGCCGGACTCGACACCAGGATGCAGGGCGTCCTGGCCAACATGCGGATGGGCGCCTGCACCAAGCTCAACATGCAGTTCACCCGCCGCGACTCCTGGTCCGGCACCGGCGCCTGGCCCGGCGTCTCCAACGGCGAGTGCTTCGCCGACCTGCCCTACCAACAGGCCTGGGACGTCACCCGCGGCCAGGCCGGCACCAGCGGCATCCTGGTCCAGTACGGGGGCGGCAGCCTCGCCCGCGGCCTCACGCCGCCGTCCGCGTTCACCACCGCCGCCACCCCGTACACGCGCAACCTGGCCGACGACTACCTCAGCCAGATCGACGCCGTCTGGCCGGGCACCAAGGCCGCCTGGAACGGCCGGGCCACCCTGTCCGCCTGGCACCTCAACCCGTACTCCTACGGCGCCTACTCCTACTGGCCGGTGGGCTACCTGACCACCTACGCCGGCTACGAGGCCACCGCGCAGGGCAACCTGCACTTCGCGGGCGAGCACACCTCGTACGACTTCCAGGGCTACATGAACGGCGGAGCCGTCGAGGGCGCCCGGGCGGCGAACGAGGTCCTCGCCGCCCTTTCCTGACAGGGCTGCTGACGGGACGTCATCCGCCCGCCCTTCCGGGCGAGGCGTCAGTCCGACCGCATCCGCAGGACGGTGATCCGGTCGGGGGAACCGAGAGCCCCCGACCGGATCCGGTACCCGGCGTCCCGTGCGCCGACGGCGCTCAGGTACTCGGGCTGCCCCGGCGGGGCGAGGTCGTCCCGGTAGCCGTCGCACCAGCCGTCGCCGTCGTCCGCGAACAGGCACCGGTACGCGTAGCGCCGGCCGTCGTGGTACCACTCGTGCCGGACCACGGGCAGCCGGAGGATGCGCTCGAACCAGTCCGCCGAGAGCGCGGCCAGCTCCTGCGGGCTGCCGGCGGCGTTCAGCGCCAGCCAGGTCGGCGGCTGCGCGAGCCAGTAGAAGTCCCGGTGGACCAGCCGGTCCCCGCGGACCGTGGCACCGGTCAGGTGCAGGCCGGCGCGCAGCGGCCAGCCGAGCGAGCGGTCGCCGACGCCCACGCACACCACCAACGAGGAGTCGTCCTCGGGCCGCCCCACCCAACTGACGGCCGGAGCGACCGCCCACCCTCCGGCCCGCTCGCGCAGCGCCGCCACGAAGTCCCGCTCGGTCCCGTCCAGTTCGGACTCGGTCTCGGGGTCGTCGCTCGGGAACCACAGATCTGCGGCCATGCGGTCACTGTAGAGGCCGGGTCAGGCGTTGGGGTCGAACGGGATGCCCGCGGGCTCGGTGTGGGCGAGCGCGTACTGGAAGTCGCCGTCGTCGATCTTGATGGTGGCCGCGCCGAAGTCCGCGCTCATCAGGCGGTCCCGGTAGCCCGCGGGGTAGCCGTCCCAGCCGACCAGGCGCGGGTAGAACCAGTTGCCGGTGGCGTTCTCGGCCGGTTCGTCGTTGGCGTTGGCGAACCGGAAGCAGTGCGTCGACGCCCCGTCCTTGTGGTAGACGACCTTCGGGTGGGTGCCGTCGAACCGGATCGCCGAACGGCCCGCCAACTGGTAGCCGCTGTGCTGGGACACCGCCACGTACTGGACCTGGTTGTCGGCGATCCACACCACCACGTGCTCCCAGTCGTGGGTGTGCCCGATCGCGAGCGGACCGAGCGTGGCCTGGTCCTTCTCGAAATAGCTGGCGTACATGACGGCGCACCAGCCGTTGTTGCACTTCGACCGCGAGTAGGTGTTGGCGTTGGCCAGCTGGGCGTAGTCGTGGCAGTGCCCGTTGACGTCGCCGCCCAGCTTCAGGCCCGGGTTGAGCGTGCCGTCCGCACCGATCGCCGCCGTGGCGTAGCACCCGTCCCGGTCGTAGTCGTAGGCCGGCGAGAAGCTCTGGTCGAGGCCCGGCGCGTTCTGCGGCAACAACGTCAACACACTCGCCTGCGCACTCGCCGGCACGGCCACCACCAGGGCCGCCGCCAGGGCCGCCGCCCCGGCCAGGCCGAGCAGCGCCCGGCCGAGGGAGGTCTTCCTACGCATCGGGGATCCTTCTCGGTCGTCGAGCCGCCAGTCCTCCGGTCGTCGGTGAACCTAAAGGTCTCGACCACTTCCGTCAAGAAGTGAAGTAAGCCCCCCAGAATGGCCGATGACCCATCCCCGCAGGCCCCGCCAGGACGGTCACCACCGCGTGCCGAAGCGTTCCGCTCCTGTTCGCCCCACCGCCACGCGACACTCGACGGCACCGCGGTGTTGACGGTCCGTCCGTCCTGGTTCCAGGAACGGAATCCGGAGTGAGCCGCGCGTCGGCGCGCGGATTTCGGGTAGGGAGATCGGGGGCCGGTGCGGTCCACAACGGCCGGCTGACGGGGGCGGGAATGCTGGCGGAAGCGCTGGCGGCGCTGGCTGCCGCGGGTGGGACAGCGGTGGCACAGGCCGCCGGAACCGAGGCGTGGGCCGCGGTGCGGGAACGGGTCGTACGGGTCTTCAGCCGGTCCGGATCCCGGGACGTCGATGCGGTGTCTGCGGAACTCGACCGTCTATCGGCCGGAGAGGACGGTGCGGCGGGCCGCCTGGAATCTGCTGCAACGGTGTGGCGGTCCCACTTCGAGGCGCTGCTTCGCCAACTCGATGGTCCTGACCGCGAGTCGGCCGTCGCCTTGCTGCGCGAGGTGATCGGGCTCTCCGGCGCGGCCACGGCTGTCACGTCGTTGGGCAATAACTCGCCGGCCTTCGGCGGACACGCCAGTTTCTCGGCCGAACCCGGTGGACTCGCAGCCGCGACGGTCGGTTCCGCGTTCACCATCGGGCATGCCGGAGTGGCGGCCGGACGGGTGGACCAGCTGAACGTCTACTTCCAGAACGACGTCCGAACTGGCGCGATGACCCTCAGTCCGCCCTTGGCGCGACGGAACCCCAACCACCCCCCACGTGGCCGGGAAGCCCTCCTGGAAACCCTGACCGACCTGCTCACGGACACCTCACCGAGCGGGGCCCACGTACTCCACGGCATGGGCGGGTCGGGCAAGACCACCCTGGCCTTGGAGGCAGCGCACCACGCCTCCACGAACGGCATCCAGGTCTGGTGGATCGGTCCCGCGGACCAGGACGCACTGGCGTCGGGACTGCTCACGGTCGCCCGGCAGGCCGGTGCCACCGAAGAGGAGGTCCGCACTCGCGACAGGGCGGACCTGCTGTGGCAGGTCCTCGAAAGGTACGACCGACGGTGGCTGCTTGTCGTGGACGGGATGGACGATCCCCGGCGCCTCGACAACACCGGTCGCCTGAGCGACGGCACCGGCTGGATCCGCCCGCACCGAGGCAACGGACTCGTCCTGATCACCACGCGGACCGGAGCTGCCGAGGCGTGGGGGCCGGGCTTCCGGCTGCACCACGTCGGGAGTCTGGCGTCCTCTGATCCAGGTGAGCACGGGGTGGTAGCCCCGTCGCCCGCCGCCCAGGTCCTCATCGACTATGCGGGTTCCGACAAGGGCGCGCTCCGGGATGCCGAGGCGTTGGCCACGCGCCTCGGCGGCCTGCCACTCGCTCTCCGGCTTGCGGGCAGCTACCTCGCCGACGTATCAGAGCAGCCGTGGCCGGACACGACCGCGGCGCTGACCTTCGCGGCCTACCTGCAGGCCGTCGAGGAGGGTGGTCCCGATCGGTCCGACCCGAACCGAGTCACCAGGAGTGCAACGATGCTGACCCTCGACCAACTGGCCAGCCGCGGCCTACCCGAGGCACGCCCCCTGATCCGGCTGCTCTCCGCCTTTGCGAACGCGCCTCTCCCGTACGTGACGGTGCTCCACCCGGACAGGATCGCCGCCGTGGCTCCGCTCGGTGTCTCTGACGGCGCCCACCTCTGGCGCCTCCTCAAGGCACTCGCCGACCTGAGCCTCATCGAAGTCGACGGTGCGTCAGTCACTCTGCCCATGCTGAGGCTCCATCCGCTGGTGCGCGACGCCGCGCGCACCGAGGAGGCTCCATGGGCGCGGCCGGCGGCCGGCCTACTGCTGAACGGCGCCGTCGAGGCCCTGCGCCACCAAGTCGAGGACCCCGCTTCCTGGCCGCAGTTGCAGGCGCTGGCGCCACACGTGTTCGATGCCCACCGGCTGGCCATCGAAGCAGTGGACGATGACGAGGGCATCGTGAGCGCGGGCGCTGCGGCTCTACTGGTCGCGCGGTACCTGGACCTACGGGGCCTCTACTCGGAGGCCGAGAACCGCATCCAGGACGTCTACCTGGCGCGGCGTGACGTCTTCGGAGAGCACAATCTGGCCACCCTGGACGCCCGGTACAGCCTGGCCCGCGTGGCACGTAAGCAGGGCCGGGCGGAAGAGGCCGAGGCCGAGCTCAGGACCGTAGCGGACGAACTGCGCCGGCTCCTCGGAGAGGACGACGCCAGCGGACTCGCCGTCCGCCACACCTGGGCCATGGTGCTGCGCGAGCTCGGCCGGCTGGACGAGGCCGAGCAGGAACATCACGCGGTGTGGCAAATCCGGGCCCGGCTCCTCGGCGAGCACCACCCTGACACCCTCGTCTCCCGCTACAGCCTGGCCAGGATGGCCCGCGAGCGCGGGGACCTGTCCCATGCGGAGGCTGAGTACCGGATCGTCCACCGCGCACGCTGCCAGGTACTCGGAGAACGCCACCCCGACACGCTGGCCACACGCCACAGCCTCGCCGTGGTGGCCCGCAGGCTCGGGCGGTGGGAGGAGGCCGAGGCCGGGTTCCGTGAGGTGCTCGCAGCCAGGATCGAGATACTCGGCGAGGGACACCCGTACACGCTGATCACCCGCACAGAACTCGCCCTGCTTGCCTGGGAACACCGGGACCTCAACTCGGCCGAGCTTGAACTGGCAACGGTCCTGGAGCTGCGGATCCGGGCGCTCGGAGAGAGCCATCCGCAGACCGCATGGACAGCAGCGAATCTGCAGCACCTCCGCGAACTCCGCAGGGCCGGCACGCCGTTGTCCCAGGTCGGCCCCGCTCCCCAGCAGGGCCCCAGCGACTGAACGGCTGCCGCACAAATCACGTCAGCGTGCCCTTCCCCTGGCCTTCAGGGGGACGCTCGGCAGTTCGGGAGCGGGCAGGCGGGTGCCGTCGTAGCCGTGGACTTCGCCGAAGCGGGTGCCGGCCTGCCAGTCGTCCCGGGCCTGGGTGATCTCCTCGGCGGTGCGGCCGATGAAGTTCCACCACATGACGATCTGTTCCTCGAAGGGTTCGCCGCCGAGGAGGAGGACGGCGGCGTCGGTGCGGGCGAGGAGGGGGAGTTCGCGGCGGCCGCAGCCGAGGTAGAGCAGGGAGCCGGGTTCGACGGGGACGCCGTCGACGTCGACGGTGCCGGTCATGGCGAGGACGGCGTACTCGAAGCCGGGGTCGATCGGGAGGCGGTGGGCGGCGCCCTCGCGAAGGGTGAGGTCGGCGCCGGTCAGGGCGGTGTGGGTGGTGCCGGGGGAGGTGGCGCCGTCGAGGGTACCGAGAATCAGGCGGGCGTCGAGCCCGCCGGCGCTGACCACCGGGAGTTCGGCGTGGTGCTCGAAGGCGGGCGGGGTGTGCCGGTGGGCGTCGGGCAGGGCGACCCACAGCTGGGCGCCGTGCAGGTAGCGGGCGTGCTCCCGGGGCGACTCCTCGGAGTGCGAGATCGCCCGCCCCGAGGTCATCAGCCCGAGTTCGTACGGGCGGACGGTCTGCACGCTGCCGAGGCTGTCGCGGTGCAGCACGGTGCCCTGGTGCAGCCAGCTGACGGTCTGCAGCCCCATGTGCGGATGCGGCGGGACCTGCATCCCGGGCTCCTGTGCGATGTCGTCGGGCCCGTAGTGGTCGACGAAGCACCAGGCGCCGACCATCCGCCGACCGAGGTTGGGCAGCAGCCGGCGCACCACGGTGGACTCGCCGAGCGGGACGGTGCGCCCGGTCAGCAGGTCCTTCACCGGTCCGGTGGCGGCCTGGTTGCCGCAGACGCTCGGCGAGGGCTTCCGATCGAGGTTGCTCATGCCGCCAGTATCGACCTGACGATGCGTCGGCAGCGGTTGCGACGGGCCGTCGGCGAAAGGCGGGCGATCGGCGAGAGGCGGGCCGTCGGCAACGGTCGCCCGCGAGCGCCTCAGTCGCGACGGGCCGTCAGGGCGGTCTCGGCTCAGGCCCGGCCGACCAGCTCCAGCGCGGCGGGCAGCACCCGCCGCCAGAAGCCGTCGGTGTGCTCGCCGCGCGGGAAGTGGGTCTCGGCGACGTGGCCGGCCAGCTCGCGGGCGGCCGGGCAGAACGGGTCCTCGGTGCCGCACCAGACAGCGGTGCGGCCGGCTCCGGGGAGCGCGTCGAGGTGCTGGAGCGGCTCGTGGGCCCGCCAGTCGGCTTCGTCCTGGTAGGCGTCGACGGTGCGGGCGTCCGGCCAGCTGCGGAACAGCGCGGGGCTGAGCAGCGCGGTGGCGGCGAGGCCGCCCCGGGCCCGGGCGTACTGCAGGGCGCCGGAGCCGCCCATCGAGATGCCGAGCGCCCGGGACGGTGCGGGCAAGCCGAACTCGGCTATCCAGCCGGGGAGTTCGGTGGTGAGCAGGCGCATCGGGTCGTCGCCGCCGCGCGGGTGCCAGTAGGTGGCGTCACCGCCGTCGACGGCGACCACCCGGAACGGGGGGACGCCCGCGGCGACGGCGGCGGCCAGGAACTGCGGCAGCCCGAGGCCGAGGAACCCCTCCGCGCTGCTGCCTCGCCCGTGCAGCGCCAGGCAGACCGGGAGTGCGGAACCCCCGCCGCCGGGCGGATCGATGACGACCAGTCGGACGTCGCGTCCGCGAGCGGCGGAGTGCCGGGTCTCGGTCCGCACCGGGCCGGGCCGGACGTCGGGCACCGTGCCGTCGTCGCCGGTCAGGCCGAGGGCGCGGCGCACCCGGACACCGCCGGGCAGCACGTCCTCGACCATCGCACCGCCGACCGCCCCCGTACCGAGCGCGGCGAGGGCGAGCGCCCCGAGGAAACGCCGCCGCCCGCTGCCGTGCCCGACCCTCGGCGCCACCACGTCCGACGCGCCGTCAACCACCGTCTGCTCCCGCACCCGCACCCCGCCCCGCGACCGACCGACCGTGCCGACGCCTGCCGCGCCGGCCCCTACCGCAGGGGGGGACGCGCACCGCGTGCAAGCGGTTTCCGGAACCGGCACCAGCACGCCGCGGCAGCGGCAGCGGCCACGACTCAACAGCGACAACCTCACCGGCGGCAGCCTCAACAGCGACAACCTCAACAGCGACAACCTCACCGGCGGCAGCCTCAGTGGCGACAGGCCCAGCCGGCCGAGGCGGTCGCGGCGTCGGCCTGCGCCCGCAGCGCCCGCACCGCCTCCGCGGGGTCGGCCGCGCCGTACACCGCCGAGCCGGCCACGAAGACGTCGGCGCCGGCCTCCGCGCAGGCCTCGATGGTCGCGGTGGAGACGCCGCCGTCGACCTGCAGCCACAGCTCGAGGCCGTGCTTGTCGATGAGCTGCCGGGTGCGGCGGATCTTCGGGAGCATGATGTCGAGGAAGGCCTGGCCGCCGAAGCCGGGCTCCACCGTCATGATCAGCAGCATGTCCAGCTCGGGCAGCAGGTCCTCGTACGGCTCGATCGGGGTGGCGGGGCGCAGTGCCATCGAGGCGCGGGCGCCCTTGGCGCGGATCTCCCGGGCGAGGCGGACCGGTGCGGCGGCGGCCTCCACGTGGAAGGTGACCGAGCCGGCCCCGGCCTCGACGTACTGCGGCGCCCAGCGGTCGGGCTGTTCGATCATCAGGTGGCAGTCGAGCGGGATGTCGGTGGCGCGGGCCAGCGACTCGACGATCGGGACGCCCAGCGTGAGGTTCGGCACGAAGTGGTTGTCCATCACGTCCACGTGCAGCCAGTCCGCTCCGCGGACCGCCTCGGCCTCCGCGGCCAGGCGGGCGAAGTCGGCGGACAGGATGCTGGGGCTGATCTGCGCCATGGGAGGGTACCTTCACGACTCGGTGCGGGTGGCCGGGGTGGCCGCTCGCTCCATCATCCCCTGCCCCCGCCACCGCCCGGACCCCGGCCGCCCCGGTCCGCCACCGCCCGGACCCCGGCCGCCCCGGTCCGCCGCCCCCGCGCTGCGGGCCCGGCCCCCGCCCGGGCGATCTTCCGCGGCGCGCGGCGCTCTGGCAGGCTCCGGTACGCCTGACCGTTCGTCCACCCTCGTCGAAAGGCACCCCGATGACCGAGCCGGTGCACCCCGCGCGTGCGCTGTGGTGGCTGTTCGAGCCCGTCCACGCGCTCACCTACTTCTCGCCGGAGAGCCGCGCCGCGTACGAGGCCGCGGGGCTGCGCGGGTACTGGCGCGGCTACTTCGGCGGCCGGTCCGCGCCGCTGGGCGCGGTGGACGCGACGCCGGTGGTCGCGGCGTTCTTCAACTTCGCGCCGGCGATGGTGGAACGGGCGCTGCCGGAGCTGTGGTCCCGGGCCACGCCGGAGCAGGCGCTGCACGCCCGGGTGACCGGGGCGGTCGCCGCGCTCGACCGGGTGCTCGCCGACGTCCAGCCCGAACTCGTCGACCACTCGGTCGAGTTGCTGGAGCGAGCGGTCGCCGGACTGGACTGTGCGGGCCGGGTGCTGGCCGCCGCCAACGCCGCGCTCCCCCGGCCGGAGGGTCGCCTCGCCCGGCTCTGGCAGGCCACCACCGTGCTGCGCGAGCACCGCGGCGACGGCCACGTCGCGGCCCTGGTCGCCGAGGGCCTGGACGGCTGCGAGGCGCTGGTGGTCCGCTGCGCCCTCGACACCCGGCGGGACACCCTGCAGCCGCACCGCGGCTGGACCGACGAGCAGTGGGACGCCGCCACCGCCCGCCTGGTCGACCGCCGGTGGCTCGCCCCCGACGGCGCCCTCACCCCCGAGGGCCGCACCCGCCACCAGGCCCTGGAAGCCGCCACCGACCTGGCCGCCGCCCGGGTCTGGAGCGACTTCCACCGCGCCGAACTCGACGACCTGGCCGCCGCCCTGCGCCCGATCGCCGCCGCCTGCCGCGCCGACCTCCCGCCCACCACCCCGATCGGCCTGCCCACCGCGTCCTGACACCCCGTCACCCCACCTCACCCGCCGCCCGATCCCGCACGGCCCGGCCGCGTACGGCCCCTGCCCGGTGGTGGCAGGATGCCCGGATGGACGAGATCCTCCGCGTGGCCGGGCGGCTGCTGGGCACCGGCCTGTCCGGTCCCGTCGACCTCGGCGGCAGCCGTCGCACCACCGTGCTGCGCTGCCGCACCGAGGACGGCCGCACCGTCGTCGTCAAGGCGTACACCGGCGGGCCGGAGGCACTGCGCTGCTTCACCGCCGAGGCGGCGGGGCTGACGCTCGGCCTGGCCGGCCCGCCGCTGCTGGCGGCGGACCTCGACGTGCCGCTGCTGGTACTGGGCGACCTCGGCACCGCGCCGTCCCTCGCCGACGTACTGCTCGGCGACGACCCGCGGGCCGCCGAGGCGGGGCTGCTGGCGTGGGCCCGCGGACTCGGCCGCCTGGCGGCCCGCTCGATCGACCGGCAGGCCGAACTCGCGGCGCTGTGGCGGCGGTTCGACGTCGGCATGCCGAGCTGGGCGGACGATCCGTGGATCCCGCGGAACGCGGCCGCCCTCCCCGGCGTGCTCACCGCGGCCGGGATCGCCGCCCCGGCGGGGCTGGCGGCGGAGCTCGCCCGGATCGGCCCGGCGGGCGGCGAGGAGTACCCGGCGTTCAGCCCCGGCGACACCTGCCCCGACAACAACCTGCTCACCGCGGACGGTCTGCGGCTGCTCGACTTCGAGGCCTCCTGCTACCAGTCGGTGTTCCTCACCGCGGCGTACTGCCGGATGCCCTTCTCCACCTGCTGGTGCGTCCTCGCCCTCCCCGACGGCCTGGCCCGCCGGGTCGAGGAGGCGTACCGGGCGGAGGTCGTCGCCGTCTACCCGGCGCTCGCCGCGGACGCGGAGTGGGAGGCCGGGATGCGCGACGCGGTCGCCGTGTGGACGGTCGACGCCACGGTGCGGATGCTCCCGCACGCCGGCGAGGACCGGCTGCTGCACGCCACCCGCCGCCCGGTCCCGACGAGGCGTCAACTCCTGCGCCACCGCTGGGAGCAGGCGGCGCGCCTGGACGGGTTCCCGGCGCTCCGCGAGACCGTCGGCCGGCTGCTGGACGAGGTCGCCGCGGGCTGGGACGTGGCACCGCTGCCGGGCTACCCGGCGTTCGCGTCGTAGCACTCCGATACGGCAGCGTGGCCCGGCCGTGATCAGTCGTCAGCACACTGGTTCCCATGCGGATCGTGGGGGAACGGGCTGCGGCGACCGGGGCGGTGCTGCGCTGGGCCGGTCATCCGGGAACGGTCGCGGCAGTGCTGCTGCTGGGGTTCAACGACCGGTCGGGGAAGCGGATTTGGCCCGGTCCGGTGACCGGCAAACTGAGCGACCTGGCGTGGATGCTGGTCGCGCCGCCGGTACTGGCGCTGCTGCTCACGCCGGTGCTGCGGCTGCGCGGCCACTGGCCGGCGGCGGTCGGCATCGGTGGCACCGCACTCGCCTTCGCGGTGGCCAAGTCCGGCGTCGCCGGTGGTGAACTCGCCTCCCGCATCTGGTCGTTGAGCGGCGTCCCGAGCCGGATCAAGGGCGACCGGAGCGACCTCCTGGCGCTCCCGGTGCTCGCCGTCGCCTGGTGGCTGTGGCGTCGCGCCCACCGCTCGTGGCACTCCCGGCACCCCTGGCACGTCCGCCGGGCCCTCGCCGTGCTCACCGTCCCGCTCGCGGTGGCGGCCGTGGTGGCGACCTCCGCGCCGCTCCAGAGCCCGCCGCTGCTGACCAGCCGGGACGGGCGGCCGATGCTGCGGACCTTCGACGGGAACTTCCACAGCAACTGGTGGACCACCGACGACGGCGGCCTGACCTGGCAGGTCGTACCCCGCCTCCCCTACGACCTCCCGGACGCCGACGACGGCCCGCCGGCCGACCAGGGCCGCTGCGTTCCGGCGCAGCCTCTGCTCTGCTACCGCCTGCTCGGCACCGACCGCCCCATCGAGTCCACCCAGGACGGCGGCCTCACCTGGCAGACCGCCTACGCCCCACCCGAACTCCTGACGACCACCGCCCCGTCGCCCCCACAGCCCGCCTCGCTCACCCCGTCCACGGTCGACGCCTCCCCCGCCCCCTCGACTGCCGACGCCTCAGCTGCACTCTCCTCCCCCGCCCCCTCGACAGCCGACGCGTCGCTCGCCTCCGCTGCCACCGACCCTTCCCTGGCCCTCTCGGCTGCCACCTCCTCCCCCGCCCCGTCCGCTGTCGACGCCTCGCCCGACCCCGAGGCGGCCGCCGGGGCGCCCTCGTCCTCGTCAGGAACGGAATCGTCGTCGCCCGCCGGTCCGAAGGGCGAGCTGCTGGTGGTCGCGCTGCCGGGCGGCGGGCACGGCGTGATCGTGAACTACCCGGCGACGGGTATCGCCGTCCGTACCGCCGACGGCCGCTGGACGACGGTGCCGGTGCCGCGGACCCCGCCGTGGCTGGTGCGGAACCAGCCGCGCGTCCACTGGACGGGCCAGGGGCTGCCGGTCGCACTGGCGGTCGGCGCCGCCGCGCTGTGCGCCGCCCTGGGTGCCCGAGCGCTGCGGGGCCTGCCGCCCGGCCGCCGCCAGGAGCCCGCCCGCGACCTGGCGGTCCGTCAGGTCCTGGTGCTCGCCTGGACCGGCGCCGCGGCCGTCGTCACCGCCGTCACGACGAACTTCGTCCTGGGGTGGCCGCTCGCGCTCGGCCTCTCCGGCGTGGTCGTGGCCGTGCTCATCGCGATGGTCCGCGTCCCGTCGTCCCCGCGGCCCGGCGCCCCGGGCACACCGCTGCTGTCCGTCGTCGGCGCGGTGGCGGCCGCCGTCGGCCTGTACCCGTTCGCCTGGTGGTCCGGGGGCACGATCGACTCCTGGTGGACGGCCTCCGCGCTGGCCCTCGCCTTCGCGCTCGGCGCCACGGTCCTCGGCGCCCTGGTCGGCTCCGTCCACCTCGACCCGAACCGCCGGCCGCCGCGCCCCGAGCGGCCGGACCGCCCGCAGTCACCCGCCGGCCGGCGCCCGGCGCCCGGGCCGTCCCGGCACCCTCGCCCGGGCCGCCCGTACCGCCCGCGGCACTGAGCCGGCGGCCGTGGGAACGGCTAGCGGGGCGGCGGTCCGAGGACGATGCCGCGGCCGGCGTAGAAGCGGTCGAGGTCGGTCCACGGCACCTTGGCGTGGCGTTGCGAGCCGTCGGGGAAGCCGGACGGGTTGTGGATGTACAGGTTGTCCTCGTCCGCGCCGACGGCGAGTACCAGGTGGCCGCCGAGGCGGGGCGGGTCCGGGGCGAGAGTGCGGATGCTCGGGTGGACGGAGATCATCGGGAGCCGTCCGGCCGCGAGTTCCCCGTACAGCTGGTCGGTGGGCAGCGGGCTCACCGCGTGCGCGGTCAGGCCCCAGCGGCGGCGGACGTAGCCGGCGAACGGGGTGTGGATCAGGCCGTCGAGCCGGCCGTCGGGGTGCCTGATGTACGCCCCGGCCTCCTGGCACTCCTCGGCGAGGCGGATCGCCGCGGGGGCGACGCCCCACCAGTGGTCGAGGGCCATCCGCAGGCAGGCAATCCCGCACAGCCGCCAGGACCAGTACTCGTAGTCCTCCTCGTCCGCCGCCCCGGACCGCTCCCACAGCGGATCGTCGCCGGCCCGCAGGGTGCCGTCGAGGATGTCCGGCACGAGTTCGGGCGACTCCCACTGCGCGTAGTAGGGCACCGCATGACTGATCGGCTTCACCCGGTCATCCTGACGTACTTTCATCCCGATCCCCGGCAACCCGCGCCGGGACATTCGGGCCCCCGGCGGGCCCTGCTAGCCTCTGCCTGACTTTCGATCAGTTGTCCGCGGACCGGCCGATTCCGCGCATCCCCGAGCATTCCCGAGCACTTGCGAGAGGCACGACGTGACCATACAGACCGCCACCGCCTGGATACTCTTCTTCGCCGGCGTCATCTTCGTCGCGGCACTCGTGCTGGGCGTGGTGAAGTGGCAGATGATGGTCACCTCGCCGACCGGCCTGGCGCACCCGTACATCGACACCGCGCACCGGTCCGCGCTGCTCTACTCCTTCGCGACCGGCCTGATCGCGGCGTTCGTGGAGCTGTCGAAGTGGCCGTCGGCGGTGAACCTGACGGCGGCCGGCGCCATGGTGCTGCTGTTCATGGGGACCATCGCGAACTACACCCGACTCGGGCTGCAGGGCACGACCGTCAACCAGATGCACAACCCGCCGCGCAGCATGCAGGTCGTGCTGGCGGTGCTGATCATCGGTGAGCTCGGCGGTTTCCTGGTCCTGCTGACCGGATTCGCCGCCGCCCAGCTCTGACCGACTCGCAGCGTGGGTCCCGCGCGGAACGGGAGGATGCCGTGACCGTCAACCTGTGGCGGCGGGGACTGACCGCCGTCCCGGCCGAGGTCTGGCAGCGCACCGACGCCGAGGTGCTGATCCTCGCCGACAACGAGCTCACCGAACTCCCGTCGCGGATCGGGACGTTCACGCACCTGCGGACCCTCGACCTGGGCCACAACCGGCTGGCCCGGGTACCGGAGGAGCTGGGCGCGCTGACCGCGCTCAGCGACTTCCTCTACCTGCACGACAACCGGCTCACCGCGCTGCCGGACTCCCTCGTGCGACTGCACCGGCTGCGCTACCTCAACGTCGGCGACAATCCGCTCGACCGGCTCCCGGACGCCCTGGGCGAGTTGCGCGGACTCGTCGAACTACGGGCCCAGCGCTGCCGGTTGACCCGGCTGCCGGAGCACCTCGACGGCCTGGGCCGGCTCCGCGAGCTGCACCTGGGCGGCAATCCGCTGACCGCGCTGCCGCAGTCGGTCGCCGCCCTGCGGGAGCTGCGCCGGCTCGAACTGCGCGACGGCGCCCTCACCGAGCTGCCGGAGACCCTCGCCGCGCTCCCCCGGCTGCGCGAACTCGACCTGCGCGGCAACCCGTTGCGCATCCTCCCGGACTGGCTGGCCGACCTCCCCGCGTTGGAGAAGCTCGACCTCCGCTGGACCCCGACCCGACCCGGGCACCGCCTGGTCGGCGCCCTGGAGGACCGCGGCTGCACGGTCTACCGCTGACGCCGGCGCCCGGCCCCGCACGTCCGCGGGGGCCGGGCACCGTCACCTCACCAGGCGTAGTCCTCCGGCGCGGTGCGGCGGCCGGGGAAGATCTCGTCCAGCCGGTCCAGCGTCTTCTGGTCCAGCTCGACGTCCAACGACCGGACGGCGGCCGAGAGTTGGTCGAGCGTACGGGGGCCGACGATCGGCGCGGTGACGGCCGGGCGGCTCAGCAGCCAGGCCAGCGCGACGTCGCCGGGCTCCTGTCCGAGTTCCTCGCACAGGTCCTCGTACGCCTGGAGCTGGTCGCGGTGCTCCGCCAGGGTCTCCTGCGCCCGGCCCTGGGCGCGGCGCACCCCCTCGCGCTCCTTGCGCAGCACGCCGCCGAGCAGCCCGCCGTGCAGCGGGGACCACGGGATCAGGCCGAGGCCGTAGTGCCGGGCCGCGGGGACGACCTCGAGTTCGACGCTGCGTTCGATCAGGTTGTAGAGCGACTGCTCGCTGGTCAGGCCGAGGAAGTTGCGGGCCCGCGCGGTCTCCTGGGCCTGCGCGAGGTGCCAGCCCGCGAAGTTGGAGGAACCGACGTAGATGATCTTCCCCTGGAGGGTGAGCACCTCCATCGCCTGCCAGATCTCGTCCCAGGGCGTGTCCCGGTCGACGTGGTGCATCTGGTAGAGGTCGATGTGGTCGGTCTGCAGGCGGCGCAGGCTGGCGTCGACGGCGCGGCGGATGTTGAGCGCGGAGAGCTTGCCCTCGTTGGGCCACTGGCCCATGTCGCCGTAGAGCTTGGTGGCCAGCACGGTCTTCTCGCGGCGGCCGCCGCCCTTGGCGAACCAGTTGCCGATGATAGACTCGGTGAGGCCCTTGTTCTCGCCCCAGCCGTACACGTTGGCGGTGTCGAAGAAGTTGATGCCCTGCTCGTGGGCGGCGTCCATGATCCGGTGCGCGTCGGCCTCTTCGGTGTGCACGCCGAAGTTCATGGTGCCCAGGCACAGGCGGGAGACGGACAGGCCGGTACGGCCGAGGTGGGTGTACTCCATGACTCCCCACCCTCTGCCGCACCGGCCCGCTTGTCCAGTACCCCTCGCCGGTCCGGCACCCCTCGCGGGGCCGCCGACCCAGGCCGCTACCGCCCCGCGCGGGCGTAGCTGCGCACCGCCAGCGGGACGAACACCGCCAGCAGCAGCGCGCACCAGGCGAGCGCCGCCGCCAGGGGGTGCTGCGCGGGCCAGGTGCCGCCCGGCGCCGAGGGGTTGCCGAAGAGCTGACGGCAGGCCTCGACCACCGCGCTGACCGGGTTCCACTCGGCGATCGCGGCGAGCCAGCCGGGCATCCCGCCGGTGGGCACGAAGGCGCTGGTGAGCATCGCGAACGGGATGGTGAGGACGCCGAGTTGACCCGCTGTCTCCTCCTTGCCGACCAGCAGACCGAGGGCGCTGCCGACCCAGGTGCAGGCGAACCGGAAGAGCAGCAGCAGCCCGAACGCGCCGAGCGCCGGGCCGAGCCCCTCGCGGATCCGCCAGCCGGCCGCCCAGCCGATCAGCGCGGTGGGCACCAGCACCACGGCGGCCACCAGCAGGTCCGCCAGCGTCTGGCCGGTGAGCAGCCCGAGCCGCGAGACCGACATCGAGCGCAGCCGGTCGGTGACGCCCCGTCCGGCGTCCCGGGCCGCGCCGACCATGGCGGGCATCAGACCGTTCAGCGCGACCAGGGCGAACAGGCCGGGCATCAGGAACTCCCGGTACGCCCCGCCGGGCACCGAGATCGCACTGCCGAACACGTAGCCGAAGACCCCGACCATCGCCAGCGGCACCAGCAGCGAGGCGGCCAGCAGGCCGGGCGAGTGACGGTAGATCAGCAGGATCCGCCGGGCCGAGGCGGCGGCGTCCACGGGCATGGTCAGCGCGCTCATGCGGCACTCTCCAGGGTCGGCTCGGTGCCCGTTCCGGGCGCGGTCGGGTCGGCGCCCCCGGCGGGCGTCGCGCCCGCGCCGGTCAGCGCCAGGAAGACGTCGTCCAGCGACGGGGTGCGCAGCGCGATGTCCCGGGCCACCACCCCGGCGGCGTCCAACTCCCGTACCAGTTGCGGCAGGGCGAGCGGCCGGACCGGGTCGGAGACCACGCTGAGGCGGGACGGCTCGGGCCCGGCGACGGGGTGTCCGCCGGTCAGCACGGCCAGCACGGCGCGGGCCCGGGCCGGGTCGGTGTCCTCGGCGAGCGTGACCTCCACCAAGGTGCCGATGGCGGCCTTGAGTTCGGCGGGGGTGCCGGCGGCGACGGCGGCGCCGCGGTCCAGCACGGTGATCCGGTCGGCCAGCCGGTCGGCCTCGTCCAGGTACTGGGTGGTGAGCAGCACCGTGGTGCCCTCGCGCGCCAACTCCCGTACGGCGGACCAGATCTCGCGGCGGCTGCGCGGGTCGAGTCCGGTGGTCGGCTCGTCCAGGAACAGCACCCGCGGCCGGGTGAGCAGGCTGGCCACCAGGTCGAGCCGGCGCCGCATCCCGCCTGAGTAGCCGCGCACCAGCCGGTCGGCGGCCTCCGCCAGCCCGAACGCCGACAGCAGCTCGTCCGCCCGGGCCCGGGCCTTCGCCGCGCCCAAGTGGTGCAGCCGGCCGAGCAGTTCGAGGTTCTCCCGGCCGGTGATGCCCTCCTCGACCGCCGCGTACTGCCCGGCCAGCCCGATCATCCCGCGCACCGCCGCCGCCTCCCGCACCACGTCGCGCCCGGCAACCAGCGCGCTCCCCCGGTCCGGCCGCACCAGGGTCGCGAGCACCCGCACCACCGTGGTCTTCCCGGCCCCGTTCGGCCCGAGCAGCCCGCACACGGCCCCTTCGGGAACGGTCAGTTCGAGTCCGTCCAACGCCACGGTGGCACCGAACCGCTTGCTCAGTCCCCGCACGGCAATCGCCGGGTCGCTCATGGCAGGCCCTTTCTGGGTACAGCGTACGTAGTCACCTCAGACTACTGGGTACGCCGTACGGAGAAAAGGTGTGACGCGCGACAGGACCCCGCACCGACCGGCCGCAGCGGAAACGGACGGCCCGCCTAGACTGGGCGGCGAGGTGATCAAGCAATGCCGTCCGCGGACGAACCCGAGCTGATCTGGCTGCGCCCCGAGTACTCCGGCCGCGGCCCCCGGCCGGCGCACAGCCGGGCGTCGATCGCGCGCGCCGCGGTCGCCGTCGCCGACGCGGAGGGGCTGGACGCCGTCACCATGCGGCGGGTGGCCGCCGAACTGGGCGCCGGGACCATGTCCCTGTACAACTACCTGCCGAAGAAGGAACACCTCTTCGACCTGATGGTCGATCAACTCGCCGGCGAGTACGACCTACCCGCCGCGCCCGGCGGCGACTGGCGCACCGACCTGACGCTGATCGCCCACCAGCTGCGCGCCCTCCTGGGCCGCCACCCGTGGGCGACCGAGCTGATCGCCCGCCGCCCCGGCCTCGGTCCGAACGGCCTGCAGGTGACGGAGTTCTACCTCGCCGCCCTCGCCAGCACCGCCCTGCCCGGGCCCGCGAAGATGGAGGCGTTCTCCCAACTCAACGGCTACGTCTGTCAGTTCACCGACTGGCAGCAGCGCTCAGCGCAGGCCGGCGCCCGCTGGCTGGCCGACCTGGTCCGCTACCTGCACACCGTCACCGCCGGCGGCGACCACCCCCACCTGGCCGCCGCCCTCGCCGAGGGCACCGAACCGGCCGACCCCGACGCGGTGTTCGAGCGCGGCCTGCAACGCCTGCTCACCGCCCTGATCGGCCCGTAGGGCGCGTCTTTCGTGTCCCTCGGGCCACGCCCCAGCCCGAGAACCCCCGAGCCCCCCCCCGGGAGGCCGACGCACCGTCAGGCCGTGCGCCGCAGCAGCGCCAGGTACATCGCGTCGGTGCCGTGCAGGTGCGGCCACAGCTGCACGTCCGGGCCGTCGCCCAGGTCCGGGACGCCGGGCAGCAGCGGGCGGGCGTCCACCCACTCCACACCGGAGTCCTTGCGCAGCACGTCGTCGACGACCGCCCGGGTCTCCGCCAGGTGCGGGGAACAGGTGGCGTAGCCGACCACACCGCCGACCCGCACCGCGTCCAGCGCCGAGCGCAGCAACTCCCGCTGCAGCGGCCCGAATCCGGCGATGTCCTCGGGACGGCGACGCCACCGCGCCTCGGGCCGGCGGCGCAGCGCGCCGAGGCCCGAGCACGGCACGTCCACCAGCACCCGGTCGAACACGCCCTGCTGCCACGCGCCGCGCGTCCCGTCGGCGGCGATCACCGCGTACGGCCCGGGGTTGCCGTCCAGGGCGCGGGCCACCAACCGGGCCCGGTGCGGCTGCTTCTCCGAGGCGACCAGCGCCGCGCCGCGCTCCGCGGCCAGCGCGCCGAGCAGCGCGGCCTTGCCGCCGGGGCCCGCGCAGCCGTCCAGCCACAGCCGGTCGGCGCCGTCCACGGGGGCGTTGGCGAGCGCCAGCGCGACCAGCTGGCTGCCCTCGTCCTGAACGCCGGCCCGGTTCTCCCGCACCGCCTCCAGATCCGCCGGGTCGCCGCCCTCGGCGAGCCGCAGCGCGAACGGCGACCAGCGGCCGTCCTCCGCCTCCGGCAGCGCCTCGCGCAGTTCGGCGACCGAGGAACGCCCGGGGCGGGCCACCAGGGTGACCTCGGGGCGGGCGTTGTCCGCCTCCAGCAGCTGCTCCATCGCCGCCCGCCCGGAGGCGTCCGGCTGCCAGCGGCCGAGCGCGTCCCACAACGAGGACACCACCCAGCGCGGGTGCGAGTGGACGACGGCCAGGTGGTCCTCGGCGTCGTCCTCGTACGGCGGGGCCACCTGGGCGACCCAGCCGGCCAGGTCCTGGGCGCTGATCTTGCGCAGCACCGCGTTGACGAACTTCGCCCGGCCGTCGCCGAGCACCACCCGGGCCAGCTCGACCGTCGCGGAGACCGCCGCGTGGCTGGGGATGCGGGTGCCGAGCAACTGGTGCGCGCCGAGCGAGAGCACGTCCAGAACCGGCGGGTCGACCTCGCGCAGCGGCCGGTCCACGCAGGCCGCGATGACCGCGTCGTACGTGCCCTGGCCGCGCAGCGTGCCGTACACCAGCTCGGTGGCGAGCGCCGCGTCCCGCCGGTCCATGCCCTTGCGCTCGGCCTCGCGCAGCAGCGACGGCAGGATCAGGTTGGCGTACGCGTCACGCTCGTCGACGGCCCGCAGCGCCCGGAAGGCGACGATCCGGGCGGGGTCCTTCTTCGGACGGCGGTGCGGACGGGGTGCGCGCTTGGCGCCGGCGGGGGTGCTCAACAGGGTGCCTCGAGACAAAGGTGCTGCGGATCAGGTCCGACCCGGACGGAGAACGGGTCTCACCCTGAAGTCTAGGGTGAGACCCGCCCGAACCCGGCATCCCGCGCGCAACGCGCCCTCAGCCCTCGAAACGCTCCCCGGACTCGATCCGCGCCCCGCGCGCCCAGTCCGCCGCCGCCATCGCCTTCTTGCCCTGCGGCCGGACCTCGCCCAGCTCCACCTCGTGGCTGCCGGTACCGACCCGCACGCTGTTCTTCGCCACCGCCAACTCGCCCGGCGCCAGCCCCGTCTCGGCGGGCAGCAGGCGCACCGGGCCGGTCACCTTCAGCCGCTCGCCGCGGAACATCGTCCACGCCCCCGGCGCCGGCGCGCAGCCGCGCACCACCCGGTCCACCCGCAGCGCCGGGTGGCTCCACTCGATCCGGGCGTCCTCCACCGTCAACTTCGGCGCCAGCGACACCCCGTCCACCGGCTGCGGCTCCGGCCGGGCCTGCCCGTCCTCGATCGCGTCCATCGTGCGCACCAGCAACTCGGCGCCCGCGTACGACAGTCGGGTCAGCAGCTCGCCGCTGGTGTCGGACGGCTTGACCGGCTCGGTCAGCAGCCCGTACACCGGGCCGTCGTCCAGCCCCTCCTGGATCCGGAAGGTCGACGCGCCGGTCATCTCGTCGCCCGCCAGCAGCGCGTGCTGCACCGGCGCCGCCCCGCGCCACGCGGGCAGCAGCGAGAAGTGCAGGTTCACCCAGCCGTGCACCGGGATCTCCAGCGCCCCGGGCCGGATCAGCGCGCCGTACGCCACCACCGGGCAGCAGTCCGGGGCGATCTCCGCCAGCCGCGCCATGAACTCCGGCTCGCTCGGCCGGACCGGCTTCAGCACCTCGATCCCGGCCTCCTCGGCGCGCTGCGCCACCGGACTGGCCACCAGCTTCCGCCCCCGCCCGGCCGGCGCGTCGGGGCGGGTCACCACGGCGACCACCTCGTGCCGGGAGGCCAGCAGGGCGTCCAGGGCGGGAACGGCGACCTCTGGGGTGCCGGCGAAGACGAGACGCACGGGCATGGGCCTTTCGTGGAGTCCGAATGGTCAGAACAGCAGATCGTCCGACAGATCGTCAGCGAATCGCACCGAAGGTGGAATGCGGTGAGACCTTCACCACCGGCGCCGGACCCCCGCCCCAGTCCGACTCCCGGATCGCCTTCATCGCCGCCTTCCGGGTCTCCCGGTCCAGCCGGTCGATGAAGATGATCCCGTCCAGGTGGTCCGTCTCGTGCTGGATGCACCGCGACAGCAGCTGGGTGCCCTCCACCGTCACCGGATCCCCGTGCATGTTGAAGCCCTTCGCCACCACGCCGTACGCCCGCTTGGTGTCGAACCGCAGCCCCGGCAGCGACAGGCAGCCCTCCGGACCGTCCTGCTCCTCCTCGCTGAGCGTCAGGTCCGGGTTGACCAGGTGGCCCACCACGCCGTCCACGTTGTACGTGAACACCCGCAGCGAGACGCCCAGTTGAGGCGCCGCCAGGCCGGCGCCCGGCGCCTCCAGCATGGTCTCGGTGAGGTCCTTCACCAACCGCCGCAGCTCCTTGTCGAAGACGGTCACCGGCTGCGCGGTCGCCCGCAACACCGGGTCACCGAAGATCCGGATCGGCTGCACGGCCATCGGCTGGCACTCCCCACTTCTCCAGGACGCGACGGAAACGTCGATCACCGGGAAGTCTATGCAATCCCCGCCACCTGTTCGGAGCAGCTTCTGGCATATCCCGAGTCACGTCCGCGCGTGACCCAGCGGCTCGGCGCGCGTTGGTCAATGCGAATTGACCGGAGCGCGCGAGTGCCCCGGAGCAAGCGACCCGATCGAGAGGTGGCAACGAGGCCATGGCCGAGCAGATCAATCACGACGCCCGGGCCCGGGCGTCCCTGCACCTGCTGGTGCGGGACATCGAACGGGTCCGCCGCCAGGTCGACGCCCTGCGCACGCTCACCGCCCAGCTGGGCAACGTCTACCGCCCCCGCCGCCCCAGCACCTCCGCCGGCTTCGTCGTCTACGGCCGCGCCCCCGCCCCCACCGTCCGCCTCGCCCAGGAACTCCGCGAGAGCGTCGAAACCCTGGTCGCCGCCGCCGTCGAGTTCGACCGCGCCCTCGGCTTCTCCTGGGACTCCGTAGGCTCCGCCCTCGGCGTCACCAAGCAGGCCGTCCACCGCCGCTACGGCATGCGACGCCCCGCCGCCGAACTCCTCCCCGCCCCCCGCGAAACCGAACCCCCCACCCCGACCCCCCTCCCCGCCACCACCCCCCGCCCCCCGATCCCCCAAGCAAGGCAGGCCAGCCCCCTGATGCCCCAACGCACCCGATAGCGCCGACTGAAACCTCGCGCCCCGCATGGGGGGCTGGGGGTACCCCCAGCCCCCCATGGGGCTGGGGGCGGAACTGCGCGAGCAACCCACCCCCTGCCGCAAGCTCCGCCCAACGAGACGCACCCCCCACCCAGGGCGGCGGCCCCCATCACCCGATAGCGGCAGCCCCCGTCACCCGATGTCCGTCGGATCCACCCGAATCCGCACCGTCTCCGCCCCCCGCAACGCCAGCCGCGCGATCTGAGCCGCCTTCAGCGCCGCAGCCAGCGCCGCGCCCTGCCCCGGAGCGACCCGCACCAGCGCCCGCTCGACCCCCTCCCCCCGGTCCGCGCCGTACACCGGCACCGGCCCCAACACGTCCGCGCCGTCCGGCAGTCGGAGCAGCCCCAGCAGATCGGCGACCGCCCCGGCCGTGCCCGTCACCGAGGCCATCCGCGAGACCGGCGGGAACCGCAGTTCCTCCCGCTCGTCCAGCTCGACCCCCGCGTGCCCGGCGGGGTCCCACCGGACCAGCGCCTGCACCGCCCGCGCCGACGGCTCGCCCACCACGACGACCACGCCGCCCTCACCGGCCGGCCGGACCAGCGACGCGGCCGACAGCCAGCGCCGCACCGCCTCCTCCCCGGCCCGCAGGTCCGGCCGGTTCAGCAGCGCCCAGCCGTCCAGCAGCAGCGCCGCCGCGTACCCGGGCCCCTCCGCCACCGGCTCCGCGCCGGGCGTCGAGATGACCAGCGCCGGCCCGGCGGGCACCGCCGCGAGCACCGCGTCCCGCCCGGACGTCCGCACCGGTACCCGTGGAAACGCCTTGCCCAGCTCCTCCGCGGTACGCCGCGCCCCGACGACCTGCGCCCGCAGCCGGAACGACCCGCACTCGAGGCAGTGCCAGTCGCTCTCCTCCACGCCGCACCACGCGCACACCAGCGGCGCGCCCGCGGCGCGCGACTCCAGCGGCCCCCCGCACGGCCGGCACCGCACCGCCGCCCGGCACCGGTCGCAGGCGAGCCGCGGCGCGTAACCCCGCCGGGGCACCTGGATCAGCACCGGCCCGCGGGTCAGCGCCTCCCGCGCGGTCTCCCACGCGACGGACGGCAGCCGCGCGGCCTGCGCGGCGGCGTCCCGCGCCTGGTCGAACTCGGTGACGGTCCGTACCCGCGGCGCGGCCTCCCGGACCACGGCGCGCGCCGCGGCCAGCGGCCGCGCCCACCCGCTGCGCAGCAGCTGCGCGGCCTCCACCGTCATCGAGAAACCGCCGATCAGCACCGCGGCGTTCTCCTCGGCGGCGCGCAGCAGCGCCACCTCCCGCACGTGCGGGTAGGGCGCGTTGGGGTCGGCGTGGCTGCTGTCGCCGTCCGACCAGACCACCACCAGGCCGAGGTCGCGGACGGGCGCGAAGACCGCCGCCCGGGTGCCGATCGCGGCGTGCACCGAACCGCGGCTGACGGCCAGCCAACGGCGGTAGCGCTCCTGCGGGCCGGCCTCCGCGGCGAGCACCACGTGCCGGCCCTCGCCCATCACGTCCCGCAGCGCCGCGTCCACCCGGGCGACCGCCCGCCCGTCCGGCAGCACCACGAGTGCGCCGCGGCCGGAGGAGAGCGTCGCCGCCACCGCCCGGGCGATCTCGAACGGCCACTGCGGTCCGGGCAGCGCCGTCCACACCGCGCGCGGCGCGTGCCCGCCGGCCAGCGAGCCGGTGAACTCGGCGCCGTGCAGGTACCGCTCCCAGCTGCCCGGCGCGGGTGCGCCCGGCGGCGGGAGCGGGCGCGGTGACGGCTCGCCCTCGGCGCCGGCGTGCCGCGGTGGGATCGCCAGTTGCAGCACGTCCGCCAGCGTCCCGGCGTAGCGGTCGGCGACCGCCCGGCACAGCCGCAGCAGCGGCGGCGTCAGCACCCGCTCCGGCGAGAGCACCCGGGCCAGCGGCGCGAGCGGACCGGCGTAGTCGGAGGTGTCCCGCCGCTCGACGACGAAGCCGTCGTGCAGCGCGCCGCCCTCGCGGCGGCCGTGCGCGCCGACCCGCCCGCCGAACCGGACCCGCACCCGCACGCCGGGCTGCGCGTCCTCGGACATCGCCTCCGGCACCGCGTAGTCGAAGTACTGGTCGAGGCTGAGCACGCCCTTGTCGACCAGCACCCGGGCCACCGGCAGCCGCTCCGCGAGCACCACGCCGCGCGCAGCCCGCGGCTTCGCCCGGCGCACCGTCTCCCGGATGAACGCCAACTGCTCCCCGGCCCCGTCCGCGCTGCTCACCGTCCCAACCTATCCGACCCGTCGGACATACCCGCCCAAACGGAAAGCCGCCCGTGGGGCGAACCCCACGGGCGGCGAATCCTGACCGGGTGTCAGCCCGAGACGGCGGCCTTCAGCGCGTCGACGCGGTCGGTGCGCTCCCAGGTGAAGTCGGCGAGCTCACGGCCGAAGTGGCCGTACGCGGCGGTCTGCGCGTAGATCGGCCGCAGCAGGTCCAGGTCACGGATGATGGCGGCCGGACGCAGGTCGAAGACCTTGGTGACGGCTTCCTGGATCTTCAGCACCGGCACGGTCTCGGTGCCGAAGGTCTCCACGAACAGGCCCACCGGCTCGGCCTTGCCGATCGCGTACGCGACCTGCACCTCCGCGCGCCGGGCCAGGCCCGCGGCGACGATGTTCTTGGCGACGTACCGCATCGCGTACGCGGCGGAGCGGTCGACCTTGGACGGGTCCTTGCCGGAGAAGGCGCCGCCACCGTGGCGGGCCATGCCGCCGTAGGTGTCGATGATGATCTTGCGGCCGGTGAGGCCGGCGTCGCCCATCGGGCCGCCGATCTCGAAGCGGCCGGTCGGGTTGACCAGCAGGCGGTAGCCCTCGGTCACCAGCTTGATGCCCTGGTCGGCGAGGGCCTTCAGCTCCGGCTCCACGACGAACTCGCGGATGTCGGGGGTGAGCAGCGACTCCAGGTCGATGTCACTGGCGTGCTGCGAGGAGACCACCACGGTGTCGAGGCGGACGGCGCGGTCGCCGTCGTACTCGATGGTGACCTGGGTCTTGCCGTCGGGACGCAGGTACGGGATGGTCCCGTTCTTGCGGACCTCGGACAGGCGGCGGGAGAGCCGGTGCGCCAGGGTGATCGGCAGCGGCATCAGCTCGGGCGTGTCGTCGCAGGCGTAGCCGAACATCAGGCCCTGGTCGCCGGCGCCCTGCTTGTCGAGCTCGTCGTCGACGTCGCCCTCGACCCGGTGCTCGTGGGCGGTGTCGACGCCCTGCGCGATGTCCGGGGACTGCGAACCGATCGACACCGAGACACCGCAGGACGCCCCGTCGAAGCCCTTCTTCGACGAGTCGTAGCCGATCTCCAGGATCTTGTCCCGGACCAGCTGCGCGATCGGCACGTACGCCTTGGTGGTGACCTCACCGGCGATGTGCACCAGGCCGGTGGTGATCAGGGTCTCCACGGCGACGCGCGAGGAGGGGTCCTCCTTGAGGAGGGCGTCCAGGATGGTGTCGCTGATCTGGTCAGCGATCTTGTCGGGGTGTCCCTCGGTGACGGACTCCGAGGTGAACAGGCGGCGAGACACAGCGCTCCCTGGGGTTGCAGCGGCTGCTGACTGAATGCGCTCGGAAGTCCCGAGGCATCCGGAAAGACTTGATTCCTGGAGTGGAGTGTAACGGTCGGCTACCGATCGCGGGCACTCCCCTGACCCGGCCAGTTCTCCCGGCGAGGCGGATCACACCTGCGGTGATGCCGGGATCGGCAATCCGGAAGAAGCCAACTGCCCGGACAGCGCCGGGCCTTCCGTCGGTCAGCGGTCGGCTCCGGCGAGCCGGGCGGCCACCTGGTCCCAGATCGCGTCGGCCAGGTTCTCCTTCGGACCGTCCGGGATGTGGACTTCCGCGCCGTCCGCGCCGAGCAGCACCGCGGCGTTGGTGTCCTGGCCGAAGGCCTTGCCGTCGCCCACCTCGTTGACCACCAGCAGGTCGCAGCCCTTGCGGGCGAGCTTGGCCCGGCCGTTGGCGAGGATGTCGTCGGTCTCCGCGGCGAAGCCGACCACCACCTGGCCGGGGCGGGCCCGGTCGGCCGCCAGCTCGGCCAGCACGTCGGGGTTGCGGACCAGCGCGACCGGCGCGGGCTCGACCCCGTCCACCTTCTTGATCTTGCCGGTGGCGTACGCGGCGGGCCGGAAGTCGGCGACCGCGGCGGCCATCACCACCACGTCGGCGTCGGCGGCGGCCTTCAGCGCGGCCTCCCGCAGCTGCAGTGCGGTGCCGACCCGGACCACGTCCACCCCGGCCGGGTCGGGCAGTTCGGCGTTGGCGGCGATCAGCGTGACCCGGGCGCCGCGGGCGGCGGCGGTCGCGGCCAGCGCGTAGCCCTGCTTGCCGGAGGAGCGGTTGCCGAGGAAGCGCACCGGGTCGAGCGGCTCCCGGGTGCCGCCCGCGGAGACCACCACGTGACGGCCGGTCAGGTCCTGCTCCAGGCCGCCGCGGGCCAGCACCCGCCGGCACAGCGCGAAGATCTCCGTCGGGTCGGGCAGCCGGCCCTTGCCGGTGTCGACGCCGGTGAGGCGGCCGACCGCGGGCTCGATCACGATCGCGCCGCGCCGCCGCAGGGTCGCGACGTTCTCCTGGGTGGCGGCGTGCTCCCACATCTCGGTGTGCATCGCGGGCGCGAACACCACCGGACAGCGGGCGGTCAGCAGGGTGTTGGTGAGCAGGTCGTCGGCCAGCCCGTGGGCGGCCTTGGCCAGCAGGTCGGCGGTGGCGGGCGCGACCACCACCAGGTCGGCCTGCTGCCCGATCCGCACGTGCGGGACCTCGTGCACCCGCTCCCAGGTCTCGGTCGCCGCGGGCCGCCCGGACAGCGCCGCCCAGGTCGCCTCGCCGACGAAGTGCAGCGCCGCGGCGGTCGGCACCACGGTCACCTGGTGACCGGACTCGGTGAACCGGCGCAGCAGCTCACAGGCCTTGTACGCGGCGATCCCGCCGCTGACACCGAGGACGACACGGGGGGCGGTCATGACGGTCAGCTCTCCTCGAGGACGTGGGCTCGCCGACCACCTTAGACCGAGCGGTGATCGGGGGGCGGAGGGAGGAGCGGTGTCCGGGCCGAGTCCGGGAGTTTCGCGGCCGAGACCCGCACCAGGCTTGCTGGCCCTGCCGGGCGTGATGCCCGCCCCGATACCGGCCGAGTTCGACGCCCCGGAACTGTCGAG
>NZ_JBSFXE010000033.1:0-86058 GCF_053595195.1 Kitasatospora sp. NPDC002522
TGTCGATGTGCTGTGGGCGATGCTGCGTGACAAGAGGCTGTTCACCTCCGCCCCGTCGGTCACGCAGACGGCTTGACACGATCATTGAGATTCCTACCGGCAGATCCACGGCGAAAGGGCGCCATCACCGGGAAGTTCCGGTTAACCGCGCGGTGATCGCCGGGATAGCCTCGATGCATGGAACTAGGCGTCAACGTACCGAACTTCGGGCCGGGGACCGATCCCGGCGTGCTGCGCGAGTGGGCGCGGACGGTCGAGGGGCTGGGCTTCGACCTGCTCATGGTGTCGGACCACGTGGCCGTCACCCCCGACGTGGCCGAGCGGTACCCCGAGCCGTTCTACGAGCCGTTCACCGCGCTGTCCTGGCTGGCCGGCGTCACCAGCCGGGTGCGGCTCGGCACGACCGTGCTGGTGCTGCCCTACCGGCACCCCCTGCTGGTGGCCCGGATGGCCCGCAACCTGCAGGCGCTCAGCGGCGGGCGACTGGTTCTCGGGGTGGGCGTCGGCTGGGCGCGGCAGGAGTTCGACGCGCTCGGCGTGCCGTTCGCGGCCCGTGGACGGTTGACCGACGAGTACCTGACGGTGCTGCGCGAGGCGTGGCGGGCGGAGGGCGCGGACGGCGGCACCCCGATCCCGGTCTGGATCGGCGGCCACAGCGCGGCGGCGATCCGACGGGCCGTCAGGTTCGGCGACGCCTGGCACCCGCTGCGGCTCCCCCTGCCGACGATGCGCGAGGTGCTGGAGCGCCACGCGCTGCCCGGGTTCGCGCCCCGCGTCGCGCTGCGGATCACCGCCGCCCCGGTGGACGACCCCGCCCGGCCCGCCGGGGTCGGCAGTCTCGAACAGGTCCTCGACGACCTCGACCAGCTGCGACGGCTCGGCGCCGAAGCCGTCGTCCTCGACCCCTACCACGGCGATCCGCAGCAGACCCGCCGTCCGCAGCCGTCCTGGCAGGACCTCGCCGCCGTCGCCACCCACCTGAGGAGCACCCCGTGATCACCACCGCCGACGAGACCCTGCTGCGGCGCGCCGTCGCCCTCGCGGCCCGCGCGGTCGAGCTGGGCGACGCGCCGTACGGTTCGCTGCTGGCCGGCCCGGACGGCGAGGTCCTCGCCGAGGCGCACAACACGGTGCGCCGCGACGACGACATCACCGCCCACCCGGAGCTGAAGCTCGCCCGCTGGGCGGCCCGCGAGCTCGACCCGGAGACGGCGGCCCGCACCACCATGTACACCAGCTGCCAGCCGTGCGGGATGTGCGCGGGCGCCATCGTCCGCTCCGGTCTCGGCCGGGTCGTCCACGCGCTCGCCACCGAGCAGCTGGTCGCGCTCAACCCGGCGTCGGGCGCCTGGCCCGCGGTGGCGCAGGACGGCCCGGCCCTGTTCGAGGAGGCGCGGGTGCCGATCGAGGCCTACTACCGGTCGAGCTGACGGACCGTCAGGCAGGGTCGGGGCGGCCGCCCGATCCGGCGGTGAGACGCCTGCGCAGCGGTGATCCACGAGCTCGTACAATCCGGCGACCGCGTGCCCATACCGCTGCTACCAGGAGGAATCCATGTTCAAGGTCAACGAGTACTTCGACGGCACGGTGAAGTCGATCGCCTTCACCCAGGAGGCCGGCCCGGCGACCATCGGTGTGATGGCCCCCGGCTCGTACGAGTTCGGCACCGCCGCCCCGGAGACCATGCACGTGGTCAGCGGCGCCCTCACCGTGAAGCTGCCGGGCGCCGACGACTGGGAGACCTTCGCCGCCGGCTCGCACTTCGAGGTGCCCGGCGACAGCCGGTTCCAGCTCCAGGTCGCCGTCGACACCGCGTACCTCTGCGAGTACCGCTGACCCGTCGGCACCGCGTACCCCCGCGAGTACCGCTGACCTGCCCCGCACCCGGGACGCCCCCGCCGCCGGGCGGGTGACCTGCGGGTTCGTCGGCGCCGGGCGGGGGAACGGTGCGCGGGTGCGGATCAGCGGCCCGATGTTGGCGACCTCCAGCACCCGGCGGGTGTTCGACGCCGGGTGGGTGCTGGAGCGGAAACTCGACGGCATCCGGGCCCTGGCCGTCCGGGACGGCGACCGGGTGGAGCTGCGGTCGCGGACAGGTCAGCGGCTGGAGAGCGGCCACCCGGAGCTGGTGGCGGCGCTCGCCGCCCAGCCGGTGCCGCGCTTCGCAGTGGACGGCGAGATCGTCGCCCTGGAGGACGGCCGCACCAGCTTCGCTCGGCTGCAGCAGCGGATGGGCCTGCACGACCCGGTCCGGGCGCTGGCCACCGGCGTCGCGGTGACGTACTTCCTGTTCGACCTGCTCGCCCTGCAGGGCCACGACACCACCGGCCTGCCGCTCCTCGACCGCAAGCAACTCCTCGCCGAGGCGGTGGAGTTCGGCGGCCCGCTGCGCCTGACGGAGCACCGGCCCGCCGAGCCCGGGCAGCCCGTCCCGCTCGCCGAGGCGTGCGCGCGGGGCTGGGAGGGCCTGATCGCCAAGCGCGCCGACAGCCGCTACCTGCCGCAGCGCTCCGGCGACTGGCTGAAGCTCAAGTGCGAAGCCGGCCAGGAGTTCGTGGTCGGCGGCTACACCGACCCGGCGGGCAGCCGGGTCGGCTTCGGCGCGCTGCTGCTCGGTTACCACGAGCGCGGCCGGCTCCGCTACGCGGGCAAGGTCGGCACCGGCTTCGACACCCGCACGCTACACGCCCTGCACGACGCACTGCGCCGACTCGCCGTCCCCGCCAGCCCGTTCGACGAACCCGTCCCGCTGGCCACCCCGCACTGGACCCGTCCGGTCCTGGTGGTCCAGGTCGCCTTCACCGAGTGGACCCGCGAGGGCCGACTGCGCGCACCCCGCTACCAGGGCCTGCGCACCGACCGCCCGGCCACCGAGGTCGTCCGTGAGCAGGCCGGGCCCTCCCCCGACGAACCGTCAGCTGACAAGTCGTCAGGGCGCTGAGGAGCGGAGTGCCCGCGGCGCGACCTTGACGGCACCTGCACCTGCACCGGAACCGGGAGCCGTGATTCCCGGCGGTCGGGGGGTGCCGCGACGGCGCGGGCCACGGCAGACTGACGCCATGTCGATCTCTGCCCGGCCCGACCGGCCTCTGCTGCGGTTCTGGACGACGACCCGCGCCGACTTCTACGCCGATGGCCAGGCGGCCCGGTGGACCGCGCGGGCGGCCTGGCTGATGGTGACCGCTTCGGCGTGGCTGGTCCTGATGTTCACGGTGGTGTGGGGAGCGATGGTGGCCGGGGCGTCGACCGGCACGGTGGCCGTACTGGCGGTGGGCCTGACCTTCGCGCTGCCGGTCGTGTCGATCGTCGCCGTGACGTCCGGGCCGAGGGCCCGGCTGGGGGCGCCGGTGCTGACCGCGCTGGTGATGGGCGCCGTGGTGCTCGCCTTCTGGCTGAGCTGAGCTGCCGGTGGTGACCCGGCCCGGGCGCAGGCCTGACCGGGCCCGGGCACAGGCCTGACCGGGTAGCCCGGTGTGCCGGCTGACGTCACGCTGAAGGGGGGACGCGGCCACCTGCCTGCGGGCCGTGCGCGGAGAGGAGACCCGATGGACCCGACGCCCGTCGCGTGGGACCTGGTCGTGTCGGGGCCGGCCGACGCCCGGCAGACCGTGCTGCTGCTCCCCGGCGGGCTGAACTCCGCCCGGTCGTACGCCGAGCTGATGGCCGAGCCCGCGCTGTCCCGGGTCCGGCTGGTCGCCGCGACCCTGCCGGGACACTGCGGGACGGCGCCACCGGAGGACTTCACGGTCGGCACCCTGGCCCGGCACACCGCCCGGCTCGCCGTCGAGCGGTCCGCCGACGTGGTGGTGGGATTCAGCCTGGGCGCCACGGTCGCCCTCGACATGGCCGCGACCGGCGCGTTCACCGGCCCGATCGTGTTGCTGGGCATCAGCCTGTCGCCCGCCGACGAGCCCGCGTTCTTCCGGGCCGTCTGCCGTCTGGGCGACGTCCTCGGCCCGCTTCCCGCCGCAGCCCTGCTGAAGCTCATGGGCCCGGCCTCGAAAGGCATGCGCGTGCCCCGCGAGCGCCGGGCCGAACTGCTCGGCGACCTGCGGAAGAACGATCCGCGCACGGTCCGCGGGATTCTCCGCGGCTACCTGGACCACCTCCACGCGCACGAGCACCCGGCCGCACGCCTGTGTGCAGCCGACGTGCCGACCTGGCTCGTGCACGCGCAGAGGGGCGACGGCGGACTCACCGCCGCCGAACGACGCACGCTGGGGCGCTGCCCGCACGCCACCGTGGTCACCATCCCCGGCACCAGCTACTTCCTCCCCAACGAGGAGCCCCGACGCATCGCCGACATCGTCCTGGCCGCCCTGGCAGTCGCGGGACCGGGACCGGGACCGGCACCGGCACCGGCACCGGCACCGCGCTGAGGCCACCGTCGCCGACCGAGGCGATCAGGCGCTGCGCGTGCGGATCCCGCGGGTCAGCGAGGATGTCGGCACCCTCACCTGGACAACATCGGTTCGACCGGTGCGGGTGTGCGTTTGGCTGCGCGGCTGACGATCGCGGTCTCGACGTGGGTGATGCCGAGGCCGGTCAGGTCGCGCGAGAGGAAGCCGTACAGCGCCGCCAGGTCCGGGAAGTACGCGGCCGCGTGGAGGTTCGAGGGGCCCGAGGTCGCGAACGCGCCGTGCACCGCCGGGTGGTCGGCCAGCGCCTGCCCGGTGGCGGCGAGATGGTCGGGAGCCACCTGGAGCAGGAGCTTGGCCTCGATGGGCAGCCCGAGGCGGCGGGGGTCGACCAGCACCTGGGTGACCAGCCGGCCTTGCGCGGCCATCTGCGCGAGGCGCCGGCGCACCGTGCTCTCCGGGTGACCGGTGTGCGCGGCCAGAGCGGTCGCACTCAGCCGCGCATCGGGCGTGAGAGCGTCGACGAGGGACTGCTCCAGGGCGTCGGTGACGACGCCGTACGGTCCCTGTGACCCGGTCTCGCTCGCGCCGTGCACCGGCGCGTCCGGGCTGAGCGCCGCACGTTCGGGCCCGGTCAGCACGTGGTGGTGCCACTCGGAGGTGAGCCGGAAGACGTGCAGGATCGTGGCGCTCTCCACCGACGTCACCGCCTGGGTGGAGGGCAGTTGACGGAACACCAGCGGATCGCGTGAGCCCGGTTCGGTGCGGGCCACCGCGAAGATCTCGTCACCCGACGTGGTGACGTCGACGAACGGGATGTCCTCGCGGGCCGCGAGCGCCGCCACGATCGGGTCGAGCTTCCCGCGCAGGACCCGGATCCGCAGGAACAGCGCCCCGGCCGAGCCTCCGTTGCGCGGCCGGGCGACGGGTGAGATCACCACGCGTACGGTGCCGTCGGCCCCGAGCGCCTGGAGCCGGCGCCGCACGGTGGCGGGGCTGAGCCCCAGCGCCTGGGCCGCCCGCTCCGCCGTGAGCCGACCGTCGCACTGCAACGCGGCCACCAGCCGCTGATCCGTCAGGCTCAGTACGGAATTCGCCGATTCACGCGCCATGACGGCAAGTTTCGCCCATTCCCCCGCCCCGCGCAGCCCGTTCCGCGAACGGCTCGCCAAGGATGGAGTCGTCCGGTCCACCTCCGTTCCTGACGTCGCGTCAACGGACCCGAGCCACGAAAGGAGCATCCGATGATCCTCGACCCCCGCATCTGGTTCCCCGGCCTGACCGGCTGACCTCGCAGCACCTCCGGCCCGACCTCGCAGCACCTGCGGCGCCGCAGCGGCCGCCCCTGGCGACGGCCTGCGGAGCGGCGGCGTCGCAGACCCTCGCCCGTCACACACCCCACACCACCCGAGACCGGCACTCACCGCGGAGGTTCATGTGCCCACCACCGATCAACGGCAAGCGGTCCGCTTCGCCAGCGGCGACACCACCTGCGCCGCCTGGCACTACCCGGGGACCAACGGCGGCTGCGTGATCATGGCCGGCGGGACGTCCGTGACGAAGGAACCGGCGACGGACCAGTTCGCCGCCCGGTTCCACGACGCGGGGTTCGGTGTCCTCGCCTTCGACCACCGGCGGTTCGGCGGGAGCGGCGGCGCCCCGCGCCAGATCGTCCGCTTCGACGAGCAGGTGGCCGACTGGCACGCCGCCATCGGGTTCGCCGCCACCCTGCCCGGCGTCGACCCGGAGCGGATCGCCGTCTGGGGATTCTCCCTCGCGGGCGGGCACGCCTTCCGCGTCGCGGCCGACCACCCGCAGCTGGCCTGCGCGATCGCCCAGACCCCGCTGGCCGACGCCCGCGCGGTGGCTCCCCACGCGATGCGCTCGATGACGCCCCTCGCGATGGTGCGACTCCTCGGCCGGGGCGTCGCGGACGCGCTCGGCGGCCTGATGGGACGTCAGCCGCTGCTGGTCCCGACCGCCGGCCCGCGCGGTGCCGTCGCCTCGCTCACCACCGCCGACGCCATGGACGGCGACCTGGCCCTCGATCCCGATCGCCGCCACACCGGCTGGGAGCGGACGGTCGCCGCCCGCATCGCCCTGCAGATCGGCGGATACCGGCCCGGCCGCCACGCCTCGCGGATCCGGTGTCCGCTCCTGGTGGTCGTCTGCGACCAGGACCGGAGCGCACTCCCCGGCCCCGCCGTCCGCGCGGCCCGCAACGCACCGCACTCCGAGCTCGTCCGGCTGCCCGGCCGCCACTACGCGCCGTTCCTCGAGTCGCACGAACAGGCCGTCGAGGCGCAGCTCTCGTTCCTGACCAGGCATGCCGTCCGGGGCGCCGCGGGCTGAGTCGGCTCGGTCGCGGGCCGGATGTCACACTCCGGGACCTGCTGCGCTCTCAGGTTGCGCCACCTCGGCCCGTCAGATGCCGCGGGGCTCCACCGCATCCAGCAGCACAGGAGTGCACAATGATCATGATTACCGGCGCGACCGGAACCGTCGGCCGCGAGGTGGTGAGGCTACTGGCGGCCGAGGACGTCGAAGTCGCCGCGGTCAGCCGTCAGCCGTCCGTCGGAACGTTCCCCGACCGCGTCCGGCCGGTCGTCGGTGATCCCTCCGATCCGCGGTCGCTGGCGCCCGCGCTCGACGGTGTGCAGGCCCTCCTGCTCAGCCCCCGCGCGGTCGACGGCGCGGCCGCCGAACTGCTGGCGCTGGCCGCCGACCACGGTGTGCGGCATGTGGTGGTGCTGTCGGCGGTCACCGTCGAGTACGGCGGCGGATACCGGCGCTTCGCCGAGGAGTTCGCCCAGGTCGAGGCCGCGGCCAGGGCCTCGGGCCTGTCGTGGACGATCCTGCGCTGCGCCGACTTCGCCGCCAACACCCTGGTCTGGGCACCCCGGATCCGCGCGACCGGGTCCGCCCGGGGCGTGTACGGCGCGGCGGCCACCTCCCCCATCCACCAGCGGGACGTCGCCGAGGTCGCCGTCCGGGCGCTGCTGGACCCGTCCCACGCGGGCCGGTCCTACGCCCTCACCGGGCCGGAGTCGCTCACCCAGCACGACAAGGCCCGCCTCATCGGCTCGGCCATCGGCAGCGAGGTGTCCTTCGAAGAGGTCTCCCCCGAAGACCTGCGCCGAGCCCTGCTCGCCCAGCACCTGCCACCGGACGTCCCCGACCGCCTGATCGGCTACGCGGCCGCCTGCCTGGACGAACCGGGACCGACGACCGACACCGTCGCACACCTCCTGGGCCGCCCCGCCCTGACCTTCGCCACCTGGGCCGCCGACCACGCGGCCGCCTTCCGGAACTGAGGCCTTCATGCGAACCGACCGCGCCGCCGTCGCCCTACGCTTCGTCAGCCTCGTCCTCACCGGCGTGTTCGCCGGGTTCCTGGTCACGGTGCTCGTCCTCGAACTCTCACTGCGGCACTTCGACGGACCGGTCTACACCCAGGTGCGCCAGATCGAACTGCTGCACCTGGACGACCTCGCCACCGCCACCCTCCTGCCGGCCCTGGCGAGCACCGCGCTCCTCACCCTCACGACCCTCAGGACACGGGACCGCACCTTCCGGCTCACCGCGACGGCGGGCGCCCTGCTGCTGAGCGTCGTCGTCATCACCGTCCTCTTCAACCTCCCCGTCAACGCCGACCAACTGCACTGGACCGTACCGACCCCGCCCACGAACTGGACCGCCGTACGCGACCACTGGCAACTCGCCCACGCCGCCCGCACCGCCGCTGCCGTGATCGCGTTCGGACTCCTCGGCGCCGCCACGATGAGCACGCCCCATGGCGGCCGCCCCGATCGACTCCTGACGGCTACCTCTCGATGAAGGTCTTGGGCCGTGGCACGTCGACGCAGTACCTTTCGCCGTTGTAGCGGAAGCAGTACTGGCGTGTCGCCGGCAGCGACTGCGGCTCCTCGGTGTGCCGCGCCTCAACCTTGGGCGCGTCACCTCGACTTACCTCGATGCCGACCTCGCCGAGCCGCTGTTGGAGCTGATCGAAGGTCAGGGAGCTGGTCCGGTGGGTGGCCGCGAGCTGGCTCGCGAGTGCGGCTGCGGCCAGCACCGTGGTCCCCTCCACGTCCGGAGCGGGGTCCCCGCCGTGGATCGCCTTCCACAGCGCGATGATCCAGGCGACGTCGAGTTCGTGCAGGTACAACTCTTTGGTGTGTGCCATGGACCAGGTATAGGCCCGCCGGGTCGGCGATCCATGCCGACGCACACGAACGATCGGCGGATGTGACCTGTTCGGGCGAGGCCACTGGGCCGGCCGGGAGTTCCGCCCGCGCCCTCCCCGGCCGGAACACCCGTCAGATGAACGATTCGGTGCCGACCGCGACCGCTCAGTGCGCCGCCATCGGTTGCCGATTTCCCTTGGCCGTCCTGCTGTTGCCGGTCGTGCCGTGGCTCGATCGGGCGGCCGCCCGCCGTCGGCCCGCCGGCCGGGCCGGGGGTGTGGTGCCTCCGGCCCGGCTGATGGGGTGTCAGGCCGAGGGGCGGCGGCGCAGCCCGAGCAGGCCGAGGGCGGTGCCGACCAAGCCGACCACGATGCCGACCACGCCCAGGGTGCGGGCCGAGGAGTCGGAGGTGGACGTGGCGGGGGTGGCGGCCACCGGTGCGGCGCCCATGCCGTGGGAGTCGGAGCTGGTGGCGGCCTTGGTGAGGGTCAGCACCGGGGCGGGGTGCTGGGGTTCGGGCTGGCCGTCCTTGGCCTCCTCGATCCAACGCACGACGTTGCCGTCGTCGTAGGTCTGCAGGGCCTTGAAGACCAGCTTGTCGGTGTCGGTCGGCAGCGGGCCGAGCGAGACCTTGAACTCCTGGAACTGGCCGGGCACGATCTTCGCCGTGGCGTCCGCGGTCCAGGTGATCTTCGACACGGACTCGGTGATCTCGTCACCGTCGTCGGTCTTGAGCGGGGTCGCCAGCTTGGTCTTCTCGGCGACGGCGGTCCAGCCCGGGACGGGCTGCACCGACACCGACGCGACCGGGTGGTCGGCGGGCAGGTCGACCTCCAGCTTGGTGGTGGAGGCGCTGTCGCTCTCGTCCGGCACCCGGAACGCCACGGCGGTGTAGCCGCCCTGCGTGGCGGTGCCGGGCTGGACGGTGACGTGGGCGAAGGCCGGAACGGCGGCGGCGAGCACGGCGGACGCGGCCAGCGCGGCCGCGACGGAGAGCCGGCGGACAGTGGAAGTGCGCATGCGGGAATCCCCTCCTGGGGAAGCGGGAACGGCACCCGTGGCCCGGCCGGTACGGCGGGGCAGGGGGGCGCGGGCAGACTGGACGGCCCACGGTCGACCGGCCCGGAACGGACCGGCGTCGACGGCGGGCGGCACGCAGCGGGCGGCAGCCGGTCCCGGACGCGAACGGCCCGGCGCTACGGCTGCACGAACTCCGCTCCCGCGAACGGCGGACCGCGCCGGACCACCGTGTCCCAGATCGCCAGGGCCCCGAGCGCGCAACCGTCCCGGCGCACGAGGGGAGCCGCCGCCACCGGCCACCGGACGGGGTGCTCGACGAGCGCCGCCAGCAGGGCGGCGAACCGCCGGACCCACCGACGCGCGTGCGTCCGCACCCGCCGGGCCGATCCGAGCAGCCGCCACAGCGCCACCTCGACCCGGTGCAGCACGGCGCCGACGGCGACCGCCGCGGCCAGGTGCGCCGGCAGCATGCCGGCCGACAGGCCCGCCCCACCTGCCACGTGACCGAGGTGACGGCCCGTCACCACCGAGGCCGGGCCGGACCCGACCTGCGGAGCCGGCGGCGTCGCGGCGAGCTGGAACAGCAGGTGGAACACCAGCTGCCCGACGACCGTCGCCCCGAGGATCACGACCGGACCGCGACGACGGCCGGCCGCGAGCGCGGCACCGGAGAACAGGAACAGCCACCCCGCCCCGATCGCCGCCCACCCGACCCCACCGCAGGCGGCGACATGCCCGACCGAGCCCAGCGTCGCACTCGTCCCCGCGAACGCCGCGGCACGCACCAACCGCACACCGGACGCGGCCGTGCGCGGTTCGTCGGGGCGAGGAGTCGTCAGCATGGCGGGCCCATTCTGACACCACCCCGACCCGCCGGACCCCCGCTCGTGCGCACCGATGCCATCGCCGGACCGACCGCCGCACCCCGAGACCGCCGGGTCCTCCGTCCCGGTCCGCATCGGCCGACGGACCGTCAGCCCAGGGTGGTGAGGAGGGTGTTGAGCGCCCGGTCCTCGGTGGCCTTGTCCGGGTGCGAGGCGCGCAGCGCTTGGAGGACCTGGTCGATCTGGCCGTCGAGGACGTTCCACGCCTGCTTGTTCATGGGCTGGAGGGTGTCCTGGTCGTCGTCCCAGGCGGTCTCGAGGTCCTTCACCCGGCGGGTCGCGGCGGCCTGGGCACCCGAGTCGACCTTCGCCAGCGTGTCGGCCGCGATGGTGCGGAACTTCGCGATCTCGGCCGGCGGGAACGCCGCCGGTGCCTGGCCGGGCGCGAGCGAGGCCGCCGCGGGCGCGGGTCCCTCGGCCTCGGCGGCGGGCGCGTCGTGCGGCTGCTGGTGCGCCCACACGAGCAGCCCGGCGGTCGCCGCCGCCACGAGCGCGAAGTAGCCGAGCATGATCCGCTCCCGCGCCGGGTCGGCCGTCCGGGCGGGGGCCTGGCCGTCCGCCGCGATGACGTCGCTGTGGCTGCGCGTGAGGTGGAAGACCGTGGCGAGGATCGCGACCAGGAAGACCACACTGGTGACCGCCGTGCCCAGGCCCAGGCCGCCGTCCGTGTCCGGCGAGGCGAGCCAGTCGCCGAGGTTGGCGCCCAGCGGCCGGGTGAGGACGTACGCCAGCCAGAACGAGAGCACCACGCCGGCGCCCAGGCGCCACGCGAGGACGATCGAGGCGATCAGCCCGAGCGGGAGCAGCACCGAGACGCCGGGGGTCCAGCCGGTCAGCTCCAGGGTCCAGTCGCCGACCGCGGTGCCCAGGGCGAAGGTCACCAGGACCGCGAGCCAGTAGAACAGCTCGCGGGAGCGGGTGACGATGCTGTGGATCGACAGCGTCCGCTCGCGCGCGAACCAGACCCCGAAGACCACGGCGAGCACACCGGCGAACACGCCGCTGCTCACCGCGAGGGGGACGCCCTGGCTGTCGGTGAGGATGTCCGTGTAGAGGGTGCCGGTCACGCTCAGGACCACGACGGTGAGCCAGTACACGACCGGGACGTAGCGCTTGGTGCTGAGCTGCCAGCCCAGGGCGCCGGCGAGCACGGCGGTGAAGATGAGTGACGTGTTGATCAGGCCGACACCGAGGGTCGTGTTGATCCAGTCGGCGAAGCTCTCGCCGACCGTGGTGCAGAGGATCTTGATGACCCAGAACCAGATCGTGACCTCGGGAACCTTGTTGAGCATCTGGCGCCCGAGCGACGCGGCCTCGGATCGCTCCATGGTGGATGACATGCCCCACACGCTGACACGCGCGACCTGTACGTAGCCTGACTGCCGCGGTGCCGCCTGCGCCATCACGACGCCACCGTCACGTCCGGCCTCCGCCTCGCCCGTCTCTCGGACGCCGACCGAATCGCCGCCCGGGACCGGCCCCGCGTACGAGCGGTCGCCGATCACCCGTCAGCCCGGCAGGCTGACGTCGAACCGGCCGCCGCCCCCTCCCGCCACGCCCACCACGTCGCCGCCCGCCTGCCGGGCCAGTCGCCGGGCCAGCGCGAGGCCCAGTCCCGCGCCGCCGTGCCCGTCACCGGGATCGGCGCGAAACCCCGGTTCGAACACCGCTTGCTCGATGTCGTCCACCTGCGCCGGGAGTCCGGGACCGTCGTCGAGCACGCTGATCCGCACTCCCGGGCCCTCGGCCGCGACCACCAGCGTGACCTCGCCGCGGGCATGGCGCAGGGCGTTCTCCACCAACGGCGCGAGGATCCGCTCGATCAACGCCGCGGGTACGGCCGCCGTCCGCCCGGCCGCGGACTCCGCGCGGAGGACGGCGACCGACGGGCCGGCCCCACCACGTCCCGCCCCGCTCGCCAGCCGCTCCAGGACGGGCACCACCGCGGTGGCCGCCGGGACGACGGCGGCGCCCGGGCGTGCGGTGCTGAGCAGGGTGTGGCAGATCTCCTGCATGACGGTCGCGTCGCGGGCGATGGCCCGATGGGTGCGGGCGAGGTCGGCGGCGTCGCGCGGACGGCGAAGGAGCCACTCCGTCTCGGCGGCGATCCGGGCCAGCGGGGTGCGCAGCTCGTGCGAGAGCTCGTTCGAGAGCTGCTGCTCGTGCCGTACCTGCACCGCGATGCGGTCCAGGAGTGCGTCCAAGTGCCCTGCCAGGGCGGCCAGTTCGGGAGGACGAGGCGAGCTGCCGAAGCGCCGGGCGAGGTCGCTGCCGCTCCAGGCCGCCGCCTGCTCGCTCATCGCGGTCACCGGGCGCAGCGCCCGGCGGACCATGCGCCGGGCCAGGACGTGGATGCCGACGAGCAGCAGCAGCCCGAGCACGACCGATCCGGCGAGTGCGGTGTCGGCGATCGCCCGGTAGGGGCTGGTGGAGAGCGCGGTCACCACCGTTCCCGCGCGCCGGCCGCCGTCGACGACCGGCACCGCGTAGAGCCGGTGCGCACCGCGGTCCGCCAGCCGGGGCGCCGTCGCCTGCCCGGCCAACGCCCGCGCGTCGGCGTCGAGTTCGGCCCCGGCGCCGGGCTGTTCGACCGGCCGGTCCCCGTCGAAGATCCACACCCCGGCGTCGAGGGCGGTGTCGTCGGCCGGGTCGCGGACCTGCAGCCCCTCGGGCCGTACCTCGACGGTCGCGAGGACCGCCTCGGCCCTGGTCCGCAGGACGTCGTCGGCCTGGGCGTGCAGCTGCGAGCCGAGCAGGGCGTTGAACGCGACGGTAGCCACGGCGATCCACACCACGCTGGCGGCCGTCGCCGCCCGGGCCAGGCGGCCGCGCAACGTCGGCGGGCCCGACACACCGCGCTGCGTCGCCGGGCCGAACCTGCCGCGCAACGCTCGCGGGCCGAACACACCGCGCAGCGCCGCCGGGCCGGACACGCGCTTCACGCGAGCCGGTAGCCGACGCCGCGCACGGTGGAGATGCCCGTGCTCGCCCCCGCACGGTGCAGCTTGCGGCGCAGCCGGGCCAGGTACTGGTCGAGCGTGTTGTCGCTGACGATCGCGCCCTCCGGCCAGCCCGCGCGTGCCAGCGCCTGACGCCGGGTCACCGCGCCGGGGGCACCGGCCAGCAGGCAGCCCAGCAGCCGGAACTCGGTGGGCGTCAGCGGCACCGCGCCGGCCGGGCCCTCGATGACGTGCCGGACCGGGTCCAGGCGCAGCCCGCCGGTCTCCAGCGCCGCGTCCACGCCCGCCCGGCGCAGCACCGCCCGCAGCCGGGCGGCGAGTTCGGCGATGTGGAACGGTTTCGGCAGGTAGTCGTCGGCGCCGGCGGCGAACCCGGAGAGCCGGTTCACGAGCCCGTCGTAGGCGGTCAGGAACACCACCGGAACCCGCACCCCCCGCGCACGCATCGCCTGGCACACGTCCCGCCCGTCGGAGTCCGGCAGCCCGATGTCGAGCACGACGGCGTCCACGTCCGCGCCGACCAGGCGCAGCGCACCGGCCCCGTCCACCGCGGTCATGACGTCGAAGCTCTCCTCCCGCAGGCCCCGCGCGAGGATGCCCCGCAGGCCGGCGTCGTCCTCGACGACCAGGATCCGATGTGCAGTCACCGATCCAGTATCACCACGGCGCGACCCGCCCCCGGCGCATGCTCAGCTCACCTTCAGGTTCGGAGCCGGACGGTCTGCCGACGGGGTTGTTTCGGCGCCGCCGCTCTGCACGATGGTGCCGTCCTCGACGCCGGACCGCAGCGACCACAACTGCCTGGACCGCCACCCGTTCTACCCACGGGACTGCCGACGGTCGGACGTGCCGGCCACGGCCGCCTCCGGGGCTGCCCCGCATCGGTGAACGGGAACGACCGCCGTCACAGGCGCTGGAGCCCACCGGCCCCGGGAAGCGATGGCCAGTCGGTGGCCGGCCCCCGCCCGGGTCGGTGCGCAGGTCAGTTGACGGTGAAGGTGGCGGTCATGCCCTTGTCCGCGTGGGTGCCGAGGCCGCACTTGAGGGTGTAGGTGCCGGGCACGGTGAGGGTGACGACGGCCTCGCCCTTCTGGCCGCGCCCGACCGGTGCGACCTCGCCGATCTCCTTGCCGTCCGGGCCGAAGACCTCCAGCTCGTGCTCGACCGAGCCCTTGTTCTCCAGCGTGAACGCGATCCGCTCGCCGACCTTGGCGGCGAGCTTGTCCATGCCGTCGAACTCGAGCTCGTACTCCTTGGCCTCGACCTCCACCTCGCGGTCGGGGGCGGCGCTCACCGAGGGACTCGGCTGCGCGGTGGCGCTCGCCGCCGCGGAGGCGGTCGGAGAACCGGTGGGAGAGGCGGCGGGAGATCCGGTGGCCGCGCTCGGGCCGGCCGCGTCGCCCTGCACGGTGATCCGCTTGCGGATGCCGTCGCCGGTCTGGCCGGGCTTGCAGGCGATCTCGTACGTACCGGGCGCCAGCTTGACCGGCATGTCGCGGGAGGTGCCGGGGCCGATGTTCTCCACCTCGGTCACCACCTTGGTGAAGGTGTCCTTCTGCTCGCCGTAGACGTAGACCTCGGTGGCGCGGCCGCCCTTGTTGTGGATGGCGAAGGTGACGTCGCCGGCCTGGAAGTCGGTCCCGGCTATCTCGCAGGCGGTGTCGGTCGCGTTGATCGCGACCTTGCCGGCATCCGCGGAGGAGGACGCGGTCTTGCCGTTGCCGCCGCAGGCGGCGACGAGCGGGAGGGCGAGCAGCGCGGCCGCGAGGACGGGCAGGGCACGGGGGGAGCGCACGGGGTTTCTCCAGGTGGCGACGGGTGAGGGTCTCGGGGACGGGCCACCGGCTGACGGCCCGTGACGGTGAGCACCGCGCCGGACTCTAGAGTAGTTAAGCCTTACCTAACAAGTTACCGAGCGTTAGGTCTGCCATGCATCTGCCCATCCCGAGTGCACCGCCGAGCAGCTGCCCGGGACGGGCGGCCGCCGTCCGGTCGCTCACCAACTCGCGCCGCTGCCACGTCACTTGACCGCCTCCGGCGCAGGGGCGGGAGTTCACCGGCGTCCGCGAGCATGGGCGGCCATGAGCAACCTCAGTCGCCGCATCTTCATCCTTGGCGGGCTCACCACCGCGGGCGCCGCCGCGCTCCAACTCGGGGCGACGGCCCAGCCGTCGGCCGCCGCCGCCACTCCCTTCCCCTTCACGCTCGGCGTCGCCTCCGGGGAACCGGACGACAGCAGCGTGGTGCTGTGGACGCGCCTGGCGCCCACCCCGACCAACGCGGACGGCCAGGGCGGCATGCCCAACGCCGACGTCACCGTCGACTGGCAGGTGTCGACCAGTCAGAACTTCACCACCCTCGTCGGCTCCGGTACGGTCACCGCCCGCTATGCCCAGGCCCACGCGGTGCACGTGCTGGCCGGCGGACTCGCCCCGGACGCGGAGTACTACTACCGGTTCCGGGCCCAGGGGTTCATCTCCCCGGTCGGCCGGACCCGCACCGCGCCGTCGCCGACCACGGTCGGGCGCGACTTCACGATGGCCTTCGCCTCCTGCGCCCACTACGAGAGCGGCTACTACACCGCCTACCGCCGGATGGCCGACGACCGCCCCGACCTGATCCTGCACCTGGGCGACTACATCTACGAGGGCGGCGCCACCACCAGCGGCGTGCGCCAGCACCTCGGCAGCGAGATCGTGTCGCTGGCCGACTACCGCCGCCGCTACGCCCTCTACCGCACCGACCCGGACCTGCAGGCCGCGCACGCGATCGCGCCGTGGCTGGTGGTCCCGGACGACCACGAGGTGGAGAACAACTACGCGGGCATGGTCCGCGCCGACAACAGCCCGGTGCTGACGACGGCCCAGTGGACCGCACGACGCACCGCCGCGTACCAGGCGTACTTCGAGAACATGCCGCTGCGGGCCGCCGCGACGCCCTCCGGCAACAGCATCCAGCTCTACCGCCGGGTCCGCTGGGGCACCCTCGCCACGTTCCACATGCTCGACACCCGCCAGTTCCGCGACGACCAGGCCTGCGGCGACGGGACGAAGGTCTGCGCCGACGCCGACCTGACGAGCCGTTCGATCACCGGCGCGGCCCAGGAGGCCTGGCTGCTCGACGGACTCGGCCAGCGACTGAGCACCTGGGACCTGATCGGCCAGCAGGTCTTCTTCGCCCGCAACGTGAACGCGGCCGGCGCGATGAACATGGACGCCTGGGACGGCTACCGGGCCAGCCGGGCACGGATCCAACAGGGCATCATCGACCGGGCCGTCCGCAACCCGGTCGTCCTCACCGGCGACGTGCACGCCTCCTGGGGCAACGACCTCAAGGCGGACTACGCGAACCCGTCCTCGGCGACGATCGGCTCCGAACTCGTCTGCACCTCGATCACCAGCGGCGGCAACGGAAGCGCCACCACCGCGATCCCCAACGGATCGCTCAACCCGCACCTGCGCTTCTACTCCGACCGGCGCGGCTACGTCCGCACGCTCATCACGCCGTCGCAACTCACCGCCGACTTCCGGTCGGTGGCGACGGTGACCGAACACGGCGCGGCGGCGACCACCGCCCGCACCTTCGTCATCCACGACGGACAGCCGGGGTTGGCCGATGCGTAAGCTCTCCGTACTCGGCGCGACAGCCGCCGCCCTCGCCGCCGTCCTCGCCCTGGTCGCCCCGGCCTCCGCGGCGGGGCCCACGTCCTGGACCACCGCGAACAGCGACGCCACCGGCGACCAGGACTCCTCCTCGATCGCGACCGACCGCCTCGGCGACGTCGCGGTGGTCTGGGAGGACGACCGCGACACCGCCAACCCGGCCGACAACGCGCACAGCGACGTGTGGGTGCGGATGTACCGCAACGGCGTCTCGGCCTACGAGACGAAGCTCTCGTCCGGTGGGACGTCGGGCACGGCCTGGCGGCACCTCCAGCCCGACGTGGGACTCGACGACCGGGGCGACGCCGTCGTCGTCTGGGCGGAGGACCCGGACGGCAACGGGCTCTACAACATCGTCTACCGGGTGCTCTCTCCCGCCGGTGCGGTCCTCGGCTCCGGCCGGGTCAACGCGACCGCCGACGGCCAGCAGATCCACCCGCGCGTCGCGGTCGACCCGGACGGCGCGCCGGGCAGCACCACCGCGGTCGCGTTCTCCGTGGTGTGGGAGGACATCCAGGGCACCGCGGCGGCGACGGTGAAGGCGGCCGGGTACACCGGGACCACGACCAAGGCCTACGAGGTGACGGTCAACGCACCCGGCGGCGCGCACCACAACCCCGACGTGGCGACCTCCGCCTCGGGCGACGCCGTCGTCGTCTGGGACGAGGACACCGACGGCAACGGCTACTACCAGATCGGCCTGGTGAAGCTGGCCAAGGCCAACGGCGCCGTCACCCTCACCCGCCGCAGCGCCAACAGCTTCGGCGGCGGGCAGCAGCAACGCCCGTCCGTGGCGGCCGACTTCAACGGCGACTTCGCCGTGGCCTGGGAGTCCGACCACACCGGCACCCGCGGCGTCTGGGCCCGATCGTTCACTGCGACCGGCACCCCCGGCTCCGCCGAGGTCGAGATCTCCAGCGGAACCGGCGCCGGCAACCCCACCGTCGGCATCGACGACCAGCGCAACGCCGTGGTCGGCTGGAGCATCGCCGGCACCGACCCAGCGGTCTGGGCCCGGGGCCTCAACCCCGACGGCACCTTCACCGGCCGCCTGCCCGCCCAGTCCGTCAGCCAGACCACGACCGGCCGGCAGGAGCAACTCGCCGTGGCTGCCTCCCCGTTCGGCACCCTCGCGATGTCGTACACCGACGACAACGACGGCAACGGATTCGACCAGGTCCTGATGAGTCTGGGCGCGACCGACTCGGACTGGTGACGTCCGTTCCCTCCGTGGTGGAAAACCCGTTGCCCATGACCGCGCCACTGCCGCAGAGTAGGGGCAGCAACCCGACACCCCCAGTGGAGAGGAACGAGACATGAGTAGTTCCTCGAGTTCCCTGCAGAGCCAGGGACTCCCCTCCTCGCGGTAGACGGGTCCGACAGCGCCCGGCCGCCCACGGGGGAGTCCCCCGTGGGCGGCCTTTCTCTTGCCGCCCTCCCGCAGTGCAGCGCAGCACCTGGAGAGTTGGCCGAGTGGTAAGGCAGCGGCTTGCTAAGCCGTAGTCGGGTGAAAGCCCGCGCGCGTTCGATCCGCGCACTCTCCGCAACAAGCGCCCGCATCGCTGTGCCGGTTCGAATCCGGCCTCGCCCACCAGCACGTGATCGTCCGAGGATGTGTCAGGGGCGGTCCACGGCGGCCGACCAGGGCCGGCTACTCGAATGGCACGCCCGGGAGGCACCGCACGGAAGTTGACTCTACGTTGCCTTCGAGGGGGCTACCCGAGCGAGAGGTGCGCATTTCCATGGCCGGAAAGTTCGAGCTGTACGTGGACGAGTCGGGCAACCACCGCTTCCGCCTGAAGGCGAGCAACGGGGCCGTCGTGGTGACCGGCGACCCCGAGGAGAGCCGCGAGCAGTGCCTGAAGTCCATCGAGTCGATCCGGAAGCTCGCGCCGTACGCGCAGCTCCAGGAGACCGCGGCGAACGCCTGACGGTTCGCTGAACCCGAGCCCGTGACAGCCCTGAGCGGCCGTCACGGGCTCGGCGCTGCCCGGCCGTCCGCGGCGACGCGCGGGTGACGCAGGGCCCGTCGGGCATGCTGGTGGTGGCTGATCGTTCGAGCGGAGGGGGAACGCGGTGGCGGGACGGGAGTTGTTGGCGGCGGCGGGGGTGCTGTTCCCGGACGGGGACGGGCGGATCATGCTGGTGCGGGTCTCGTACCAGGCGAAGCACCCGATCGAGGTGCCGGGCGGGGGCTGGGAGGAGACCGACGCCTCGCCGCGGGACACCGCGGTGCGGGAGATCGAGGAGGAGCTCGGCATCACCCCGGTGCTGCGCGAACTCGCCTGCCTGGACTGGTCGCGGGACGTCCACCGCCCGCCGATCGCTGCGTACCTGTACTGGGCGGAGCCGCTGACCGCGGAGCAGCGGGCGGCGATCCGGCTGGAGCCGGAGGAGCTGGGCGGGTACGCCTACCTGACGCCGGATCAGGCGCTGTCCGGGCTGCCGCCGCTGCTCTCGCTGCGGGTCGGCGCCTGTCTGCGCGCCCCGCGGGCGGCCGCGCCGCTGGAGCTCGCGGACGGCGTGCCGTTGGGCCACGCGGCGCTGCACCTTCCCGGGCCGCCGCCCGTCGCGCCGTACACGGGCGCGGCGGGGCTGCCGTTGACGGGCGGGGACCGGGTGGCGCCGCCGCCGCCGATGGACCGGGAGACGTACCTGGCGACGCGGCCGCGGATCCGCGCCAAGGCCCGGATGCTGATCTCCGACCCGGACGGGCGGGTGCTGCTGGTGCGGCTCACCCCGTGGGGGGACGAGTCGCCGTGGGTGCTGCCGGGCGGGTCGATCGAGGCGGACCGGGAGCTGCCCCGCGAGGCCGCGCGCCGGGAGATCCTGGAGGAGCTGGGCCTGCACCGCGAGCCCGGCCGGCTGCTCGCGCTGGATTGGATGCCCGGCCGCTCGGACGACCTCCCGCGCCTGGTGTACGTCTACGACGGCGGGGTGCTGGTGCCGGGGGAAGCGGCGACCGTCCGGGTGCAGGAGGAGGAGATCGCCGAGTGGCGGCTGTTCACGCCGAAGGAGGCGGCGGAGGTGCTGTCGCCGTCCGCGGCGGCGCGGCTGACGGCGTGTCTGGCGGCACGCGACGGGGAGGCCGGGGCCGGTCCGGCGGAGCTGCTGAACGGGCGGCCGGTCGGCCCCGACGGTTCGGCCGCCCACCCGAACGGGTAGGAATCCGCAGGTCGGGACGGGTAGCGAAGCTCGGGTAGCGAAGGTCAGGCAGCGGGCGAAGCTCGGGTTGCGGGCGAGGGAGGTCCAGCGTGGAGGAGTCGATCGCGGCGGTGTTGTCCGGTCGCCGGGTGGCGTCGTTGGCGGGCGGCGACCGCCTGCTGGTGCGCCTGGACGGCGGGCTGGAGTTGACGGTGGAGAACGATTTCCGGCTGGGTCACGACGGCGAGGTCGAGCACTTCTACCCCGCCCTCGGCCTCTCCCCCGCGGGCGCCCTCGCCCGCCTGACCGCCGCCCTCGTCACCACCGCCCGGATCACCCCCGCCGGCGGTCTCCAGCTCGCCTTCGACTCCGGCCACACCCTCACCGTCGCCCCCGACCCGGCCCCCGGCACCCACCCCGTCCATCCCTGGCAGCTCGCCTCCCCCGACGGCCCGCTCTTCACCGGCGGCCCAGGCGGCGACCCTGGCAGCGACCCGGCCTTCCCCTGACCGACCGCGACCGCCTCGGCGGCCCGTCCGTGCGTGCGGCGGAAAGCCGTGTGCCGGGGTTTCCGCATGCCCCCTCCCCCACAAACGGAATTCCCGCCGTTCGCTTTGCGAAGCGGTCGCCGACGCTCCGCATATTCGCCTTGTCGCGCGAGGAAAAACACCGTCAGAGCGCCTTCCCCTGTGGCACAGTACGTGAATGTGAGCGACAGGTTCATGACCACACAGGGGTACTGGGACCCCTCGCATCCCGTCCTGGAGATCCTGCGCGCCAGGCGCGATTCCGGCAGCATGCCGGGCAGCCGCACCGACGGCGCGCGGGTCGCGCTCGCCGTCGAGGGCGGCGGCATGCGCGGGGTGGTGTCGGCCGCCATGCTGTGCCAGTTGGAGGACTACGGCTTCAAGAACGCCTTCGACGTGGTGTACGGCTGCTCGGCGGGCGGGATCAACGGCGCCTACTTCCTCGCGGGTGACACCTGGTACCCGCTGGCGATCTACTACGACGACCTGACGACACCTCAGTTCGTCGACTTCTCCCGGGCGCTCCGGCGCAAGCCCATTCTGAACCTGGACTACTCCTTCGACCACGTCATGGAACGGGTCAAGCCGCTCGACTACGAAGCGGTGATCAACTCGCCGGTGCCGCTCGCCGTTCCGGTCACCGATGTCGATGCGCTACGAACTGTCGTGCTGCGCGATTTCTCGTCCCGGGACGAACTCAAGACGGCGCTCCGCGCCTCCGCCTGGCTGCCGGTCGCGGTCCCGGGCACGGCGCGCACGCCGGACGGGCGGCGGGCCGTCGACGGCGGTGTGCTCACCGCTCTGCCGTTCCGGCTCGCACTCGACGACGGCTGCACGCACGTGCTCTCGCTCAGCACCCGGCCGATGCGCGAGAACGGGCCGGGGAGCCTGTCGCTGATGCACCGTTACACGTACCTGTACCTGGAGCGGCTGCGCACCGGCCTGGGGCGCGGCTACCTGGCGGCGACCCGGCAGAAGTACCGCGACCAGGAGTGGCTGCGCAGTCAGCGGCGGTCGCCCGGCAGGGTCGGACCGCACGTGCTGGACCTCGCCCCGCTGCCGTGGATGCCGGAGCTGAAGCGGCACGAGATGGACCGGCACCTGCTGCTCGAACACGCCCGCACGGCCTACGAGACCGCGTTCTGCGCCCTGGAGGACCGGCCCGCCTCGCTGATCGCCCAGGGCCGCATCCATGCAATACCCCGGCTGACGGTGGTGGAGACCGCGAATGGCGCCCCAAGGAGCAACGCTCGATCCGGTGCTCGCGGCGCTGCGGAACCTGACGGGCTATAGCCAGGACGCCACCGCCGCCCTCCGGTCGGCGTTGAACCTTCCGCCGTCCGGGCCGGAGAGCGCCCGGCGGCGGGCGGCCCGGCTCACCGCCTGGCACCGGGTCCTGCAGGACATACCGGTGGACGAGCGGTCGTTCGAGACGCGGTTCGGGCTCGGTGCGCGGACCTCCACGATCGAGGGCCTGACGGCCTGGTGCGCCGGCTACCGGGCGCAGGGCGACTCGCTCCGGCAGGCCTCCGCCGACGTCTTCGGGTTCACCGGGCTCTTCCTGCTGACGCTGATAGGCCTGGCCGAGTCCGAGGCGCAGCGCTCCCGGATCGCGAACGCGGGCGGTGCGGACGACGGTGGCGGCGCCCTCACCCACGACTGCCCCGCCGTCTGCGGTGTGCTCGCCGCGGACGAGGCGGTCGGCCTGACGATATCGACCGTCTACAGCCCCGAGCCCGCCACCGGGCACCGCGCCGACCCGGACACCGCACAGGCGGTCCAGGAGTGGCGGGCGATGGCGCCGAACCTGCGCTTCCACCGGCACGGCAGCACCTCCGTGATCCTGCGCGGGAGCACCACCGGCGCGGTGCACGGGGCCCGGCCGGACTTCGCGCTGAAGCTGATCCTCTACCCGTTCACCCGGATCGAGACGCTGGCCCGGGCGACCCGGGAGTACGCGCGGGTCTACGGGTCCGCCGCCCAGGGTCTGCGGCACCTGGTGCGGGTGTGGGCCAGCTGCGAAAAGTGGATCATGATGGAGTTCATCGAGGGCGTCACCCTGGCCGAGGCGGTCCGGGCCGAGGCCGCGGGCCGCCCGGAGGGCGAGCTGCGGCTGAGTCTGGACCGGCTGCGCGAGCAGGGGCTGAAGCTGTTCGAGGCGCTGGAGGAACTTCAACTGACCGCCGCGGACCACCCGTTGCGCGGAGCGTCGGGAGGCGTCCACGCGGACCTCTCGCCGTCCAACATCATCGTCTCGACCGCCGACGGGGCCTTCCGGCTGGTCGACCTCGGCCGCAACTACCTGTACACGCACACCATCACCGGGACCACCGGGGTGGCCTCCTCCTACATCGCGCCCGAGGTCAGGGCCGGCGACGGCGACATCCGGCGGGCCGACCTCTACTCGCTCGGCCGGCTGCTGATGCTCTTCGGCACCGGGACGGAGAGCACCGAGCGCGTGGTGCCGGACATCTTCTACATGCGCGCTCCGCAGTTGGCGCGGTTCCTGGAGGACCTCGTCGACGCCGTCCCCGAGCGGCGGTTGCTGATCTTCTCCGACCCGGCGCAGCGGGACTTCTCCTACGCCCGCCTGAAGGACCGGTTCCTCGCCGAGCTCGAACTCGTCCGGGCCGCCGAGCGCGACAGCGGTGAGCTGCGGGTCGAGCCGGGCTGGCGGGCGCTGCGTGAACTGGCGCGGCCTTTGGCGGGTGACCCCGGCCGGGAGTGGCGGCTGTGGCGCAGCCGTCGGCGGAGCGGCACCCTGGCGGCGACCGGCAGCCGTCAGCCGCTGGCGACCTGGCTGCTCAGTTGGTCGCTGCTGTCGGCGCTGGTCTGGGCGCTCACCAACTTCGCCGTGCTGACCTGGCTGTTCCGGGACCTGAACCTCTCCTGGGACAACCGGCTGATCGAGGTGGCCCAGCACCTGGGCGGTGACCGCGACGGCCTGCCGATCGTCGACTCGTGGCGGCACGCCGACTACGCCGTACCGGACTGGCGGGCGAACCTGCCGGCCCGGATGGTCGGCCTGTCCTACGCCATCGCCGCCCCGAAGTACTACCAGATGCTGTTCTCCGGCCTCACCCCGCTGGCCATCGGCCGCCGGGCCGGTTCGCTCAGCCGGCTCGCCCTGGCGACCGAGACGATCATGCGGATCATGGCGGTGGTCCCGTGCGGCCTGGTGCTGGCCATCACCTTGGTCGAACCGCGCTGGTGGCCCGTCAACTCGGCCATCGGGCAGATCCTCACCTGGCTCGCCAACGTCCTCACCCTGGCGTACGTCCGCGCCGTCGTCGCCCGCTCCCGGCGGATCGGGCTGACCACGGTCCCCGAGGACGACAGCAAGATCACCGGCCTGGCGGCCTTCACCCAGTGGGCGCCCACCTCGATGTTCTACGCCGTCGCGGTCCTCACCATCGGCACCCTGCTGTACCTGGGGCTCCTGCACGACGTCTACGTGTACGCCCTGGCGGTCACCTCGACCAACCTCATCCTCTTCTACGTCATCAAGTGCGGCCTCGGCGGCCCGCTGGTGCGGGTGGCGATCGTCCGCGCCTGCCTGACCGCCGAACGGGTCGGCCGGCTCAACGTCCGGTGACCCCCCGGCCCGCAAACCCGCGTGGCTAGGATGACGGCTGGTCAGCGCGGGTGGAGGGGGAGCCAGGGATGTTCGGGATCATCAGACCGTGTCGGCACCGCTTGTCGGAGCGGCTGCACGCCTCGTGGTTGGCGCACCTGTGCGGGTTGTGCCTGGCACTGCGGGACGACCACGGGCAGTTGGCGCGGACCGCGACCAACTACGACGGCCTGGTGATATCCGTGCTGGTCGAGGCGCAGACGCCACGGGAGGCGCAGCGGCGGACGGCGGGGCCGTGCCCGCTGCGCGGGATGCGGACGGCGCCGGTGGCGCGCGGCGAGGGGGCGCGGCTGGCGGCCGCGGTCTCGCTGGCGCTGGCGTCGGTGAAGGTCCGCGACCACGTGCTGGACGGGGACGGGGTGTTCGGGCGCCGTCCGGTGGCGGCGGGCGCGCGGGCGGTGACCCGGCGGTGGGAGCGGCAGTCGGCGGGCGGCGCGGCGGCGGTCGGGTTCGACACCGGCGTGCTGCTGGCCGCCGCGGCGCGGCAGGAGGAGGCCGAGCGCGCGGTGTCGGCGGGCGGTGCGCTGCTGCTGGCGACCGAGCCGACCGAGTCCGCGACGGCCGCGGCCTTCGCGCACACCGCGGTGCTCGCCGGCCGGCCGGGCAACGCGGCGGCGCTGGCGGAGGCGGGCCGGCTGTTCGGCCGCCTCGCGCACCTGCTGGACGCCGCCGAGGACCGCGCGCAGGACGAGGCGCAGGGCCTGTGGAACCCGCTGTCGGTCACCGGCACCTCGCAGGCGGAGGCGGAGCGCCTGTGCCGGGACGCGGTGCACGGCATCCGATTGGCGCTGGCGGAGGTGGAGTTCACCGACCGGGCGCTGGTCCACCGGCTGCTGGCGCACGAGACCGGGGAGGCCGTGGACCGGGTCTTCGGCGGCGGCCACCACGCCACCTGCGCGAACGCCGCGCCGCCGGACCCGAACCTGGTCCCGCCGCAGCAGCGCCCGCAGACGCCGAAGAAGCCGCGCACGCTGCTGCCGGGCTGCGCGGTGTGGCTGGCGATGGCCTGCACCTGCCAGTTGCTCTGCTGCAAGCACGAGGACCCGTGGTCGCGGGAGGAGCGGAAGGGGTTCTGCCGGCGCCACTGCGACTGCTCGGACGCCTGCGTCCAGTGCGACGGCGACTGCTGCAGCTGTGACTGCTGCGGCGGGGACGGCTGTTGCGGGGACAGTTGCTGCGGCTGCGACGGGTGCGGGTGCGACTGTTCGTGACCGCCGCGCCGGCGGCGGGCTGACGATGGATCAGGGAGCAGGGAGAGAGACGTTGACCGAGCAGGAGTTCTCACCGGCCGTCGAGCTCGCCGGGTGGGGCTGGGAGCAGGTCCACGCCCTGGGCGGCGGTGTGGCCGACCCGTTCGAGACCGGGACGACCAACCTCGTCTGGCGGCCCAAGGAGCAGCACTACGGCGTGCGTTCCGGTGACCGGGTGGTGGCGCACGCCGGGTACGTCGTGGTACCGGTGGAGGTCGGCGGCGTGCGCTTCGACGTGGCGGGCATCGGCGGGGTGATCGTCTCCCCGGACGTCCGCGGCCAGGGCCTGGCCCGCACCGCCGTCGACGCGGCCCTGGCCGGCGCCCGCGCGGCCGGCCTCGACCTGGCGCTGCTGTTCTGCCTCCCCGACCGGGCGTCGCTCTACCGCCGGCTCGGCTGGACGCCGATCACCGAACCGGTGACGGTCGAGCAGCCCGCCGGGCCCACCGTGATGCCGATCCACGCGATGTGGACCGCCGTGACGCCGGGCGGGTCCTGGCCGGGCGGCCCGGTGCGCCTGCACTCGCTGCCGATGTGACCACGGCGGGTGGGGCCTCCCGGCAGCCTGGCGTGCTGCCGGGAGGCCCCGCCCGTCCCGCTACCGACCCGCCGCCGCCGTCCGCGGCAGGCGCCGGGGCTCGGCGTCCGACCCCTGATGGCGGGGCTCGGCGTGCACGTCGCCTTGCGGGGTGGCCGGGTTGCCGAGGAGCTTCGCCGCGTCGACGGCGCCCGGTCCGTGGATGGTCAGCTCGAAGTCCCGTTGCGCCTTGGCGTCCAGGGCCAGCGGCAGGCGGATGCGTCCGTCCGCGACCAGGCGGCGCACCGCGGAGCGGCTGAGGCCGAGCCCGCGCATGAGCAGTCGCTCGACGCGGACCGGCACGGGCAGTTCGAAGCCGACCCGCACCCTGAGCGGCGTCGGGTCGTCGAGCGCGTAGAGCGGCATGCGGGCCTCCAGCTCCCACGTGCCGGTCCAGTCGAGGCGGTAGCCGTTCCGGGCGGCGAGCGACGCACTGGTCGTCAACTCCCGCACCACGGCGGGGTCGTTGTTCTCGTACGCCACCAGCCGGGCGGGCTCCAGCGAGGAGACGTGGGCCCGCTCGTGGACGGGCACCTTGGAGGTGCGGTCGCACCCGACGCAGCTCAGCAGGAGCCAGACGTCGAGGAGCTTGCCGCTCGCGTTGACCCGGATCTTCCCCGAGGGACGGTGGCGACTGCCGGAGCAGTCCGGGCAGGCGCGGACGACGGTGGGCAGCGCGGACTGGCGCACGGCCCACTGGGCCTTGCGGTCGGTATTCATGGTGGTGGTTGCTTTCAGCACTGGGATCTGACGGATGCACACGAGGGCGCGAGTCATCGCCACGGGGCCGGGATGTCAGGCTTCGTGGTCGATCGCGCGACGGGTTCACTGGTGCTACGTGGCAGCCGTTACAGGTCCATGCGGGCGATCGTGGTGGAGACCGCCGCCCGCGGGCAACCGGTTTTCTGCCGCTCCGTCAGGTACTGCTGCCGCTCCGTCAGGCTCCTTCTGCCGTCAGGGCAGCGTGCAGGGCGGCCGGTGTGGGGTCGGCGGGGGTGAGGACGGGGAGGGCGGCGAGCCAGGTCGCGCCGAGGGTGCCGTCAGGGGCGTGGTGGAGGGTGGCCGGGCCGCGACCGGCCAGCAGACGGGCGGTGCGGGCGCCGAGGATGTGCGGGGCCAGGCAGGTGCCGGCGAGCACCACGGGGGCGGCGGTGGGGTGGGGGCGGACCTGGGCGAGCAGGGCGTCGAGGTGGGCGGCGGCCCGGTCCAGGATCGCGTCCGCGGCGCCGTCGCCGAGCCCGGCGGCCCTGGTCACCAGCGGGGCCAGGGTGGAGAGTTCGACCGGCGGGAGGGTGTAGGCGGCGGAGAGCAGCCGCTCGGCGAGGACCCGGTCGGGTGCGACGGGCACCCGGGGCACGGGCGCGTCCGACGCTTCGCTGGAAGCGTCCTGACGGTCCGTCGGCGGGAGCAGCCGGGCGAGGACGAGGCGGGTCAGCGGGTGGGCGTCGGCCCGGCCGCGGAGGGTGTCGGCGGCGGTGCGGACGGCTTCGCGGCCGAGCCAGAAGCCGGAGCCCTCGTCGCCGAGCAGCCAGCCGTAGCCGCCTGCGGTGTCGGCGATGGCGCGCTCGTGCAGGCGGACGGCGACCGCACCGGTGCCGGCGATGAGCAGGGCGCCGTGCGGTTCCGGGGTGGCGGCGGCGAACGCGGCGACCGCGTCGCCGATCAGCCGGTGCGGGCCGGACAGGCCGTGCAGTCCGAGCCCGCGCAGCGTGGCGGTGAGCGCGGCGGCGCCTTCGCCGTCCGCGAGCAGGTGGTCGCCGGCCAGCGCGAGCACGGCGGAGCGGACCGCGGCGGGGTCGAGGCCGGCGAGGGCGCGGGCCAGCGTGATGCGCAGCGCGTCGAGCGCGGCGGGGACGCCGTGGGCGACGGGGTTGCCGGCGGGTCCTTCGGCGCGGGCGAGCAGGTGTCCGGCGGTGTCGGCGACGGCGACGCGGGTGCGGGTGCCGCCCGCGTCCACGCCGAGGACCAGCGCGGGTGTCATGGAGCCTCCTGGGCGGGGTGGCGCGGGTCCTGCCCGGGAGCGGGGGCGCACCGCAGCCGGAACCGTAGCTGGAAATAATTTTTCTCACCAGCTCTGGACGAGACCCTCGTTCGGCGATAATTATTTTCACATGAACTCGCCAGACACCCTCTCCCGGCTCCAGGCGCTGCGCCCCGCCCTCAGCGGCGCGCTGGAGCAGGTGGCGTCCTACGTGCTGAGCGATCCGGCGGCGGCCTCCCGGGCCACCATCACCGAGCTCGCCGAGCGGGTCGGCACCTCGCCGGGCACCATCACCAGGTTCTGCCGGGCGGCGGGCTTCGCCGGCTACCAGGAGCTGAAGGTGGCGCTGGCGGAAGAGGGCGGCCGGGCCGCGCAGCGCCGCTGGAACAACGACATCGGCAGCGAGATCCGGGCCGAGGACGGCCTGGACCACGTCGTGCAGGTGCTGCTGTCCGCCAGCAGCCGGGCACTGCAGGAGACCGCCGAGCAGCTGGACCTGGCGGCGGTGGACGCCCTGGTGCGGGCCCTGGTCGGCGCGCGGCAGGTGCACTTCTTCGGGGTGGGCACCAGCGGCGCCACCGCGGAGGAGTTCCGGCTGCACCTGCAGCGGATCGGGGTGCCGTGCTGGGCCTGGACCGACCTGCACAACGGCCTGACCGCGGCGGCGCTGCTGGACGGCCGGGACGTGGCGGTGGCGATCTCGCACTCCGGCGCGGTCCGCGACGGCGTCGAGTTCCTGACGGCGGCCAAGCGGCACGGCGCGCTCACCGCGGCGCTCACCTCGGACGCCGCCTCCCCGCTGGCCCGGCAGGCCGCGGTGGTACTGACCACGGCCGCCCCGGCGACCTCGTTCCAGAGCGACGCGCTGGCCGCCCGGCACTCCCGACTCCTGCTGCTGGACGTGGTGTACGCACACACCGCGCAGCTCACCCGGGAGCGCACCCTGGCCGCGCTGCAGGTCACCGCAGCGGCGCTGGACGTCCAGCGGCTCGGCGGCGCGGCCAGGCCCCGTTCCCCCGAGGCGTTCTGACGCCCCGTCCCCTCGCCACCTCTCTTCCCCCCCACTCCACCCCTGAGAGGCTCCACCATGCGCACTTCCCTGCCCGGATCCCTGCGCGCCGCGGTCGTCGTGGCCGCGAGCGCCGCCCTCGCCCTCACCGCCGTCAACCCGGCGCAGGCGACCGGGCCCTACGGCTCGGCGATCTCCCCCGCCACCCAGGTGTCGCTGGACAAGGCGTACACCTTCCTGGACCAGCGGATGGACGTGTACGGGAGCGGGAGCACGCTGCGGCTCCCGCAGAGCTTCACCGGCGGCTACCTGGGCTCGCTGAACTTCGTCTCCTCGTTCTCCTACGACGACGCGCTGGTCGTCATGGCGTACCTGGAGCGCGGCACCGACCCGGACATCGCCCGGGCCCGCACCCTCGGCGACACCCTGCTCTACGCCCAGGCCCACGACCCGCTCGGCGACGGCCGGCTGCGCGCCTCGTACCAGCCGAACCCGTTCGTCACCGCCGACGGCACGCCCTACATCGGCTCCCCCGCCACCTACACCGGCAACATGGCCTGGGCCGGCCTCGCCTTCGGCCACCTCTACGCCGACACCGGCGACGTGAAGTACCTGAACGGCGCGCTCACCCTCGCCGACTGGATCCAGACCCACACCTACGACACCCGCGGCCCGGCCGGCTACACCGGCGGCCGCGACGCGAACGACAACCCGATGACCTACAAGGCCACCGAGCACAACATCGACGTCGCCGCGTTCTTCGCGATGCTCGGCACCCTCTCCGGCGACGCCACCTGGACCGCCCGCTCGCAGACCGCGCTCGGCTTCGTCGCCTCGATGCGCGACGCCGCCACCGGCAAGCTCTGGACCGGCACCAACCCCGACGGCGTCAGCACCAACTACTACCCCGTCCCCGAGGACGTCCAGACCTGGGCCTACCTCGCCACCGGCAGCACCCAGTACTCCACCGCCGTCGACTGGGCCGCCACCAGCCTCGCCGCGAGCGACGGCGGCTTCACCGGCGTCAGCTTCTCCAACGCCTCCACCGCCAAGGTCTGGTTCGAGGGCACCGCCCACCTCGCCGCCGCCTACTACGCCCGCGGCGGCAGCGGAGACGCCGCCAAGGCCTCCGCCCTGCTCACCAGCCTGCAGTCCGCGCAGGCCACCGCGCCCCACGCCGACGGCAACGGCCTGGTCGCCGCCTCCGGCGACGGCCTCGACACCGGCTACGGCGACACCTACTACGCCTCCCTGCACACCGGCGCCACCGCCTGGTACATCCTCGCCGGGGAACAGGCGAACCCCTTCGTCCTCGAACCCGACGAGACCCGGTACCTGCACCACTGAAAGACACTGACGACTCGTCAGAGACGTACTCCGACCAGCCAGTGAGAAACGGCGGTTCATTCCCATGATGGTCCCCCAGCCGGACGTCTTCGAGGCCCGGCCCGGACGGTTCGAGCTCTCCCCGCGCACCGCGGTGATCCACGCCGAGGGCGCGGCCGTCCCGGCGGCCGAGCTGCTCGCCGACCACCTGGCGACAGCGCTCGGCACGGTCCCGGAGATCGGCGCGGGGGGCGGGAGCATCCGGCTGTACGTCAACGGGGTCGAGCACGCCCCGGGCAACCCGGAGGCGTACCGGCTGACCGTCAGCGACACCGGGATCGACCTGGTGGGGCGTACTCCGGCGGGGCTGCTGTGCGCGGTGCAGGCACTGCGCCAGCTGCTGCCGCCGGAGGCGCTCGGCCCGGAGGCGTTCCGCACCCGCTCGGTGTGGCCGCTCCCGCACACCCGGGTCGAGGACGCGCCCGCCTTGCGCTGGCGGGGCCTGCTGCTGGACGTGGCACGGCACTTCATGCCGGTCTCCACCGTGCTGAGGGTGCTGGACGCGATGGCGCTGCACCGCCTGAACGTGCTGCAGCTGCACCTGACGGACGATCAGGGCTGGCGGCTGGAGGTGCCGGACCGGCCGCGGCTGACCCAGGTCGGCGGGCGGCGTCCCGCGGTGCCGTTCGACCCGGACGACCCGGACGACCGGGGCACCGGCCCGGCGCACCAGGGCTGGTACACGGCGCGGGACATCCGGCAGATCGTCGCGTTCGCGGCCCGCCGGGGCATCACGGTGGTGCCCGAGATCGACGTGCCCGGGCACGTCCAGGCGGCGCTGGCCGCCTACCCGGAGCTCGGCAACCGGCCCGCCGAGCGGCTGCCGGTGTGGCCGCGCTGGGGCATCAACTCCCGTACCCTCAACGCCGAGCAGGCCACCGTGGAGTTCTTCGCCGGGGTGCTGGAGTACACCGCCGAGCTGTTCCCGAGCCGGGTCGTGCACCTCGGCGGCGACGAGTGCTCCGCCGAGGAGTGGCGCACCTCCCCGGCCGCGCTGGAGCGGGTCGCCGCGCTCGGCCTGGCCGGCCCGGAGCAGGTGCACGGCTGGCTGCTGGCCCGGCTCGCCGAGCGGGTGGCCGGCCTCGGACGGCGCCCGGCGGGCTGGGAGGAGATCGCCGAGGGACCCGTCCCGGCGGAGACCGTGGTGATGTGCTGGCACGGCGAGAAGGCCGCCGAACAGGCCGCCGACCGCGGCTTCGACGTGGTCCTCACCCCGTGGCAGCACACCTACTTCGACCTGCACCAGGCCGCCGAGGGCGAGCCGCGCGGCCAGAAGGGCGTGCTCACCCTCGCCGACGCCTACGCCTTCACCCCACTGGAGGGCCGGTTCGCCAAGGACCTGCGGCACCGCCTGCTCGGCGCGCAGTGCCAGCTGTGGACCGAGTACGTCCCCACCCCCGAGCACCTGGAGTACATGGCCTTCCCCCGGGTCTGCGCCTTCGCGGAACGCGCCTGGGGCTCCCCCGCCGACTACCCCGCCTTCCTCGCCCGCCTCCCCGAGCACCTGCGCCGCCTGGACGCCCTCGGCCTGCGCTACCGCCGCCCCGAGGAGCTCACCGCCTGACGGACCGTCACGGCTGCCGGTCCGCCCGACGGGTTGCGGACCGGCCGGCCGCGTGGCGCGGCCCGGCCGCTCGACCGTGTGCGAGAGTCTGGGCGGAGCGGGCAGGTGCGACGGGAGGACGGGTATGAAGTGGCAGACGTTCGGGCGTCGGCAGGTCTACGACAGCCCGTGGGTCGAGGTGTGGCTCGACGACGTGGAGGTGCCGGGCCAGGGCCGGATCGAGCACCACGTGGTCCGCTACCCCCGGGCGTCGACGACGTCCGTCGTCACCAACGACGCGGGTGAGTTCCTGCTGATCCACCGGCACCGCTTCATCACCGGCCGCTGGGGCTGGGAGGTCCCCGCCGGGTGGGCCGAGCCCGACGAGGACCCCGCGGCGGCGATCGCCCGCGAGGTCGAGGAGGAGACCGGCTGGCGGCCCGGCACCGTCGAGCTGATGACCGAGTACGACGCGATGGCCGGTATCTCGGACGCCCACTTCCGCAGCTACCACGTCACCGACTGCACCCGGATCGGCGACCCCGAGGACGTCTCCGAGGCGACCCGCGTCGAGTGGCTCCCGGAGACCCAGGTCGTCGAACTCCTGACCTCCGGTCAGATCTCCGACGGCCCCTCCCTCACCGCCCTCTCCTACTACCTGGGCCCCTACCGCCTCACCCGGTCGTAGTCGTAGCGCGGGTCCTTCGGATCAGCGAGCGTCTCCCCCGGCCCCATGGGAGCCGTAGGCGGCCGACGAGACGCCGGTGAGGTGCGCGCCCCGGCGGCGATCGCCCGGTGTGATCCGAAAGACCCGTCCTACCCCGGGGCTCCCGGCACGGAAATGCGGGTGGCCCGGTGGGAGCGGCTCCGTATGATCACCCGCATGTCCTGGATACGCCGCTCGCGCGCCACCCCGCCCGCCGAGGGCCGACTGCCCGATCTCGAGTTCCTCGCCCTGGTCCGCGACGCCCTCGAGCAGGTGGCGCCCGGCTGCACGGCGGGTGCCGAACTCAAGGGGAACTCGCTGCTGAGTGCGCAGGGTTGGGCCGTCGGTGTCGGGCCGATGGGGCACGGGGACGAGCGGCACTACGACCTGATCGCGTTCCCGGACGTGAGCATCCAGCCCGACGTACCGTGCTTCGTGGACTGCGTCAGCGTGGTGGCCTCCCCGCGCGACGCCGTCGGCCTGTGGGCGCAGTCCGCCGGTGCCTGCCTGCTCGAACTGCTCGACGGGCGGGAGCGGTTCGCCGACCGCTGGGGTCCCGAGCACCGGCGCGGCGTCCCCGGGTGGCGGTCCATCGCCTCGGGGGCAGTGGGCTACGGCCTCTCCGAGCCGGAGGTCGCCCGCCTGCAGAAGGCCCTGCTGGAGGCGAACGTGCTCCCCGCGATCGCCGAGACGTTCACCGCCGACCTCGAATCACCCTGGTTCAACAGCGTCCGGGTCTTCTACGGCGGCAAGCCGGGCACCATGACGGCGGAGGTCCGGGTGAACGGCGAGCGGCACCAGGCCGCCTCCGCCGCACTGGCCGCGCTCGGCCTGCCCGACCCGACGGCCTTCACCGTCGTCCGGTCCTTCGCCCTGGTACTGCCGCCCGACTCCGGGAGCTGACGGGCACCGCCCGCTCCCGACGGTCCGTCACCCCGCGACCGGCTCGCGCTCCCCGGCAGGCACGGCGGCGGTCGCCGGTGCCTGCGCGGGGGTGGCGCGGCGGGCCGGGACGAGCAGCGCGGCGAGCGCGGCGGCCAGGCAGAACGCGGCGAGCAGGGCGAAGCCGTGGGTGTACCCGGCTTCGTAGGGGCGGCCGGAGGGCTGCAGGTGGCCGGTGACCAGGACGGTCATCAGGGCGGCGCCCAGGGAGCCGCCGATGGTGCGGATGTTGGCGTTCATGCCGGTGGCGGCGCCGGTCTGCGCGGCGGGGACGCTCTGCACGATGAGGTTGCTCATCGAGGCGAAGGCCAGGCCGATGCCGAGCCCGAACACGCCGGCCGCGAGGGCGACGTCGGAGGGCGCCTGGTGCCGGGCGGCGAGCAGCGCGCAGGCGGCCGCGCCGAGCAGCGCGCCGGTGACCAGCTGGGCCTTGGCGGGGAAGCGGCCGGCCAGGCGTCCGCTGAGCAGGCCGGAGACGAACATCGCGACCAGCATCGGCAGCATCAGCGTGCCCGCGCCGGTGACGCTGGAGCCGAAGCCGTAGCCCGCGGCGGACGGCGTCTGCACGAAGCCTGGAAGGAAGGCCCAGACTGCGTACATCCCGGCGCCGAACAGCAGGGCGGCGGTGTTGGTGGTCCACACGGCGGGCAGCCGCATCACCTTGAGGTCGATCAGCGGGAAGCGCGAGCGGGCCTCGGTGAACGCCCAGAGCGCGAACAGCACCACGGCGACGGCCAGCAGGCCGATCACGCCGACCGAGCCCCAGCCCCACTTCGCGGCCTGGCTGATCGGCAGCAGCAGCGCCACCAGCCAGCCCGAGAGCAGCACGGAGGACAGCCAGTTGACGCTGCCTTCGGTGCGGTGCGGCGACTCCGGGATGTACCGGTGGGCGATCAGTGCGGTGGCCGCGACGATGATGACGGGGAACCAGAACAGCCAGCGGTAGTCCAGGGCGCCGACGATCGGTCCGGCCAGCACCATGCCGAGGCCGCTGCCGACCGCGATCACCGCGGACAGGTTGCTGATGCCGGTCGGCACCCGGCCGGCGGGGAACTCGTCGCGGATGATGCCGAAGGAGAGCGGGAACAGCGCCCCGGCGATGCCCTGGATCACCCGGGCGATGATCAGCACGGTGATGTTCGGGGCGACGGCGGCCACCAGGCAGCCGACCAGCAGGGCGACCAGCGCGGCGACCAGGGTGCGCTTCTTGCCGACCAGGTCGCCGACCCGGCCGAGGATCGGGGTGAAGACGGAGGCGGAGAGCAGGTAGGCGGTCATCACCCAGGTGACCGTGGACTGCGAGGTGTGCATCGCCTGCTGGACGATCGGCAGGGCGGGCGTGATCAGCGACTGCAGCAGCGCGTACACGCCGGCGCCGGTGGCGAGCACGCCGAAGGTGAGGCGGTGGGACTGACGGTTCATCGAACCCTCTCGGGACTCGGCATTCGGACCCGGCGCGTTCGGGACGTCGGCACACGGCGTCGGGAGCGCCGGACGCGGGGCGCGTGACGACGGCGCGGCGCGTGCGGGCAGGATGGGGCGATCGGTGCGATCGAAGGGACGGCCGGCGCGTTCACGGCAGGCCGAAGCGGAGGCCCCGGTGGTAAAGTCGAGGCATGCCTCCAGATTAGCGGAGGTGGTCCTCCGGTTCAATCCGAACGCCGGAAGAGTCGAAACGAGGTCTCCGTGCCGGAACAGATCGTGGTCAGCGAGTTCCTGGCCGCCCGCCGCCCGCGCCGCACCGACGCCGCGCGGAACTTCGACGCGCTGCTCGCCGCCGCGCGGGAGGCCTTCGCCGAGCACGGCGCCGACGCGTCCCTGGAGGACATCGCCCGCCGGGCCGGCGTCGGCATCGGCACCCTGTACCGCAACTTCCCCACCCGCCGGCACCTCTTCGAGGCGGTCTACGCCAACGAGGTCGACGACCTCGGCCGGGTCGCCGCCGAGGTCTCCGGCGAGCCGCCCTGGGAGGCGCTGGCCGCGTGGCTGCGCCGGTTCGTCGACTACGCGATGACCAAGCGGGCGATCCGCGAGGCCATGGAGGGCGAGGAGTCGGACGTCTTCCTCGCCTGCCGCCAGTCGATGTACGACGCAGGCACCCCGCTGCTGCTGCGCGCCCAGGCGGCCGGCGAGGTGCGCACCGACATGAGCATCGACGACCTGCTGCGGCTGGTCTCCGGCATCACCTCGGTCGCCTTCCCGGACCAGGGCCAGCGCGACCGGGTCCTCGGCATCGCCCTGGACGGCGTCCGGACCCGCTCCTGACGACCCGTTGCACGGCTGTTGCGCGGGCGGTGACCGGCGTCACAGCCGCGCCGCCCGGTTCGTGGTCGACTCGTCCGATGCGCCCTCCCCTCCCCCCGACACCCCGTCACCCGGCCGTCGCGGCGGCCGCCGTGCTCACCGCCGCCGCGCTGCTGGCGGGCTGCGGCTCCCGCGCGGTCGGGGCTGCTGACGGTTCGTCGGCGCACGGGAGCGCGGGGCCCTGCGGGGCGCTGCTCACGCCCGCCCCGGCGTCGTCCGCGCCGGGCGCGCTCGCCCGGGACGGGGTGCGGATCACCGCGGCCAACGGCGCGTGCGCGGACTTCGAGGTGACCAACGGGGCCGCCGAGACCTCCGACTTCACCATCCTGTTCAGCCCGCTCGATCGGGCCGGCGGCGTCCCGGGTCACCTCACGCAGACCGTCGAGGCCGTCGCTCCGGGCGCCACCGTGAAGGGTCGGCTGACCCTGCCGTCGCACGGCCCCGCCGAGCCCGCCGTCGGCCCGGCACTGGCGATCGCCAAGGTCCGCAGCGTCCCCAGCGCGGAGGCCCCGAAGCCCGACGGTGCGTGCCCGGCGTCGGGCCTGCGGGTCTACGCGGACGAGGGCGACGCGGCGATGGGCCTGCGGGTGGTCGGCCTCCACCTGCGCAACTGCGGCGCCGCGCCGGTGGCGCTCGACGGCTACCCCCGCCTCCAGCTCCTCGACCTGGACCACCGCCCCGTCGACGGCGTCGAGCTGCTCTCCGGCGGCGCGGCCATCGCCTCCGGCACCGGCGCCGACGACCCCCCGCGTCCGTTCACCCTCCACCCCGGCGACGGCGCCCGCGCCACCCTCGCCTGGCGCAACACCACCACCACCGGCACCCCCGTCACCGCCCCCTACCTCCGCGTCCGCCCCACCCCCGACGCCGCCCCCGTCATGGTCACCCCCGAACTCGACCTCGGCACCACCGCCCGCCTCGGCGTAGGCGCCTGGATCCCGGAACCGGCCCGCTAGCACCGGAGCGGCCGACGGTCCGTCAGCGGGTCAGCCGACGTGGACGCGGGGGCGGCGGGTGCGGTCGGGTTCGGCTTCGCGGAGGACTTCGCGGGTGACGGGGGCGACCTCGCCCTGGCCGAAGAGGAAGAAGCGCAGGAACTGGGCGAAGGGGTTGCCCTCGGTCCACTCGAAGTAGATGTGCGGCTGCTGGCCGGTGGCGTCGCGGACCTGGAGGAGCAGCGCGGCCAGCGCGTTGGGCACGCTGGAGTGTTCGAGGGACAGGACCCGGTAGCGGTCGTGCAGGACCTCGCCGCGGACCTTGAGCTCGGCCTCGAAGTCGGAGGCGTCGAGCACGGTGACCTCGACGAAGACCAGGTCGTCCTCGGCCGGGATGTCGTTGTCGGCGCGGATCTGGTGCACCTTGTCGCGGTACTCGGCCAGGTCGCGGCCGGCCGGCTCGTTGGCGATGAGGCGGATCGTGCGGTGCGCGGTGTCCCGGATGAACCGCTCCGCCACGTCGTCGAACTCGACGGAGGTGACGCGCAGTTCGAAGGCGCGGGCGAGGCGGGAGGCGAGCGAGACCAGGATGATCGCGGCGATGAAGCAGGCGCCGATCTTCACGCCGTCGGGCCGTTCGGCGATGTTGATCGCGGTGGTGTAGACGAAGACGCCGGCGATGACCGCGAAGCCGATGGTCCAGTTGCGCTGGCCGGCGGCGTGCGCCGCGATGGTGACGGCGATCGCCGCGGAGGTGATCAGCACCAGGACGCCGGTGGCGTAAGCGCCGCCCTGGGCGTCGACGTTCGCGTCGAAGATCCAGGTGACCAGGAAGGCGATGCCGGTGAGCACCAGCACCATCGGGCGCACCGCGCGGGCCCAGTGCGGGGCCATGCCGTAGCGGGGGAGGTAACGCGGCATCAGGTTGAGCAGTCCGGCCATCGCGGAGGCGCCGGCGAACCACAGGATGGCGATGGTGGAGAGGTCGTAGACCGAGCCGAACGCGCCGCCCAGGTACTGGTGGGCGAGGTAGGCGAGGGCGCGGCCGTTGGCGGGGCCGCCGGCCTTGAAGTCGTCGGCGGGGATCAGCAGGGTGGTGATGAAGCTGGTGGTGATCAGGAAGCAGCTCATGATCACCGCGGCGGTGGTGAGCAGCTTGCGGGCGCCGCGGATCCGACCGGTGGGCGTCTCCTCGGTGTCACCGGGGTCGCCCTCGATGTGCGGCATCACGGCGACGCCGGTCTCGAAGCCGGACAGGCCGAGCGCGAGCTTGGGGAAGACGACCAGCGCGACGCCGATCATCGCGATCGGGTTGCCGTGTTCCACGGTGAGCGCGTGCGTCCAGTCGGTGATCAGCGCGGGGGCGGTGACGACGTGCCACAGGCCGACGGCGACCACCACCACGTTCAGCGCCAGGTAGACCGCGACCAGGACGACGGCCACGCTGATCGCCTCGCTGAAGCCCTTCAGGAAGACGCCGCCGAGCAGCGCGATCAGCAGCAGGGTGATCAGCACCTGGTGGCCGCTGAGCGAACTGGTCAGGTGCGGGTTCTCCACCAGGTGGGCGGTCGCGTCGGCGGCCGAGAGGGTGATGGTGATCAGGAAGTCGGTGGCGGCGAAGCCGAGCAGCGCGAGGACGAAGAGCTTGCCCTTCCAGAACGACAGCAGCCGTTCCAGCATCGCGATCGAACCTTCGCCGTGCGGGCTCTCCTTGGCGACCCGGCGGTAGACCGGCAGCGCGCCGAACAGGGTGACCAGGACCAGCACGATGGTGGCGATCGGCGAGAGCAGTCCGGCGGCGAGCGCGGCGATGCCGGGCTGGTAGCCGAGGGTGGAGAAGTAGTCGAGGCCGGTCAGGCACATGACCTTCCACCAGCGCTGGCCCTTGTGCTCCTCGGCGACCTGGGCGTGCGGGCCGGGATGCTGCTTGGCCATGTCCGACAGGCCCTCCAGCAGCCAGGCGCGCAGCCGTTGCCGCGCCGAGCCTCCGTCCAGGGGGGCGGAAGTGACCACTCTTTGGCTCCTGTCGCAGGGTCGGGTGCCCCGGGCGGCCGGAGGTCCGGCCCGCCGGGCGGACTCCCACGTCAGCGTAGGTCACGGTCGCCGCAGGCCAGGGCAGGCAGGAGCGTAACGTCCCCGGTCGGCTCAGCTCGCCACCGGCCGGGGGTGCTTGACGATCCCTTGGGTTCCGGTTGACGTGCCGATGACCCGATCCGCGACGAGCCGCGATGCCCGGATCGGGACCATCGGCCCCGGCGCCCCGGGACGGTCGGCCCTTGGAACGGGTGGGCGGGGGCGACACGCTGGGCGGCCAGCAGGCGTGCCGCCCACCGGACACGGCCGCGCTGTCGAAGAGAAGAGAGGAGCCCGCGCGTGCCCCACCCGCGCGGCCAGTTGGGCCGGCTCACCCGCCGTCAGGGCGCTTCTCCCGCCCACCCGGCCAACCCGCTGCGCCGCGGGGTCGACCGGGCCCGCCGGCGGACCCTGCTCGTGGCCGTGGCGCTGCCGGCCGCGGCACTGCCCGCGCTGCTCTGCGTGGCACTGCCGCTTCCTTGGGACCTCCCGTACCGGCTGGCCGGCGCGCTCGGCGGCTGGGTCCTCGCGGCGCTGGGCACGGCACTCGGCCTGCGGCTGCGGCTGCGCGCGCTGGAGCGGCGGGCGGCCGACTCCTGGGAGCGGTCCTGGCGGCGGGTGGAGCCGCTCTGGTCGGGGCGGGCGCTGCCCTGGCGGGACCTTTCCGACGATTGATCGACTTATCGGTAAGTTGTCAAGGGCCGGACAGTACTGTGCGCGGGCGGGGTGGACCCTGTCCGGCTCCGCGCGCAGTACGGCAGACTGCCAGGGGAGAGCGGTCTGCGAGGAGGAGTCACTGCCATGTCCGAAGGTGCGGCGCCGATCAGGGTGTTCCTGCTGGACGACCACGAAGTGGTCCGTCGTGGGGTGCACGACCTGCTGGACTCGGAGCCGGACCTGCAGGTGGTCGGCGAGGCCGCCACGGTCGAACAGGCCCTGGCCCGGGTGCCCGCGCTGCGCCCGGACGTCGCGGTGCTGGACATGCGGCTGCCCGACGGCGACGGCGTGACCGTCTGCCGGGAGCTGCGCTCGCGGATGCCGGGGCTGGCCTGCCTGATGCTCACCTCCTTCGACGACGAGGAGGCGCTGCTGGACTCGATCATGGCGGGCGCGGCCGGCTACGTGCTCAAGCAGATCAGCGGCACGGACCTGGTCACCGCGATCCGCACGGTCGCCGCCGGCCAGTCGATGCTCGACCCGGGCGCCACCACCCGCCTGATGGCCCGGCTGCGCGGCGAGTCCCCGGCCCCGGCCCCCGAGTTCCCGAACCTCACCGACCGCGAACGGGAGATCCTGGCGCTGATCGGCCAGGGGTTGACGAACCGTCAGATCGGCGAGCGGGTCTTCCTCGCCGAGAAGACCGTCAAGAACCACATCTCCCGGCTGCTCGCCAAGCTCGGCGTGGAGCGCCGGGTGCAGGCCGCGGTGATCGCCACCCAGACCCTGGCCGCACAGGACCGCACCGCCTGACCGCACATCCGCTGCGACCGCGCCGCCTGAGCGCGCACAGCGCAGGACCGCACCGCGCCCGAGCGCGCACCCGCCGCGACCGCGCCGACACCGGCCCGCTCAGTGCCCCAGCGGAGCCGCCCAGTTGAGCTGGGTACCGCCGGCCGGCGGGGCGCTCAGGGTGAGTGCCCCGCCGAGCGTGCGGGCGCGTTCGGCGAGGTTGCGCAGGCCTCCGCGGCGGCCCTGGGCGGGGATGCCGACGCCGTCGTCCTGCACGGTCAGCACCACCTGGCCCGCGGAGGTCTGCAGGTGCACCTCCACCCGGCCGGCCCGGGCGTGCCGGGCCACGTTGCTGAGCGCCTCGCCGAGGACGGCGACCAGGTGGTCGGCGACCCCGGGCGGGACGTCCGTGTCCAGCAGGCCCTCCATGCTGAGCCGCGGCGCGAAGCCGAGGGCGGCCTGCGCCTCCTCCACCACGTGCACGGCGCGGGCCCGCAGGCCCTGACCCGCCCCGGCCTCGCGCACCCGCAGGCCGAAGATGGTCGAGCGGATGATCTTGATGGTCTCGTCCAGGTCGCCGACCGCCCGCAGCACCCGGTCGGAGGCCCCCGGGTGCTCGATGAACCGGGACGCGCTCTGCAGCGTCATCCCGGTCGCGAACAGCCGCTGGATCGCCAGGTCGTGCAGATCGCGGGCGATCCGGTCGCGGTCCTCCAGCACCGCCAACTGCTCGGCGTCCCGCCGCCGTTCGGCCAGCTCCAGGGCGAGCGCGGCCTGGTCGGCGAAGCCCAGCAGTGGGTCGATCTCCCGCTCGGTGAACTCCGTCTGCCCACTGCCGCGCACCAGCAGCAGCACCCCCTCGGCGTGCCCCTCCGCCCGGCCGAGCGGCACCGCCACCGCCGGGCCGAGCTCCTCGAACCGCGCCACGCACGCCCGGTAGCGGTGGTCCTCCGCCAGGTCCGGCGAGGTCATCGGCGAGCCGCCCGCGCAGGCCGCGCCGGAGAGGGTGCCCGCCAGCGGCACGTCCAGCCCGACCCGCCGGGCGCTGTTGCCGCCGAGCGCCAGCTCCACCCGCAGGCCCGCGCCGTCCGGCAGCGGGGTGAGCACCTCGGCCTGCTCGGCGCCGCTGATGTCGCACGCCCGCTGGGCGATCAGCTCCACCACCTGGGTCCGCGAACTCCCGGACAGCAGACTGCGGTTGATCTCCGCGGTGGCGGTCAGCCAGCGCTGCCTGCGCTGCGCCTCCTCGTACAGGCGGGCGTTGTCGATGGCGACGCCGGCGGCCACCGCGAGGGTGGCGATCACCGACTCGTCGTCGTCGTCGAACCCGCCGCCACCGCGCTTGTCGGTGAGGTAGATGTTGCCGAACACCTCGCCGCGCACCCGCACCGGCAGGCCCAGGAAGGTCCGCATCACCGGGTGGTGCATCGGGCAGCCGATCGACGCCGGATGGTCCTTCAGGTCCTGCAGCCGCAGCGGCTGCGGACGGCTGATCAGCTCGCCGAGCAGCCCCTTGCCGGTCGGGTACGGGCCGATCCGGGCGATGTCCTGCTCGGCGAGGCCGACGGTGAGGAACTGCGACAGCGTGTCGCCGTCGGCGCTGATCACGCCCAGCGCCGCGTACTTGGCGTCCGCGAGGACGGCCGCCGCCTCCACGATCCGCCGCAGCACCTGGGTGAGTTCCAGCTCCCGGCCCACCGAGAGGACGGCCTCCAGCAGGTTGTGCACCCGGTCCCGGGTGCCCCGTGCCGCGTCGATCCGGGCCTGCAGCTCCGCCAGCAGCTCGTCCAGCCGCAGCTGCGGAATCCGCGACCGCGGTTCCTCCTCGCGCACCCCGCTCCTCCTCATCCGTTCACCCGCCGCCCGATTGTCGCAGACGCTGGCGAACTGACGGGGCAAAGGGGACAGGAGGACGAAAGACCGGTACCGGTACCGCTCCCGGGGTCACGCCCCGACCAGCAGCACGGTGGTGCGCAGCGCGAGGTCGGCGAGGGCCCGGGGGGCGCCGGGCTGGTGGCGGACGCCGGGGAAGGCGTTGACGTCGATGATGACCGGCCCGTCGGGGGTGGGGAGCAGGTCGACGCCGAAGACGTCCAGACCGAAGGCCCAGCCCGCCATGAAGGCGAGTTCGGTCTCCTCCGCGCCCGGGGTCCAGTCCCGGCGCACCGCTTCACCGCCCGCCGTCGCCGCCAGCTCGGAGCGGCGCTGCTCGCCGAAGATCCGGCCGCCGACCACCCACACCTTGCGGTCCCAGCCGTCGCCGGGCACCACCCGCTGGGTGATCACCTGCTCGCCGGCCCGCTCGCGGGCCAGCGCCTGCCAGGCGTCCGCGGAGTCGACCCGAGCCACCAGGTCGCCCCGGCGGCTGCGCCGGCTCTTCACCACCACCGGCTCGTGCCACGGCAGTTCCTCGATCGCGCCGGCCGCCAGGGTCGGCGCGAACGGCAACCGGTGGGCCCGGGCGCGCTGCTCCATCGCCACCCGGTCCTGGCAGAACGCCGTCGCCGCCACCGAGTTGAGCACCGGGACGCCCATCTCCTCGTACTCCGCGGCGACTTCGAGCGCGTCGGCGGTCCGGGCCTTCAGCAGCACCAGGTCGGCGGGCTCCCCCGCGTCGACCCGGACGTGTCCGTCTGCCGCCAGCAGGTCGAGGGTCTCGGTCAGCAGCGGGTGTTCGGTGTCGCGGGCCAGCACGACGATCCGCAGGCGCCTCATCGGGCGGCCCGCACGGGGGCGAGCAGCGAACCGGCGGCCGGGGTGGGCCAGGAGGAGCCGGTGCGGGCGAGCCGGACCACCGCGTCGGCGACCCGCTCGACCGCGGCGGGCACCTGACGGAACGACGGGAAGTCGTTGACGTCGACGACCACCGGGCCGTCGGGGCCGAGCAGCACGTCGAGGCCGTACAGGTCGAGGCCGAACACCTCGCCGACCTGTGCGGCGAGCGCGGCCACCTCCCGACCGAGCGTCACCGGCCGTTCCCGGAACGGGTGGTGGGGGTGGAGCGGGGAGGTGCGCTCGGTGGCGAAGACCTCGCCGCCGACGCAGTACACCTTCAGGTCGAGTCCGCCGTTGGCCACGTACGGCTGGGCGATCAGCACGCCGCCGTCCGCGGGCGCGGTCAACCGGCCGAGCTCCTCGGGTCGTTCGACCAGGTGGACGGCGCGGCCCGACGATCCGTCAGCCGGCTTGACCACCAGCGGGAAGTGCCGGCCGGGTATCGCGGCGAACCCGGCGGGGTCGGTGGCCGCCCAGGTGCGCGGCATCGCCAGGCCGTGCAGCGCCGCGACCACGGCGGTCTGCGCCTTGTCGCGGACCGGGCGGATCGCCCGCGCGTCGTTGACGGTGGTGAGTCCGGCCGCGGCGGCCGACTCCAGCAGGCCGAGGCCGGGGCCGCCGGAGACGGTCTTCAGCACCCACGCGTCGTGCCGGCCGGAGCGCACCAGGGTGGAGAGGTCGAGCAGGTCGGCGCCGGGCCGTAGCACGTCCACCCGATGGCCGGTGGCGCGCAGCCGGTCGACCACCGCCAGCGGCATGCCGTCGTTGCGGTAGTGCTCCTCGACCAGGAAGCAGAACCTCATGTCGCCCCCACCCATCCCCTCTGCCCGTCCGTCGTCCCGGGCCAATCGCATCCGTCCACCCTGCCACGTTTCCCGCCGCGGATTTCGCCGGGGGCGTGCAAGAACTGCCACAGCCGCGTCACAGCCGCCGTCGTCGCGGTCTGGAACCGCTTGGTCGGGGGATGACGTTCTCATGACGTGCCCTTGGTGAGCTCTTTGAGGAGGACCGTGTGCACCACGTGATACGCCCGAACGACCTGCACGACCTGACCAGACGTCCGGTCCCGGCGGTCCTGCGTTACCCCGCCGGCGACCTGCTGGTGGTCTCCGGCCTGCCCGGCGCGGGCAAGAGCACCCTGATGCGGCGCTGCGCCGGCGCCCCGCTGGTCGACTCCCAGCACACCCGGCTCCGGTTCGAGCGCCGGCTGCCCCGCGTCCCGTACGCGCTGTACCGGCCGCTGGTCCGGCTCGCCCACTACCGGCTGCTGCGGGCCGCGGTGTTGGCGGGCGGACCCCTGGTGGTGCACGACTGCGGGACGCTGCCGTGGGTGCGCCGCTGGCTGGCCCGCACCGCCGCCCGGCAGGGCCGCGCCCTGCACCTGCTGCTGCTGGACAGCAGCCCCGCGCAGGCCGCCGACGGCCAGCGCAGTCGCGGCCGCCGGGTCTCCCGGTACGCCTTCCTGCGGCACCTGCGGGCCACCCGTGCCCTGCGCGCGGTCCTGGCGGACGGCCTCCCCCCGGGCGTCGCGTCCGCGGTGCTCCTGCCGCGCGAGGACGCACCGCGGCTGGCCGCGATCGAGTTCTCCGCCACGGCCGTTGCCGCGCCGTCGACGGACCGTCGGGCACGGACGGGCAGGTGGTCGCACGCGCCGCTGTCGGAACGCCCGACGCCGCGTACCCCCGCGGACGCGGACACCACCGCCGCCTCGGACACCGTCGCCGCCGCGGGCTCCGCGGGTGTGCTGACTGCGGCGAACGGCTGAGCCGTCCCGCGCGTCGCCGGGCGTGTCGCCGGACGGTGGCTAGTCTCCCGCCATGGGCACCCCTGAACCCCAGCGCGGCCCGCGGCCGCAGCACTCGCCGCAGCCGCAGCGCGGCCCGCAGGCCCGGCGGCTGGCCGACCGGCTCACCGCGCAGTTCCGCGTCCCGATCGAGCCGCAGTACGACCAGGGCAGCCGCCGGTGGACGCTGCGCTGGTACGACGGCCCGACGGTCGCGGCGGTGCGCACCGCGCTGGAGCGGCAGCAGCCGGACGGCGAACGGTTCGCGGTGCGGCGGGACTTCACCACCCGGGCGCTGGTGCTGGCGGCGATCCGGGAGACCCGGGCCGGGGCGATGCACCGCTTCGAGGGCAGTTGGGGCCAGCGCTACCACCTGGAGCAGCTGCTGGGCGACCAGGAGCACCCCGACCGCCCGTCCGGCCCGCGCGAGGCGGCGATGCTGGAGCGGCTGCTGGCGGCCGCCACCGCCGCCACCGGACGGGGCGTCAGCGCGCCCGACGAGGCGCGCGCCTTCGCGCTGGTCGCCCGCGACGGCGTGGCCTGGCTGCTGCCCGGCGACGGCCTGGCCGGCCCCGCCGACCGCGACGGGCTGGCGCTCAGCCCGCTGGAGTACCTGACCTCCCGTTACGCGACCGGCGTCCACCGCACGGCCTGGGAGACCGCGCTGGCCGTCCTGCCGGTCCGCACCGCGGTCACCGCCGCGCGCGAGGACACCGGCGCCGACCCGGACGCCGCCCGCGCCGCGCTCACCCTGCTGCCGGTCCTGCGGGCCCAGCTCTCCGCCGAACTCGACGAGGCGGAGCGCCAGTTGGCGCGTGCGGCGGACGGATCCGCGGTGGCTCAGCGGAGTTGACGGAGCCGCCACCCTGGTCCGGACCGACCACCGGCAGCGTGTCGACCCCCATTCTGCCTGTTCACGCGCGTCTTCGGTAGGACCGAGCGCACAACTCGATTCCCTTGTCCGGCGGGGCCGCCGGACCGCAGACTCGTCGTCATTCCCCCAGCTGACGACGAATGGAGTCGTGTGTTCGAACACGTCGATGCCGACCTTGCCCTGCGTGCCCGGGTACTGCTGCTGGGCAGTGAACCGCCCACGGCCCAACAGGCTTACCTGGCACACCGGTTGCTCGCCCGGGTGAACCCGGCCGCGCACCTGCCCCGGCTCGCCCTGGCGGCGATCGAACTCACCGGCCACTACCCGGTCCTGCTCGACCGCGACCTGCAACTGCGGTTGCTGGCGGAGGCGTTGGCGGCGGCCGCGGCGATCGACCCGGGCGACCCGTACCGGCCGGCGGCGCTGGCGGCGATCCGGGCCGCGTACGGCAGCCAGCTCGACAAGCTGGGCATCCGCCCGGACGAGGTGGGCTGACGCCCCGCCGGGCCGCCGACCTCGCGGTCGGCGGCCCGGACCCGCGGGCGGCGGCCGGCGGCCGGTCCGGATCAGATGAACCGCCAGAGGTGGTCGGACGTCCCGTTGTCGTCCCACAGGACGATCTGGGCTCCCTGGGAGGTGGAGGCCCCGGAGACGCCGAGGACACGGCCGGCGGCGGACTGGATCCGGAAGGTGTCGCCGCCGCCGTGGCGCAGGCGCCACCGGTGGTCGGCGGTCCCGTTGTCGGCCCACTGGACGACCCTCGAGCCGTTGGCGGTGCCGCCGCCCTCCACACCGAGGACCTTGCCGCTGTTGGAGTTCCTGAGCCGCAGGTAGCCGCCGGAGTCGACCACCGCGGTCCACAGGTGGTCCGCGGTGCCGTTGTCGCCCCACTGGATCACCAGGGCGCCGTCGGCGGTCGACGCGCTCTGCACGCCGAGCAGCAGCCCGCTGTTCACGTTCTGGATGCGCCGGGTGCCGGTCGGGACGAACCACCACCGGCTGGTGGCCGCACTGGTGTCCGGGACCTGCACGGCGAAGGCGCCCTGCGCGGTGGAGGCGCCGGCGATGCCGAGCAGCTTGGCGCTGTTGGCGTTCCGCAGGCCGTGCGAGCCGTCGGCCGTCTCGACCACGCTCCACCGGTGGTCGGCGGTGCCGTTGTCCGACCACTGGAGCACCGAGGCGTTGTCGGCGGTGGACATGTTCTGCACGCCCAGCACCTTGCCGCTGTTGGCGTTGCGCAGGCGCAGCGCGCTGCCGTCGACGACCAGGCCCCAGTCGTGGTCGGCGGTGCCGCTGTCGCCCCACTGGAGGGCGGCGCCGCCGTCGGCGGTGGACATGTTCTGCACGCCGAGCACCAGCCCGCTGCCCGCGTTGAGCAGGCGGAATCCGGTGCTGCTCCGGGTGCTCCAGTAGACGGAGTAGTTGAAGCCCTGCGCGTCGTGGAACGGGCCGAGGTTGACGGACGATCCGTTGGCGCTCGCGGTGAAGGCGAGGCCGGTGCCGCCGGTCCGGGTGATCGACGCCGGGTCGAGGACCGGGAGCGCGGCGAGGGCGGTGCTGCCGTAGTTGCCGCACAGGACGACGGGGCCGTAGGTGACCGCGGCGACGTCCGGGTTGTCGTTGGCGGCCCGCAGCGCGACCCGCATGGGCAGCGTGACGGTCACCGTGTCGCCGGAGGTCCAGGAGCGCGTCAGGGTGGCGTAACTGCCCGGCGTGGTCGCGATGTTCTGCACCGTGCCGTTGACGCTGACGGTGGCTCCGGAGGTCCAGGCCGGAATGCGGATGCGCATCGACCAGGTGTCGCCGGCGCTGCCGGTGACCTTGAGCGTGGTGGTCTCCTCCGCGGGGTACGCGGTGGTCTGGGTGATGGTGAGGCCGCGCTCGGCCCAGGTGAGGACCGTGGGCACGAAGAGGTTCACGATCAGGGTGGTGCCGTCGCGGAAGTAGACGGAGTCCGCCAGCTTGGTGTTGGACTCCACTCCGGTGCCCTGGCAGCACCAGAAGGAGTCGTAGTCGGTGCTCCAGGTACCGCCGCCCCAGGCCGGGCCGACGCCGCGGCGGGCGCCCGCCTTGAGCGGGGTGAAGTAGGTGACGTGCCCGTGCGGGTCGGCCGGGTTCTGCGCGCCGACGACGTGGTTGAGCAGGGCCCGCTCGTAGAAGTCGAAGTACGCCGTCTGGCCGGGGTCCAACTGCCAGAGCTCACGGGTGAGTTTGAGCATGTTGTACGAGTTGCAGAGCTCGCAGTTGTCGTTGGTCAGCTGGGAGGCGATCGCGTTGGGTGCGCGGAAGTGCTCGGCCTGGCTGTTGCCGCCGATGGCGTAGCTGTGCGCGGTGGTGCAGAAGTTCCAGGCCTGGGAGGCGATGTCGTGGTAGCGCGTCGTCCCGGTGGCCCGGTACTCGCGGACGGCGCCGATCCACTTGGGCACCTGGGTGTTGGCGTGCAGGCCGTTCAGCTGGTCCTGGCCGGCGGCCAGCGGGTCGAACACGGCCGCGTGGTCGAAGCGCTGGGCGACCGTCAGCCAGCGCGCGTCCCCGGTCTGCAGGTTCAGGTCGGCCAGCACCTCGTTCATGCCGCCGAACTCGGTGCCCATCAGCGCCTGCATCTGGTTCCGGGTGAGCCTGCCGGTGCGCTGGTCGACCCAGCCGGCCAGGGCCAGCAGGACGTCCCGGGCCTGGGTGCTGCCCAGCAGGCGCCACACGTCGAGCAGGCCGGCCATGGTCTTGTGGACGCAGTAGTAGGGGACGTTGCCGTTCGTGAGCGAGCCGGACTCGAGCTGGGCGAAGTCGTTCTCGGGGAAGCCCGAGAGGTAGCCGGCGGAGAACCCCGCGGCGGCGTTGTTGGCCTGGCACTTGGCCAGCTCGGCCACCATGTAGGCGGCCTTGTCGCGGCAGACGGTGTCGCCCGTTCCCGCGTAGGCCTGGGCCCACGCGCTGAGGAAGTGCCCCTGCACGTGGGTGCGGAACGGGAACGACGGGGCGTCCCACCCTCCGTTCGAGGCGGCGGCGTTGGTGGACATCCGGTGGTTGGCACGGAAGTTGTACAGCAGGCGGTCGACGTCGACGAAGCGCAGGTACGCCAGGGTGCGGTCCTGGTTGTCGCGCAACCGGCCGGCGGTGAGCCGGACCTGGGTGAGGTCGAACGGCTGCGTCGTGCTGCCGACGGCTTCGGCGGCCTCGGCGGCCGCCGGGGTGAGGCCGAGGCCGACGGCGGGTGCGAGGGCCAGTACGCCGGTCGCCTTGAGCAGGCTGCGGCGGTTCAGGGCGGGGGACGACATCGCGGGATCTGGTCCTTCCGGGTGGGGGAGGAAACCGGCGTCCGACTGTTAGCGTTAACAATTTTGCTTGCGAGCAGCGTCCGGCCGGCAGTGCGGGTGGCGAGCAAAGGGGGTGGCGTCGAAGCGTCGCCGAGGTGCGGAGAGCGCGAGGTCCAACCATTTGGACAGGTGTCACGTTTATAGCCCCGACATCTCGATCCCGTCCAGGGGCGCGACAGAGCCGTGGAGTCGTCCACATCGGACGTCTTGACGGTGTGTCAGCGGATGGCAATAGTGGGGAGTCGCCATGTGAGCGATAACAACTGGCCTCGGGTCAGAGCGCGGCGTCGCGGGCCAGCAGGGCGGCCTGGACGCGGTTGTCGCAGTCGAGCTTGGCCAGGATCCGGCTGACGTAGGTCTTCACGGTGGCCTCGCTCATCCGCAGCCGGGTGCCGGTGTCGGCGTTGGAGAGTCCCTCGCCGAGTAGCTCGACCACCTCGCGTTCGCGCGCGGTGAGGACGGCCAGGCGTCGCCTGGCCTGCTCGCCGCGGGCGGCGGCGGGGCCGGCGGCCAGGCTGTCCACGATGTGCCGGGTGGCGGCCGGGGAGAGGAAGGCGTGGCCGGTGGCGGCGGCCCGCACCGCCTGGATCAGCTCGCCGGGCGCGGTGTCCTTCAGCAGGAACCCGGCGCCGCCGGAGGTGATCGCCCGCAGCACGTTCTCCCGCTCGCCGAAGGTGGTGAGCACCAGCGCCCGGGCGGCGGGCGCCACCCGGGGCAGTTCGGCGAGCGCGCTCAGGCCGTCCAGCACCGGCATCTGGATGTCCAGCAGCACCACGTCCGCGGCCGGCGTCCGGGCCAGTTCGAGGGCCTGCACGCCGTCCGCGGCCTCGCCGACCACCTCGATGTCCTCGGCGGAGGTGAGGATCATCCGGATGCCGGCCCGGATGAGCGGCTCGTCGTCGGCCACCAGCACGCGGATCACGGGGCGGACACTCCTTGCACGGCGGTCGTCGGTGCGATGGTCATACCTTGCCATGGAAGTGCTGCTTCTCCACCAGCACGCCGTCCCGGAAGCAGAACCGCACCACGTCCTGCTCGCCGTCGGCGGTCTGCTGGTCGCCGGCGAACCACCGGCAGTGCGCACCCTCCGGGACCGGCGGGCCGATCTTGCGGAAGTCGCCGGTGAGGAAGTCGCTCCCGGAGGGCAGCCGGTCGTCGACCTGCGACTCCGCGTCGCCGACCTGGATCGAGTCGTACAGCTTCGCCGGCACGGTGGCGTCCCGCATCGAGGTCACGAACATGACCACGCCGATCACCGCGACCACCGCGACCCCGGCGAGCACCGCCAGCGCACCCACCGCGCAGCCCACCGCGGGGCTCCGGCGGCGGCGCTCCGGACCCACCAACAGCTCTTCCAGGCCCGCGAGTTCCTCGTCCTGCTCGGCCTCCCGCGCGCCGCCGTCCGCGGTGTACGGCAGCAGTCCGGCCATCCGGTAGCCGCCGTCCGGGGTGGCCCCCGCGTGCACGATCCCGCCGAGCAGCCGGGCCCGTTCGCGCAGCCCCGTCAGTCCCTGCCCGCCGGAGACCGCCGCCACCGCCTCGCCCTGCGGCCGGCCGTTCACCACCTCCACCACCAGGGTGTCCGGCTCGTACCGGAGGGTGACGGCGATCGGCGCGCCCGGCGCGTGCTTGTGCGCGTTGGTCAGCCCCTCCTGGACGATCCGGTACGCGGCGTGGCCGGTGGGTGCCGCCAGCGGCACCGCACTGCCCTCGTGCCGCAGGTCGACCTTGGCGCCGGCCGCCCGGGACGCCTCGGCGAGCCGGTCGACCGCGTCCACGCCGCCCGCCTCCGGCACCGTGTCGTCCCGCAACAGGCCGACCACTTCCCGCAGTTCGCGCATCGCGCCGGTGGCGGCCTGGCGCAGCACCGCGACCGCCTCGCGCTGCCGCTCGCCGAGCGTGCGGTCCACCTCGAGCGCGCCGGTGTGCACGGCGATCAGCGCCAGCTGGTGGCCGAGGCTGTCGTGCATGTCCTGGGCGATCCGGTGCCGCTCCCGCAGCCGGGCCTGATGGGCGATCATCACCCGTTCCCTGACCAGCTGCGCATTGCGCTCGCGCAGGCTGTCCAGCAGCGCGACCCGCTGCGCCCGGTACCGCCCGAACAGCGCGGGCAGCACGCCGATCAGCAGGAACCCGGCGACGCACAGCCCGAGCAGCAGCGGCACCGGCAGCCGGTCGTGGGCGTTCTGCAGCAGGGCGACGCCGGTCAGCGCGACGAAGCCCGCACCGAACGCCGCGGGCGCGCTCCACGGCCGGTTCAGCCGGCGGCCCGCCGAGTAGCCGGCCGCCGCCAGCACCGGGACGAACCCGCCGGGCCCGCCCGCCGCGGCCGCGGCCAGCACCAGCACCGGACCCGGCAGGCCGCGCCGCAGCGCGAACAGCACCGCGCTGCCGCCGAGCACCGCGAACAGCGGCCAGCCCCCGTCGTCCGCCCGCTGCAGCAGCGCCGCCACCCCGCACACCGCGAGCCCGCCGAGCAGCTCCTTGACCACCAGCCGCCGGCGCCAGGGCCCCGGAAACACCTTCGCCACCCACTCACCGATCACCCCCCGAGGCTAGCCAACCCGCCACCCGAACGGCTGCCCCCGAAAGTCGCGACCCCGCTCCGACGATCGGCGCACCACGCGGTGGACGGGCAGGCGTCTCGGGGTCGTCCCGGAGGGGTCTCGGTGCTGCCGGGCCGGGCGGGATGGGGGCCGGATGGGGGCTCGGCCCGGATGGCGCGGGCGGCGGATTCGGTGATGCTCCTTCAGGCGGCCGCACGTGGCCGCCCTGAGGAACTGACCGACCGTCACGGGGAGCCGTTGTGAACGCTGTTGTGCGCCGTAGTCGTAGCCGTTGGACCGCCGTCGCCGCGGGGGCGGCGCTGGCCGCGCTGGTGGTGGGGACGGCCGCCGGGCCCGCGTCGGCGGCCACGGGGACGGCGGCCGTGGGCGTGGAGCGTACGGCGGCGACGGTGCCGCCGCTGGACCGGGCGGCCGTGCAGCGGGTGCTGGCGGAACTGCCGACCGCGGACGTGTCCGGCGCGCTGGTGCGCATCTCCGGGCGGGCGGGCCGGATGACCGCGGTGGGCGGGGTCGGCGACCCTGCCACCGGGCGGGCGCCGGACGCGGACGGCCGGTTCCGGGTCGGCTCGATCTCCAAGGTGTTCACCGCGACCGTGGTGCTGCAGCTAGCCGCCGAGCACCGGATCGACCTGGCGGCGCCGGTGCAGCAGTACCTGCCGGGGCTGCTGGACGCGTCCTACCCGCCGATCCCGGTGGGCGACCTGCTCAACCACACCAGCGGGCTGCCGAACGGCGCCGCCGGGCCGTGGGGCGACGGCACCGCGGCCTGGTTCGTCGACCACCGCTTCGAGGCCTGGACCCCCGAGCAGGTGGTGGCCACCATGGCCGGCGAGCCGATGGTCTTCGCGCCCGGCACCGCGCAGCAGTACAACGGCATGAACACCTTCGTGGCCGGCCTGCTGGTCGAGAAGGTCACCGGCCGGAGCTACGCCCGCGAGGTCCGCGAGCGGATCATCCGCCCGCTCGGCCTGCACGACACCTCCGTCCCGGCGACGGACGACCCGGCGCTGACCCGCCCGACCGCCCGGCCGCGGCTCACGGTGCCGAACCCGGACGGCACCTCGCGGCAGGTCGACGTGACCGAGCAGAGCCCGTGGCCGTGGGCGGAGGGCGGTCTGATCTCCAGCGCCCCCGACCTGGACCGCTTCATCGGCGCCCTGTTCCGCGGCCAGTTGCTGCCGCCCGCCCAGCAGCAGGCGCTGTTCACCGTCCCGGACGTGCCCACCTACCACAGCAGCAAGTGCACGACCGGACCGGACGCGGGCCGCGCCTGCATGAGCATGGGCCTGGAGCGCTTCGCCCTGGGCGACGTCGTGGTCTGGGGCAAGACCGGCTCCCGGCCGGGCTGGACCAGTGGCGTCTTCGCCACCCGGGACCTGTCCCGGACCGTCGTCTACTCGCTCAACCCGACCGGCACGGACGGCGTCGAGATGCCGGTGATCATGCAGCTGGCCGCGGCCGCGCTCGGCTGACGCGCGCCCGTCCGCCTGAATCCTCGCCTGACGCCGGGTCAGGGGCCGCCGAGCCGGGCGAGCAGGATCGCCACGTCGTCCGCGCGGTGGGCGGCGTGGCGGGCGTGGCCGAGGAGCAGGTCGGCGAGGGATTCCAGGGTGGGGGCGGTGGCGTGGGCGAAGGCGGCGCGGAGCCGGTCGATGCCCTCGGCCAGGGGGGTGCCGGCGTGCTCGACCAGGCCGTCGGTGTACAGCAGGAGGGTGGCGTCGGGCGGCAGGACTGTCTCGGTGACGGGGTAGTCGACGCCGCGGTCGATGCCGAGCAGCGGGCCGCCCTCCAGGTCGAGGACGGTGGTGCGGCCGTCGGCGGCCCGCAGCAGCGGCGGCAGGTGGCCGGCCCGGACGGCGCGCAGGGTGTGCCGCCGGGGGTCGAGGCGCAGGATGCAGCACGAGGCGAGCAGCCCGCTGTCGAGGTCGACCAGCAGGTGGTTGGTGCGGTCGGCGACGGCTTCGACGGGCTCGTCACCGCTGGCGAACGCCCGTACCGCGCTGCGGAGTTGGCCCATCAGGGCGGCGGCCTTCACACTGTGGCCCTCGACGTCGCCGATCACCAGGAAGACGCCGTCGGGGGTGGGGATCACGTCGTACCAGTCGCCGCCGATCTCCATGCCGCGGGTGCCGGGCAGGTAGCGGGCGGCGGTGGCGAGGCCGGGGACGGCGGGGAGCCGGTGCGGGAGCAGGGCCTGCTGCAGGCCGCGGGCGACGGCGGACTCGGCGTCGTAGAGGCGGGCGCGCTCCAGGGCCTGGGCGATCAGGCCGCCGAGGCCGGTGAGCACGGAGCGGTCCTCGGCGGTGAACCGGCGGGCCCGGTCGAAGCCGAGGATCAGGCTGCCGACGGGGTGTCCGGAGGCGATCAGCGGGAGGAAGGCCCAGGCCTGCATCTCGTCGCGGGCGAGGCCGGGGTAGGCGGCGGCGAGTTCGCGCTCGGACTCGAAGAAGATCGGCGCGCCGCTGGTGAAGACCTCCGCCCCGGGCAGCCGGGCCCGGATCGGGGTGCCCTCGAACGGCTCCAGGAACCCCTGCGGGTAGCCGCTCTCCGCCACCAGGTGCATGCGGCCGGTCTGCGCCAGGTAGAGCGCGAGTTCCTGGCCGCCGAAGCCCGGCAGGATCTGGTCGATCACGCAGTCGGAGACCTCCTGGACGGTGACCGCCTCGGTGAGGGCGCTGGCGAGCGCCAGCAGGTGGTAGACCGCGCCGACGGAGGCCGGGGTGGGCGGCGGCGCCTCGGGCAGGGTGACGTCGGCGCTGGGCGCGGCGGGGACGATCCGGCCGGTCAGGCCGTGCGCGTCGGGGTACAGCGAGAACGCCAGCCAGTGGTCGGGCGGGCGGCGGGCGAGGAACGCGGTGGGCTGCTGGGAGATCATCGCGGAGCGGTAGCGGTCCTCGTAGGCGGGGTCGGCGAGCCAGGACAGCACCTCCCAGGGGTGGCGGGAGAGCAGTTCCTCGCGGGTGGCGTGCAGCAGCAGTTCGGCGCTGCGGTTGACGTAGCCGACCCGGCCGTCGGGGTCGAGCGCGAAGACGCCGTCGCGCAGCCGCTCCACCGCGGCGGTGGCGGCCACGGCGGCGGTGGCGTCCAGCACGGCGACCACCAGGGTCGCCGGGGCGGCGACGGGGTGGCCGTACAGGTCGAGCAGCCGGTGGCCGCCCCCGGCTTCGCGCAGCCGCACCCGCTGGGTGAACGGGCGGCCGCTCCGGGCGGCCTCCCGGGCGGTCTGCCGCAGCGGGGCGACGTCCTCGGCGGCGATCCGTTCCAGCAGGGTGGTGTCGCGGCCGTCGAACCGGTCGAGTCCGAGGATCTCGCGCAGTCCGTCGTCGACGGAGAGCCGGTTGGTGGCGAGGTCCCAGTCGAGGAAGCCGAGCCGGACGCCGTCGCCGCCGGGCACCGGCAGCGCCACCACCGCCGGAGTGCCGTCGGCGCGCACCTCCTCGCCGTACGGGAGCAGCGCGGTGGCGAGGCGGTTGCCCGCGGTGCGCAGTTGGCGGCGGGTGGCGGCGGGCGGGCGGGTGCCGTTGGCGGGCCAGAACACCGTGATCACGCCGAAGGTCTGGTCGCCGGCCGTGACGGGCGTGCTCGCGGAGGCGTGCGCGTAGGGCAGTCCGACGGCGAGCCGCGGGTAGCGGCGCATGGTGTCGTCGGCGTCGGCGAGGACGATGGTGCGCCCGCCGCGGTACGAGTCGGCGACCGGCAGCGGCGCGGCCACCGCGATCCGGTGGAACGGTTCCAGCAGCCGCAGCGGGATGCCGACCACGGTGGCCACCACCAGCGAGCGGCGGTCGGCGGAGCGCAGGTACAGCACGCCGCCGTACGCGGAGGTGGTGCGGACGGCGCGCAGCAGGCCGTCGGCCAGCAGCGGTTCGGTGGCCGCGCCCCAGCGTGGGCGGGCGGCGGCCGGCGCGGGGCCGGTGCGCGTCGTCGGGTCGCTGTCGGGTGGCGGTTCCGGTTCGCTGACGGTCGGCGGTTCGGAGGGGTCCGCCGGGTCACCCAGGCGCATGTACTTCTCTGTACGCCGCCGCCTCGGGGGGTGTCAAACGGGGGAAGGCGGCCCCTCCGTCCGGGTGAGGCCTGATTGCCGCCGGTATGACAAGGGGATCATCGGCCGGTATGCCGAAGTCCTCGCCGTCGTCTCCCCCACCACCCTCGTGCTCACCCCTGCCGCCGCGCGGCCCACGCGTCCGTCCGCTGCGCCGGCTCCGCACGCTGCGGCAGCTGCGGCCGGGTCGGCGGGTCGCCGCGCTCACCGGGCTGGCCGTCCTCGCCACCGGGTGCTCCGCGTTCTCCTCCGGGGACGGCGACCAGCACACCGCGGTACCGGCCGCGCCACCCGCGGTCCAGCTCGCCGCCGTCCGGCCCGCGACCGTCCCGCAGGGCGCCGCCCAGCAGGAGCTGAACAGCCGGATCGGCCTCGCCGAGCAGGAGTTGACGCTCCAGCAGGCGGTACTGACCGCCCGCCGCTGGGGGCTGGCCACTCCCCCGCTGAAGGCCCCGGCGGCTCCCCGGACCAAGCCCGAGCTCACCGAGCAGCCCGGCGTCAAGCACACCGCCGGACTGCCGCCGGTGGTCTACCGGGTGCCGACCTCCGACAAGGTGGTCTTCCTGACCGTCGACGACGGCGCCGAGAAGGACCCCCGGTTCAGCACGATGGCCGCCGAGCTCGGCGTCCCGCTCTCCGCGTTCCTCTCCGACTACCTGGCCCGCTCCGACTACGGCTACTTCCGCACCATGCGCGACCACGGCGTCGCGGTGAACAACCACACCATCACCCACCCCGACCTGCGCCGCCTCGACCAGGCCGGACTCCAGCGCGAGATCTGCGGCCAGCAGGACCGCCTGCAGAAGGAACTCGGCACCCGCCCCCGGCTCTTCCGACCCCCCTACGGCGAGTACACCGACGCCGTCCTGCGCACCGCCGCCTCCTGCGGCATCACCGCCGTCCCGCTCTGGAACGAGGAGGCCTTCCCCGACCACGTCGAGTACCGCTACGCCGACCAGAAGCTCCACCCCGGCGACATCATCCTCACCCACTTCCGCGCCCCCGCACCCGACTGGAAGGGCACCATGCCCGACATGCTCCGCCGGGTCATCGCCACCGCCACCGCCCAGGGCTTCGCCATCGCCCGCCTGGAGGACTACCTGTAGCGCAGCTGGATCGTGCGCGGCTCCCGTCGCACGGCGCGTGCCTACGCGTGGAGGCTGCCGGCGAGCAGGGCGCGGAGGGGTTCGGTGTCCGGTGTGTCGGCGACGGCGGCGTCGAGGGCATCGTCCATGCCGTGCTCCCACGCGTCGGGCAGGGCGAGTCCGGGCTGCCCCGACCAGTCCGGGGCTTTGAACACCCGGTTTCGGCGACGGTCGGAGTCCGCGGCCCGCGCTCGCGTCAGGTGGTCCGGTGATGTGCTCACGCGTCACACTCCAGCCGCAGTTCGGGCTCCGGCGGCCGGATCCCGGGCATGCCCGGGGAGACGCTGCGGGCTTTGCGCGGGGTGCGGGTTGCGTCCTGATCTGCTCGCGTTCTTCGCCGGTGAGCCCGCCGAGGTCGGTCTCGACGCGGCGGATCAACGTGCGGATGCGCTTGATCTCCTCCTCGGACAGGGTCGCTTCGGTGCGGGCCCAGGCGTCGAGGTCGGTGGCGGCGGCGAGGCGTTCGCGGTCCCGCAAGAGTGCGTCGAGGTAGGTCCGTAGCTCGGGGAGGTAGGAGGGGGCGGTGCGGAAGTGGTCGCAGCCGACCGCATCGTCGGGTTGCCAACCCTGCTGCCGCCGCCGCTCCTTCGACCTCGCAGCGGGCACGCCGGCAGGGCATCACGCCCCGCCCTGGGGGAAACGCGAGCGGGCCCGGTGCGTTGAGACACACCGGGCCCGGACCATCAGTAGCGGGGACAGGATTTGAACCTGCGACCTCTGGGTTATGAGCCCAGCGAGCTACCGAGCTGCTCCACCCCGCGTCGGTGACCTGGACTCTACGGCACGTCAGCTGCCGGACGCGAACCGGTTTGCCGGTGCGGTGGTTCGCCGGCGTGCCCGGGCGGGCAGGAGCGACCCCGGGGCGGGGGGCATCGAGGGGCGGGGGGACGGGTGGCGATCACGGCGGTACACGCCGAGCGGGGCAGGTTGGATGCGAGCCGGGACGACCTTGAGTGCGGCTCGACCTGGACGGCCGTGCACCGGGCGCGCCCCCGCATGCCGCTGGCCTGGCCGGAGTGCGGGCATGGCATTGCACGCCAAGCTCTCCCCCACCCGGATGCGGTGCTTCGCCCACGACGCCGGGGCGCAGCGCTGCGCGCTGGCCGGTGAGTCGATGGAGCACTACCTGCTGAAGCTGGCGACTGCGGTCCGGGGCGTCGGGTGGAATGCGGAGTTGGAAGTGTGTGCACCGGACGCCTCGTGGCGGGCGGACCGCACCCCGATCGGCGCCGCAGGTCACCAGGTCGAGCGGAGTCCACCGGCCTCCCGGCGACGTTGCCTAGGCTGGCCGTCCCAGCCGATGCACCCGCGACGAGGATGTACCCCATGCGCAGCAGCAGCACGAGGATCCGCCTGATCGAGCCCGCCGACGCCGCGCCGATCGCCGTGCATCGGGCGCGGGACGTCGAGGCGTTCCGGCCGTGGGAGCCGGTCCAGTCGGCCGGGTTCTTCACCGCGGAGGGCCAGGCGGAGCGGATCGAGAGGCTGCTGGCCGGGCACCGGGCCGGTACGGTCTGGCCGGGCGTGGTGCTGGCGGACGACGCGGTGATCGGGCAGGTCACCGTCGGGGGCATCCTGCCGCAGGCGCACCTGCGTCGCGGCTCGGTCGGGTACTGGATCGGCAGTGTCGCCCAGAACCAGGGCCACGCCGGGCGCGCCGTCGGGCTCGCGCTCCGGATGATGGCGGACGAACTCGGGCTGCACCGCGCCGAGGCGTCCACCAACCTGGAGAACCTGCCGTCGCAGCGGGTCCTGCGCCGCAACGGGTTCAGCCCGTACGGCGTCGCGCACTCCTCGATCCTGCTCGACGGGCAGTGGCGGGACGCGCTGCTGTGGGAGCGGATCCTCGACGTCTAGTCACCCGCGTCTAGTCACCCGCGCCGCCGTCGGCGATGGCAATGCGGTGGTGGAGGGTCGCCGGGTCGGCGAGGTGGGTGACCAGCCAGGTGGCGACGGTGGTGCGGGTGGCGGTGCCGGCGCGGGGCAGGGGGCGGTCGTAGGCGGTGACGGGGGCGGGGGCGGCGGGGCCGTCCTTGAGCATCGGGACGCGGAGCACCGTCCAGGGCAGGTCGGAGGCGGCGAGGACGGCTTCCATCCGGGCCAGGTCGCGGTGGATCTCGCGGTAGAGGCGGTCGACGACCAGCCGGGTGACCAGCCGTTGGGCGAGCGGCAGGTGGTCGCTGTCGAGGCCTGCGGAGGACATCACCAGCACGTGGCGCAGCCCGGGTACGGCCGTCAACTCCCGTGCGGCGTCCGAGAAGACGGTGGTGGCGGCGCGGCCGGAGGTGCCGAGCGCGGCGACCACGACATCCTGCCCGGCGACGGCGGCCTGCAGCGCGCCGGGTGACTGGACGTCAGCCCGGGCGACCCGCAGGGCCCGTGGGGCGACGGCGTCGGGCGCGGACAGTTTCGCGGGGTCGCGGACCACGGCGGTGACCTCGTGGCCGGCGGCCAGCGCGAGGTCGGTGACCAGGCGGCCGGTGCGTCCGGCGGCTCCCAGAACGGCGATGCGCATCGGTGGTTCCTCCTCGGATGGGGCCCTGCACCGCACGGACGGCCGGGGCAGCGCCGGGGCAGCGCGGGGACTGGTAATTCATTCAGACAGCCTGTATGACTGATTTCAGTGAACCACACCCGCGCCAACGCGAGAAGCGCACCGGAGAGGCGAGGAACCATGGACACCCACCGCAACGACACGTACGCCGACACCCCCCCAGGACGCCCGCTACCCCGACCTGGCCGGCCGAGTGGCCGTGGTCACCGGCGGCAGTCGCGGGATCGGCGCCGAGACCGCCCGCGCCTTCGCCCGGCAGGGCGCCGCCGTCGCCGTGATCGGCCGCGACCAGCAGGCGCTGGAGGCCGTCGCCGAGGAACTGCGCGCCGCGGGCGGCAGCGGGCTCGCGGTCGTCGCCGACTGCACCGACGCGCAGGCGCTGGCCCGGGGGGCCGCCGCGATCGAGGACGCGCTCGGACCGGTCGAGGTGCTCGCGGCGTTCGCGGGCGGCGACGGCTACCCGGTACCCACCGCGAAGGAGAGCCCGGAGCACTGGCGGGCGGTGCTGGACGGCAACCTGACCGCCGCCTTCCTCACCGTCCGAGCCTTCCTCCCGGGCCTGTCGGAGCGCCGCCGCGGCTCGGTGATCACCATGGCGTCCACCGCCGGCCGGCTGCCCAGCGGGGCGAGTGCGGCGTACGCGGCGGCCAAGGCGGGGGTGCTGATGCTCACCCGGCACCTGGCGCTGGAGGTCGCCGGCGAGGGCGTGCGGGTCAACGCGATCGCCCCGGGCGCGGTGCGCACCGAGCGGACGGCCGCGCAGATGCCGCCCGAGGTGCAGCGCACGGTCGCCGCGGCGCACCCGCTCGGGCGGCTCGGCGAACCGGCCGACATCGCGGCGGCCGCGCTCTTCCTGGCCTCCGACGCGTCGTCCTGGATCACCGGCCAGACCCTGGACGTGAGCGGCGGCCGCGTCATCCTCTGAGCCGCGTCATCCTCTGGGCCGGGTCGTCACCGCAGCCGGGTCGTCGACGAAACCGGGGGCCGCGGCGGACGGGGGATACTGCCAGTCGACAGACGTGCACCGAGCAGGGGAGGCGAAGGCGATGAGCCCCCGGTCCTACCGGATGGGACAGCGGCAGGCCGACGTCGACGAGACGCGCGCCAGGATCGTCGAGGCGGCCCGCCGCCACCTCGCCGAGACCGGCGCGCTCTCGCTGGACGCGGTGGCCCGCCGGGCGGACGTCGCCCGGGCCACCGTGTACTACCAGTTCGGCTCGCGGACCGGGCTGTTGGAGGCGGTGTGCGACGCGCTCGCCGCCGACGGCGGGCTGGACCGGCTGGCCTCGGTGTTCACCGCCGCCGATCCGTGGCAGGCGATCGACGGGTTCGTCGCCGCGTTCGGCGAGTTCTGGGCGGTCGACCGGCTGTGCACCCGCCGGCTGCGCGCGCTGGCCGCGCTGGACGAGGAGACCGCCCAGGTGATCGCCGACCGGGACGCCCGCCGGCACCAGGGCGCCCGGGTGCTCACCGCCCGGCTGCCCGAGCCGCCCGCGGACGCCGGAGCACTGCTCGCCGCCCTCACCGGCTTCGAGACGTACGACGCACTGGCGCGCGAACTCACCGGCCCCGACGGCGACTTGCGCAGCGCGGTGCCGGTGCTCGCCCGCGCCGTCCGGGCCGCCCTCGGGGGCGACCCGGACGCGGGTTGAACCGCGCGACGAACCGCAGGACCACCGATCGGAGCGCGATCAGCCCAGGACGAGGAACTGCTTGCCGTCGATGATCTCCCGGGCGGCGTCCAGGTGACCGGCGTGGCAGGCGGTTTCGGCGATGACGTGGAGCAGCAGGTCGCGCAGGTCGTGCACGTGCGGCTCGCCGAACATCTCCTGCGGCCACCAACCGAGCGGCGTCTCGGGGGCGTTGGCGGTGATGACGGCGTCGGCGAGGTCGGTCTCGCGGCGGTAGATCGCGAAGATGTCGGCGGCGGTCAGGTCCGCGCCGGGCTTCCACGAGTCGGGGGCGCTGCCGCCGGTGAAGAGCTCGACCAGTGCGGGGTCGGCGGCGAGCACGGCGCGGAACCAGAACCGTTCCACGTCCAGCGCGAGGTGCTGGACGATGCCCAGGCTGTGCCAGCCGGAGGGGAGGACGGGGCGGCGCAGGGCCTCCTCGTCGAGTCCGTCGAGGATGGTCAGGACGTGCTGCCGCTGCTGGTTGAGGACCCGCAACAGCGCCGCGACCTCGCGGTCGGTAGTGGTGTCGGCCATGACCCCAGGATTCCCGAACTTCCGTGCTCGCGGCGGCAGTTCGTCGATCACGGGGCAAAGACCGCACGTTCGGAGACGCGCGGGCGCGGGGTTCGGGCGGGCGGCCCGCCCGGTGGCGGGCCGTCCAGCATGCGGAAATGCCGACGTCAGGCGGGCTCGGCGTGCTCTTCTGGCGGCCCGCCCCCGGAAACAGCCGCGTCCCGTGGAGGTCCGCCGGGGAAGGTCCCGTGGAAGGAGTCCCGCCCATGCTGTCCGTGCTGCCCTCGCTCGACGGACTGGAGTTCGCCCCGGTCGCCCGCCCCGAGGCCGGCGAGGTCGACCGCGCCACCCGCTTCGCGTACCACGAGCAGGACGGCGTGGTCTGGGCCGACTACCGCGGCGGCGACATCGTCCGCGGTCACCTGGTCGGCACCCGCAGCGGCGACGCCGTCGAGTTCCGCTACGTCCAGCTCAACCGCCACGGCGAGACCAACTCCGGCCACTGCGTGAGCACCCTCACCCGGCTCGCCGACGGCCGCCTCCGGATGGACGAGACGTGGCGGTGGGAGTCCCGCCCGGGCTCGGGCACCAGCGCCGTCGAGGAGGTCCTGCCGCGCTGACTGTCGGTGCCCGCCGCTAACGTCCCGCAGCATGACGGACACCAGCACGACGGACACCAGCGCCAGCGGAGCCAGCGGCATGACGGATCGTGAGAGCTTCGCCCCGCTCGTCTTCCTCGAGTACGACCACAAGCCCGGCTCGTACTGCCTGCTCCTCACGGACGATCACATGCTCTCCGTGGAGGACGTGTTCACCGCCGCCGGGCGGGACAACGGCGGGTACGGCTGGGAGGCGGTCGCCCGCTCCGCCGTCCGCTCCCGGGCGCCGCACCTCGACGGCCGCTTCGGCTACGACCCGGAGGCCGGCATGTTCGTCGCGTACGGCGAGGACGCCGCCGCCCTGCGCGAGCTGGGCGCCCTGCTGTGCGCCGCGTTCGGGGACCGGGCGACGCTGCGCGAGCTGATCGACGCGGCCGACGAGGAATGGTTCGACTGAGCTCCGACCTGGACGCACGGAACGCCGACGGCCGCCCCCTCCCGACATGAGGGGGCGGCCGTCGGCGTGTGCGGGTGGTCCGTGGGCGGACCGGTCAGGCGGTGGGACCTCAGATGGAGAGGACCTGGCCCGGGAAGATGACGTCCGGGTTGGCGCCGATGGTCGAGGCGTTGGCGTTGAACAGCGCGTCGACGGTGGTGCCGTTGGCGGCGGCGATGGCGCTCAGGGTGTCACCGGACTTGACGGTGTAGTTGCCGCCGGTCGACTTCGCGGTGGAGCTCTTCTTCCAGGACTGGGCGCCCTGGTCGGAGGACTGCGGCGCCTGGGCGCGGCTCTCGGAGCGCGAGGCCTTGCTGCTGCTGTCGGTGGTGGTGTTGGTGGACTGCGCGTCGCTGCCGGTGGTGGCCGGCTTCGACGACTTGGTGGTCGCGCTGGAGCTGGTGGTGCTGCTGGACGCGGTCGACGAGGAGGTGTCGACCTGGGCAGCGGCGCCGCCCTTGGTCAGACCCGCCACGACCGAGCAGACCGGCCACGCGCCGGGGCCCTGGTCGGCCAGCACCTTCTCGGCGACGGAGATCTGCTGCGCCTTGGTGGCCAGGTTGGCCTGCGCGGCGTAGGCGGTGCCGCCGTACGCGGCCCAGGTGGAGGAGGTGAACTGCAGGCCACCGTAGAAGCCGTTGCCGGTGTCGATCGACCAGTTGCCGGTCGACTCGCACTGGGCGACCTTGTCCCAGGTGGACACGTCCGCGGCCGAGGCCGAGGTCGCCGTCACGAGGCCCGCCACCGGGAGGACGGCCACCGCGGAGCCCGCCACGATGGCGGCACGGACGCGGTTGCGGTTGCGGCTGCCCTTCTCGGCGGTGGCGGCGATCTTGGTGGCGGTGGTCTCGTTACGGAAGATCATGCGATTCCTTTCGGATGCCCCGGGCAGGCAGGCGGAACCAGGGGCTCGGATCGAGCCCGGCTGTTGTCTCGCGCCTTGTGAATCGGACGGGGCCGTCGTCGTGACGTGCCTTCCGTCGCGGTCACCCTGCCCGCTTGGGCGGCTAGGTTGCCGCACCGGGGCGTTGGTTTCGGGTGATCCCGGGTAGTGCGCCCTGCACTGGTTACGAAGTTACGGGCGCTCGCCGCGAAGTCCAAGCATTCGAAGGTTTACGCAGGTCAGGGCCATGTTACCGGCGGTACAGCGGCCCTTTCGGCGGGGCCGGCCCGCCAGTTTCCGGGCCCGGCCGTCGGCCGCTGTGACCGGGCTCACCGGTTTTGGCGCCCACCGGCCGGGGAACCCCGCACGCTGCGTGGCGGACCGCTGACCGGCTGCCGACCGTCCAGCGTCCCGCGTATGGGGCGGGCCACAGCGCTGACGCCGCGTCGGCCGCGCCCTCACGCTCCGTACCGGAAAAGGGCGTTCGGGACCCGCGCGCGGTCAGTCCAGCGCGGTGAGCACCCGGGGGCCGTCCTCGGTGACCGCGACGGTGTGCTCGGCGTGCGCGCCGCGCGAACCGTCGGCCGAGCGCAGCGTCCAGCCGTCCGGGTCGACCTCCAGCTCGTCGGTGCCGGTGCACCACCAGGGTTCGAGCGCCAGCGTCAGGCCGGGGCGCAGCACCAGGCCGCGGCCGGCCCGGCCGCGGTTGGGGACGTGCGGGTCCTCGTGCATGGTGCGGCCGAGGCCGTGGCCGCCGAAGTCGGTGTTGATCCGGTAGCCGCCGGCGTCGCCGACCGCGCTGATCGCCGCGGAGAGGTCGCCGATCCGGTTGCCGGGGACGGCGGCGGCGATCGCCGCGTCCAGGGCGGCGCGGGTGGAGGCGATCAGCCGGACGTCCTGCTCGGCGGGCGTGCCGACGGTGACGGTGATCGCGGCGTCGGCGACCCAGCCGTCGATGCCGACCGCGAAGTCCAGGCTGAGCACGTCGCCGTCGCGCAGCACGTAGGGGTGCGGCATGCCGTGCAGGACGGCGTCGTTCACCGACAGGCAGATGACGTTGCGGAACGGGCCGCGGCCGAACGACGGGGCGTAGTCCCAGTAGCAGGAGACCGCGCCGCGCTCCTCGACCCGGTGCCTGGCCTGGTGCTCCAGGTCCATGAGTTGGCGGCCGGGCTCGGCGAGGGCGGCGAGTTCGGCGAGCGTCCGGGCGACGAAGCGGCCGGTGACGGCCATCTTGTCGATCGCTTGCGGGGTCTTCAGCTCGATCACGGCGGGGCTCCTGGGGGCGGTGGCCGGCAGTGCGGTGCCGGACGGTCGTTGTCCGGTATTTTAATACCGGGCAACGACCGTCGTGCACCACCCGTCAGTCCGGTCGCCGGGATCCGCCGGATGCGGGCCGCTCCCAGGTGGTCAGCGGGGACTTGTACAGCGAGGTGACCCGCTCGCCGTCGAGCCACTCCGTCAGGCGGTCGGCCTCCGCCCGGAGTGCGGCCCGCCCGGCGGGGCCCGGGTCGGCGGGCACGATCACCTCGACCCGGCCGTCCTCGTCCTGCACGTAGGCGCCGACGATCCGGCCGTCCCACCACGCGGTGGTGCCGCAGTTCCCGGCCCGGTCGAAGATCGCGGGGACGAAGTCCGGGTCGAGGTAGAAGTCCCGGTCCTTCCAACCCATCACGGTCGGGTCGAGGACGGGCAGCAGCGCCGCCCACGGCTCGATCGGCGGCGCGGGGTCGACGTCGTCGGGCAGCACCCAGCCGGTCTGCTCGCGCTCCAGCCGCACCTGCACCGCGGCCAGGTCCGCCAGCGCCTTCCGCATCGCGGCCTTGGTCGCGCCGAACCACCACACCAGGTCCCGCTCGGTGACCGGGCCGAAGGTGCGCAGGTAGGCGGCGACCAGTTCGGCGTAGCCCGCCCCGGCGGCGATCCGGTCGACGGGGGCGCCGAGCCACTCGTCCATCCGCGTCCACTGCGGGCGGGTGATCCGCCAGTGCCCGGCGTTGCGGCCGCGCACCACGTCGCCGTTGGCCGACAGCCAGGCCAGCACCTGCGGCGCGACGTGCAGCACCCCGCCGTAGGGCTTGCCCTCGTACCAGGTCAGCTGACCGGTCAACTCGTCCAGTTCCTCGCGCAGTTGCTTGGCGCTGAGCTCGACGCCGCCGGCCAGCCGCCGCAGGATCGCCGCCCGCGCGGTGGCCAGCCAGGCGGCTCCGTCCGCGGCCAGCTCCCCGCGCTGGAGCTCCCGCACCAGCCGGCCGTGCTCGCGCTCGGCGATCCGCGCGGAGGCGCTGCTCACCGCCGCGGGCAGCAGCTCGCGCGAGAAGACGAACAGCGTGCGCCGCATGGCGAGCTGCCTGACCAGCGAGCGCGACTCGAACAGCGCCTCGTCGTAGTCGGCCCGCGCGAAGCCCTCGATCCGGGCGAACAGCGACAGGTAGGGCGTGGCCGGCTCGGTGGAGTGCAGCACCGCCATCGCCCGGGTCGCCGCCAGCACGTCCGCCCTGCGGTGCTGCGGGGCCAGCCCGTGCCGGCGGGCCAGCCGGGCCCTGCGTTCCCGGTCGTCGATCAGCCGCATGCCACTCCCCGTTCCTCCACGCCGTCCGAGGCGATCATTCCACCCGGGTACGACACGGGGGCCCCTGCCCGGGCCGGTCAGCCCGCCGCGAGCAGGTGCGCCGCGGCGTCCCGCGCGTGCCGGGCCGGGGCCGGGTCGGCGGTGACGGCGGCGGTCACCATCGCACCCTCGGCGAGCAGGCAGAGCGTGCGCGCGGCGTCGGCGGGGAGGCCGGCTGCGGTCGCCCAGGCGGTCAGCTGGGCGTGGAACTCCCGCTTGTGCGACCGGACTTCGGCGAGCACGGGAGCCGGGGCGGCGCCGAGTTCGCCGAACGCGTTGAGCCAGGCGCAGCCGCGGAAGCCGGGTTCGGCGAACCAGTCGGCGCACCAGTCGAAGACCGCGAGCACCCGCTCGCGCGGGTCGGTCCGCCGCTCGACGTACGCGGCGAGGCTGCCGCGCCAGCGCGCGTCCCGCCGGTGCAGCACGGCCACCAGCAGCTCCTCCTTGGCCGGGTACAGCCGGTAGATCCGCTTGAGCGGCAGGCCGGCGGCGGCCCGGATCTCGTCCATCCCGACCGCCTGGATGCCCTTGGCGTAGAACAGCGCCTCGGCCGCGTCCAGCAGCGCCTCGCGGTCCTGGCGGGTCTGCTCCTGGGTGAGCGCGGCGGGCATGGCGGGCCTCCTTGACGTCGAGAACGGTCGTTCCCTAGCGTAGGGCCTGCCCGCACTGGAGAACGCACGTTCTCGACCTGAGGAGACCGCCGTGCCCGAGGACCGTCCGCCCTATCCCCCGTTCACCGAGGAGACCGCCCGCCGGAAGGTGCAGGCCGCCGAGGACGCCTGGAACACCCGGGACCCGGCCCGGGTCGCCCTCGCCTACACACCCGACTCGCTCTGGCGCAACCGCGACGAGTTCGTGCAGGGCCGCGCGGAGATCACCGCGTTCCTCGCCCGCAAGTGGCAGCGCGAGCACGCCTACGCGCTGCGCAAGAGCCTGTGGTCGTACGACGCCGACCGGATCGCCGTCCGCTTCCAGTACGAGTGGCACGACGGCGACGGCCGCTGGTGGCGCTCCTACGGCAACGAACTGTGGGAGTTCGACCAGTACGGCCTGATGCGGCGGCGCGAGGCGAGCATCAACGACCTGCCGATCGCCGAGGCCGACCGCCGGTGGTTCGGGCCGCGGCCCGAAGCGGAGCACGGTGTCGACTTCCCGCTCGCCTGAGCGTCCCGCTTTCCGGGCTCCTTGGCCGGAGCGGCCCCGGGGTGGGTAGCGTGGTGCGCATGGTGCGCGTCCCCCTCACCCCCGAGCAGATCGAGGCCGGCCGGCGGTTGGGCGCCCTGTTCCGGGAGACCCGGGCGGGGCGCGACCCGATCGCGGTCGCCGAGACCGCCGGCATCTCGCCCGAGACCCTCCGCAAGATCGAGATGGGCCGCCTGCCCAGCCCCGGCTTCGGCACCGTGGTCGGCCTGTGCGCAGCGCTCGACCTCCCGCTGGAGGCCGCCGCCGCCGTGTGGCTTGGCACGGGAGCGGCGGACCGCGCGGCGAGCTGACGCGGCGAGCTGACGCGACGTCAGTCCACGACGGCGCCGTAAAGCCTCAGGGCGCGGCCCGACGCGGGGACCGCGGCCCGACGCGGGGACCACCCTCAGGGCGCGACGATCAGCCGGAGCAGCTGTCCGGCGAGCCACGGTCGGCGTCCGCCGGCCCGCATCCGTCCGAGCAGGGCGGCCTGCCAGAGGGGCGTGCGCCGGAAGGCGACCAGCAGGAAGGTGACCGGGTCGGCGCTGATCCGGACGTCGGAGGCGCCCGGTGCGGCGTCCCGGGTGACCGTGACCGCGCCGTCCAGGACGGAGACGGCCAGCCGTGGCCCGCCCTTGATCGCCAGGTCGAAGGCGATCCGCGCGCCGCGGGCCCGCTCGGCGTGCACCGCCAGCGGCATCATCGTCGGCATCACCTGCGCGAAGACCAGGCCGGCGTGCTCGGCCTCGATCGGCCAGCGCAGACCCGCACCGCGGGCGATGTCGAGCCCGTGGACCAGGCTCTCGCTGAGCAGCAGTCCGGTGAGCGTCGCGACGGTGACCTGGACACCTTCCCCGTACCAGGGCGTGTCGACGAGCAGGTCCGGCGGCAGGGACTCGGTGGCCCGCAGGAAGGCCTCGCCGCGTTCCGCGATCAGCTCGCCGAGCCGGGCCCGCTCGGTCTCGTCGACGAGTCCGATCACCCGGGTGTTCAGCGCCGCGATCCGCCCGCCGAGCGATTCGCCGGCCGGCGGCAGCAGGCCCTCCCAGCCCACCGGCGCGCCGGTCGCCGCGGCGGTGTACGCGAGGTACACGGTGGCGACGTGCGCGCCGACGTCCCCGACCGTCCACACCGGCACTCCGGACCTGGCGTCCGACGCCCGCACCGCGCCGAGAAGCCGCGCCAACCGCGGCACGACGACGCCCAGCGCCTCGCGCGTGCGCGCGTGCTCGGTGACGGAATCGAAACTGGTGACGGTGTTCATCCCACTCCCCCACACGACGATCGGGCCGCAACCCTACCGGCGGGCCCCGGGCCGCGGTTGAGCACCCACCAGGTCTTCACCCGGCGAGCACAGGGAGCCCCGGTGTCCGTGCTACGGATGGGCGCTGAGGGTTGCGGGACCGACCGCCGCTCAGCCGGCGAGCACCAGCCGGACCGCCAGCACGGCGACCAGGCCGTAGCCCGCGGCGTACGTGGCGCGGCGCAGGCGCGGGGTGAGGCGGGCGGTGGCGAAGGCGCCGGTGGCGGCGAGCAGGTGCTGCCAGGTGAGCGAGGCGAGGAACACGGCGAGCACGTAGACGGGGGCGTCGGTGTGGGCGGAGCTGCCGCGGGCGGCGATCAGGGCGGTGAAGTAGAGCGCCGTGGTGGGGTTGCCGACGGTGAGCAGCCCGAACCGGACGAAGGAGCGCACCGCCCCGGCGGTGCCACCACCGGCTGACGGTGCGTCAACTGCCTGACGTCGCAGGCCGAGCAGGCCGCGGACGGCGATCGCCGCCAGCAGCACGGCGGAGACGGCCCGGACGGCCGTCTCGTGTCCGGCCAGCGCTCCGGCCACCCGGGGGCCGACCAGGACGGCGACGGCGGCGTACGCCATGTCGACGAAGGCCACCGCCGTGGCGCCCCCCGCGGCGGCCGGCCAGCCGCGCCGGCCCTCCTGGAGGAGCAGCACCCCGATCGCACCGAGCGGCACCGCCACCCCGAGCCCGGCCACCGCGCCTTCGACCGCCGCGGCGGCCCACCCGTTCACCATCCGCACACGATGGCGGGCCGGTGGCCTCGGGCGCATCGGATTTTCCGGCCGGGCCCGCCACAACGCGGCCCGCCGCAGCGCGGCTCGGCGCCGCCGGGCGGGCTCAGACCGGCTTGCCGAACCGGTTGCGGCGGTGCGCGGAGTTGACCGCGTTGACGGAGCGGTAGCTGAACGCCGCGGCGAAGGAGTCCGCGGAGAGCACCGCGGCCGCGCTGCGCCAGGAGCCGACCGACAGCACGGACAGGGCGGAGCCCACCGAGCCCAGCGACAGGAACGACCCGACCGAGCCGATCGACAGCATCGAGTACGCGGAGCCGATCGACAGGAAGGAGCCGACCGAGCCGATCGAGAAGCCGCCGCACGCGGCCCTCCGGAGGCGGTAGGCGACGGGCACTTGCTCGGACACGGGGTACCTCCTGCGGTCGATGGTCCAGTCCGTGCTGTCGGTCGGCTCAGTCGGCGAGGAACGCGAGCAGGTCCTTGGTGAACTCGGCCTCGTACGCCCCGACCAGGCCGTGCGGCGCGCCTGCGTACACCTTGAGGGTGCCCTGGGCGAGCAGCTTGACGGACTTCAGGGCGGCGGCCGCGATCGGGACGATCTGGTCGGCGTCGCCGTGGGCGACGAACACCGGGATGTCGATCTTCTTCAGGTCCTCGGTGAAGTCGGTCTCCGAGAACGCCGCGACGCAGTCGAGCGCGCCCTTGAGGCCGACCTGCATGCCCTGCAGCCAGAACTCCCGGCGCTTGCCCTCGGAGACCGCCGCGCCGGGGCGGTTGAAGCCGTAGAACGCCTCGCTCAGGTCGTAGTAGTACTGCGAGCGGTCGGCGGCGACCCCGGCCCGGATGGCGTCGAACGCCTCGATCGGCGTGCCCTCCGGGTTGGCGTCGGTCTTCAGCATCAGCGGCGGGACGGCGCCCAGCAGGACCGCCTTGCGGACCCGGGACGTGCCGTGCCGGCCGAGGTACCGGGCGACCTCGCCGCCGCCGGTGGAGTGGCCGACCAGGACGGCGTCGGTCAGGTCGAGGTGGTCGATCAGCTCGGCCAGGTCGTCGGCGTACCGGTTCATGTCGTTGCCGTCCCAGGTCTGGCTGGAGCGGCCGTGACCGCGCCGGTCGTGCGCGATGACCCGGTAGCCGGCGTCGGCGAGCGCGACGGACTGGTCGTCCCAGGCGTCCGCGTTCAGCGGCCAGCCGTGCGAAAGGACGACGGGCCGCCCGGCGCCCCAGTCCTTGTAGTACTTCTGCGAACCGTCGGTGAGGGTGAGGAAGGGCATGGCTGTCCTCTCGATCATGCTCAACGAGCAACGGGGAAAAGTGAGTTCGCCCGTCCACGACAAACGGGCGGGCCGTCGGAGCACACGAACGCCACCGACCGGCCACCCCCAGCATCACGCGCCCACCAGGTCCCCGCACGCGGACCGCCCGGGGTCCGACGGGACCCACGTGGCCACTGAGGCGCTAGGGTCTGTCGTCAAACCCCCGCCTGCCCCACAGCGCCTGGCACGCACTCTCGCCGCACCGGGCGAAAACCCGAGTACACCCAGTACGAGGGCTTCCACCCGGCACGCCGCGAGCACGCACCAGACGCCGCGGGGCCGCGACGGGGGTTTGACGACAGACCCTAGGGTCCCGGTGGCCGGTTCGGAGATTTCCGGCGGTTTTTCGTTATCCGCCGCCTCGCGGTGGATCTCCGAGGGTGTGAGGGCAGGACGCGAGGACACGAGGATGGGCCGGGCAGTGGAGAGTGAGCGGGCGACGGCGCTGGTCGGACGAGCGCAGCGCGGTGACCGGCAGGCGGTGGCGGAGCTGGTCGGCGGGCATCTGCCGCTGGTGTACAACATCGTCGGCCGGGCGCTGGCGGGGCACCCGGACACCGACGACGTGGTGCAGGAGACCATGCTGCGTGCGGTGGACGGCCTGCCCTCGCTGCGCGACCCGGCGGGTTTCCGCAGCTGGCTGGTGGCGATAGCGGTCAACCAGGTCCGTCGCCGGCACCGCGACGCGGCGCCCGTGCACGACGTGCCGGACCCGACCGCGGTGGCCGATCCGGCGGGTGACTTCGTCGGGTTGACGATCGTCCGGCTCGGGCTGTCCGAGCAGCGCCGCGAGGTCGCGGAGGCGACCCGCTGGCTGGACGAGGGCGACCGCGACCTGCTCGCGCTGTGGTGGCAGGAGGCGGCGGGCGAGCTGACCCGGGCCGAGCTGGCGGCGGCGCTGGACGTGTCGCAGCAGCACGCGGCGGTGCGGGTGCAACGGATGAAGAACCAGCTCGAGAGCGTCCGGGTCGCGGTGCGGGCGCTGGCCGCGGTGCCGCCGTGCCCGTGGCTGGCCGAGCTGACGGCGGGCTGGGACGGGGTGCCGAGCGCGCTGTGGCGCAAGCGGATCGGCCGGCACGTGCGGGAGTGCGGGATGTGCGCCGAGCACCGGCGCGACCTGGTCCCGGCGGAGGGCCTGCTGGCCGGGCTGGCGCTGGTGCCGCTGCCGGACGACCCGCGCTACCACTTCGACCCGACGAGCCATCAGGTCTCCTCCGGCGGTTCCGGCTCCCACCGGCCGGGCGGCGGCTCGCACCGGCGCGGCGGCCCGAACCGCCGCGGCGGCGGCCACCGTGCGGCGGGCCGCAGCGGCCCGGGCCGCTCCAGGCTGCTGATGGGCGGTGGCGTGGTCGGCGTGGTGGCGGCGGGCCTGCTGGCGATGAGCCTGTCGGACTCGCCGCCCGCGACCGGCCTGGCCGAGCAGCCGCCGGGCTCCGCGCCGGCGGTGCCCGCGACGCTGGTCGCCCCGGCCGACGGCACGGACTCCGCGAGCCCGTCCGCGATACCGTCCCCGTCGCCGTCCGCCGCGTCCAGCAGCGCGCCCGCGCCGGCGAAGCCGTCCGCGGCGCCGAGCACGGCCTCGCGGACGGTGGACCTGGCGCAGCAGGTGCTGGAGTTGGTGAACACCGAGCGGGCCAAGAACAACTGCCCTCCGGTGAAGTCGAACGCGCAGCTGGCGACGGCGGCGCAGAAGCACTCGGACGACATGGCGGCGCGCTCGTTCTTCGACCACACCAACCCCGACGGCGCCGGCCCGCAGCAGCGGATCGACGCCGCCGGGTACCGGTGGAGCGCGTGGGGCGAGAACATCGCCCGTGGTCAGAAGGACGCGTCGTCGGTGATGGACAGCTGGATGAACAGTCCGGGCCACCGCGCGAACATCCTGAACTGCGGTTACGCGGAGCTGGGCGTCGGCATCCACCTGGGCGCCGGTGGCCCGTGGTGGACGCAGGACTTCGGCACGCCCCGCTGACCGCGTCCCGCTGACGGGGCGCCCCGGGGCGTCCGCCCGGTCCGACGCGGCCGGCTCCCCCGGGCCGGTCGGCGACGGTCCGGCTCGGCCGGATCAGTCGGTGACCGCGCGGGTGCCCTCGCGCTGTCTGGGCACGCTGTCCGCCTCCTTCAGTGCCGCCTCGCGCAGGTCGGCGAGCGACTCGTCGACCGTGTCGTACGCCTCGAAGATCCGCTCGATCCCGAAGAGTTGCAGGATCTTGCGGGTGTGGGTCTCGGGTCCCGGCAGGACCAGTCGCAGGCGGCCGCCCTTGGAGTAGAGCAGCCGCCGGGTGGCGACCAGGACCGCGAAGCCGGTGGAGTCGCAGAAGTCGACGCGGCTGATGTCGACCACCATCCGCAGGCAGCCGTCGGTGACCAGCCGCTGGAGCCGTTCGCGCAGTGCCACCACGCCGCTGATGTCGACTTCGCCGGCGACCTGGACCACCGTCCAGCCGTACCGCTCCCCGTAGCTCACGCTCAGTGCCACTCTGGTGCCTCTCTCCTGGGGTCGCTGGGGGTATGCGGCCCCTGCCCGATTACGGGGACCCGAATCCTGTTCCAGGTGACGATTTCGCGGTCAACGGGAGGAATTTCCGCGAAATGTCATGGTCGGCCTCCGGTTGACGGTCGAATTCCTTGCTCCGCCCGAGGATCTGCACAGGATTTACTCCGGTTGGCGGTACCAGGGTGGCGGGCGACCGCTCGTTCCGGACGCGTCCGGGCGGTGCCGGTGCCAGGCTGGAAGCGGAGTGCCTGGCGAAGGGAGAACGCCGTGATCACCACTGATTTCGTCCCCGGTTCGCCGTGCTGGCTGGACCTGGGCGCGCCCGACGTGACCGCTGCCGCGGACTTCTACGGAGCCGTCCTGGGCTGGCAGTTCGAGCCGATGGAAGGCAGTGACGGCGCGTTCGGCCTGGAGCGTTCGGACGGCAAGGCGGCCGCCGGGATCGGCCTGCTCACCGAGGAGGGGGCGCGTTCCGCCTGGATGGTCTACTTCCTGACGCCCGACGTGCACGAGACCGCCGCGACCGTCATGCGGGCCGGCGGCACCGTGCGGGTGGAGCCCCGGGACGTCGAGGGCTGGGCGTCGATGGCCCAGTTCACCGACCCGCAGGGCGGCCAGTTCGCGGTCTGGACGCCCGGGACCTCGTCCGGCCTGGAGGCCGTCGACGACCCCGGCGGGCTGTGCTGGACCGAGCTGTACACCACCGACTCGGCCGCCGCGCTGGCCTTCTACCGCGAGGTGTTCGGCTGGCAGAGCGAGGACATGCCGATGCCCGGCTCCGACGGCACCGGCGGCGTCTACACGATCGTCACCCCGGCCGGGCAGCCCAAGGAGCGGATGCACGGCGGCGTCCTGCAGGTCCCGCGCGACCAACTCGCCCTCTCCCGCGGTGTCCCCGCCTGGCACCCCGTCTTCACCGTCGCCGACTGCGACGCCGCCGTCGGCACCGTCCGCGCGCTCGGCGGCGAGGTCGCCATGGGCCCCGAGGACGCCCCCGACATCGGCCGGATGGCCGTCTGCGTGGACGGCAACGGCGCCGACTTCGTCCTGCTGACCCCGCCGCCGACCGTCTCCTGACGCCCAGGCAACTCCGCTGCACCGCGCTGACCAGGCAGGACGCCGCGAATTGCGCTTGCACGCCCGGCCTGCCCCGCCCTAGTGTTCGGCGCGATCTCTGCGCGTGAACGGCACCGCAGGCAGGAGTGCGGGAGGCCGCAGTGCAGCACGACGTCGTCCAGGAGCCCACCGTCAGACCCGCCCCGGCCTGGCCGGTGGCCGACCCGCGCGCGCTGGGTACCGTCGCCCAGTTGCTGATCGGTTTTCAGACCGCCGTCCAGGTCGCGATCGGCCTGGCCGGCGGCACCGACTCGCCGTACTTCGCCTTCACGATCCCGCTCACCTTCCCGCTCTTCGTCGCCACCGTGGCCGTCTTCCTGGTCTGGTTCCGGCGCTGCCGCCGCAACGCCGAGGTCCTCGCCCCCGGCGCGCACGCCCACACCCCCGGCTACGCGGTCGGCGGCTGGTTCATCCCGCTCGGCAACCTGTGGATCCCCCGCCGCGTCGCCCTCGACATCTGGCGCTCCGCGGGCCCGGCCGGCGGCACCTGGATCATCAACGCCTGGTGGGCCGTCTTCCTCGCGAAGATCGTGAGCGGCCTCGTCGTCCTCCACCTGCACCCCGACGCGGACGGCTCCTCCCCCGCCGAACTACTCACCGGCGTCGCCGCCGCGGCCCTCGCGATCCTGATGATCCGCCGCCTGACCGCCCGCCAGGCCGCCACGCTGCACCTCCCGACCACCGACAGCACCCCGACGGCAACGCCCACCCCCTGACCACCCGCCGCCGCCGTCTTCTCGCGCCCGGCCACCGACTCGCCCCCACCCCCCGCCATCCCCTCCCCCCGCCATCCCCTCCCTCTACTCCCCTGCGCCTCTCCCCGCACCGTCCTTCCCTCTCCTCCCCGCCGCTCTCCCATCCCCTCCCTCTACTCCCCTGCGCCTCTCCCCACCCCGCCCCTTCCCTCCCCTCCTCCGCCCCTGGTAGAGATGGGTCCCGTGATCATGAACTCGCCCTTCTCCGCCGCCTGGTGGGCCACTCTGCTGCGCCCCCTCCACCAGCCCGGGTACCGGGGGCCGTTGGTCCTGTCGCTGCTGCTGACCGCCATCGCACTCGCCCCGGAGGGCATCGCGCACGACGTCGCGGCCGTGGGCCTGATGGCGGCGGGCATGTTCCTCTGGGTGCCGTCCCTGCTGCTCTCGGACGTCGCGGTGCCCCTCGCCGTCGCGACCACGGCGGCCGTGGCGGCGCTGGTCGCCGTGCCCGCCGTGCAACGGGCCCTGCGGAGGCTGGGGCGGCCGGGCGACAGCGTGTTGCTGGGCTGCGCGTTCGCGGCCGCCGCGATCCTGCTCGGCTTCAGCATCCCCGGCCAGGACGTCGGCCTGCTCGGCGCGGGCGTCCTGACCCTGCTGGTGCTCCCGTTCGCCTGGCTGGCCCGGCAGATCCACCTCGCCCGGCGGGGGCGTGACACCGCGTCACACCGCGTCGGCACGGGCCGACTGCCCGGGCTGCTGCGTTGGACGGCCGCGCCGCTGCTGCTCGTCGGCACGGTGCTGCTGGTCCACCACGACGTTCCCCAGCAGGCCCGCTTCGCGCTCGCCCGCCCGGCCCTCACCTCCTACGCCGAGCAGATCCTCTCCGCCGAGACCACCGCCGGGAGCCCCGACCACGCCGCCGGCTATCTGGTCCAGGACGCCCAACTGGTCGACGGCGGCATGAAGTTCGCCATCACCGGCTCCGGCTTCTTCGCCCACCACGGCTACGCGTACTTCCCCTCCGGCGCTCCGGCCTCCGTCCACCGCAGCTGGTACGAGCACCTCGACGGCCCCTGGTACCGCTGGTCCGGCCCGGATCACCTCTGACCGCCCGCCTGCGCAGGCGATATGACTGATCGTCACATCTCGCACCTGTCGTTCGAATACGATCACGCCATGACTGTGGATGAGCGAATCGACCGGGCCGGATCCCTCTACGAGCGCGCCGTCTTCGCCGGCGACAGCGACGCGCTGGCGACCGCCCTCCGGGACCTCGACTCGGTGGAGGCCGATGTCGCGCTGGCGCGCGGCCGACTGGTCCACGCCCGCTTCATGGAGGAGCGGATCGAGGACCCCCACGAGCTCGAACTCTTCGAGCGTGCAGCACAGTTGTACGCGGAGCTCGGCGAGACGCGGGGCGAGGCGGAGTCGGCGTTCTGGATCGGCACCTTCCACCAGGTGGTGCGCGACGACAACGCGGCCGCACTGCCCTACTTCACCCGCGCGCTGGAACTGGCCACCGCGGCCGGCGACCGGCTGACCAGCTCCTACGCCCTACGGCACCTGGGGTTCACCGAGCACATGGCCGGCCGGCTCGACGCGGCCCGCGCGTACTTCGAGGAATCCTCCCGCCTGCGTACGGAGTTGGGCTTCCTGCCGGGCGTGGCGGCCAACCAGATCGGGCTGGCCCACATCGCCGCCCAGCAGGACCGACGGGACGACGCGGCCGCGCTGCTCAAGGAGGCGACGACGCTGGCCGAGTCGACCGGATCGCGCAACGTCCTGCGGTGGATCGCTGCCGCCCGTGAGGAACTCGACCTGCCGTAGGCGCCACCCCCGGACGGCGCAATCATCGCATGGTCCGCTCGTTGGGTTGACTGACAGAGCGACACCACCCCCAGGCGGTCGGCCCGCAGGCGCTGCACCGGTGGGCGTCCGGCGCCTGCGCGATGCCCGAAGCCGCGCCGGGGGTAAGCCAGTTGAACCTGTGGGAGTTCGCCGACCAGAACCTTCCGCAGGGCGGCGGCGAGTTGGCGTGGGCCTGCCTGCGGGCCGATCGCTGGGACGGGTCGGGCAGTGCGGCGGCGGTGCTGCCGCCGGGCGGCGGGCAGGCGGTGCGACTCGGCCGCGCGGACGGCCGGGCGTGCAGCCGCTACGAGCAGGACACCGTCGCGCAGTACCGCTGGCAGGCGGCGAACGGGAGCGAGTACCGCTGGTCGCGGCGAGCCGCCGGGTCACCCGGGTCACCGTCGCCACGCCGGGCCGGCGCGTCGACCAGGCCGTCCCCAAGGGAACCCTGGCGCTGGACTCCCCCGGCCCGGCCCCCGCCATGGTGGAGGCCTTCACCGCCTCCGGCACCCGGCTGCGCCCGCTGGGCGACTGACGGACCGTCAGGACCGGTCAGGCTTCGGGGTCCTCCCCGCGCAGGCTGCACCAGTCGATCAGCAGGAGGTCGAACTGCTCCATCAGGTCGGCGAGTTCGGGGAAGTCGGCGGCGCTCGCGGTGGTCGGCGCGAGCGCCAGGACGGTCACCAGGTTGCCCGGGACGGTGTGCAGGCCGTAGACGGTGACCGGACCGGCCTCGGCGGCGAAGGAGTCCGCCACCCGGCCCTGTCCGTCGCGGAGCGCGACGCCGGAGAACATCCGGGTGGGCGTCAAGAGTTGGTAGAGCCGGTCGACGGTCAGCGGGGCGTCGACCGGGCGGACGGGCCGGGTGCGCAGGTGCAGTTCGTCGAAGACCCGCAGCGCGCGGTCGCCCTGCCCGACGACCCTGGAGCGCTCGAACACCGCGCCGATCCGGTCGAGTTGGTCCTCCACCTCGGCTCTGAACCGGCGGGAGACGAGTTCGGTCTGGCGCCAGTCGTCCTCGTGGATCACCAGGTCGTCGCTGCGCAGCGTCGGGTCCTCCAGTGGCGGCAGTTCGGCGCAGATGCTGGGTAGGGTGCCGCCGATCAGCCGCGGGTCGATCCCCTCGATCCGGCGCAGCGTCAACTCCAGCCGCCCGGTCACCAGCCAGGCCGTCTGCCGGACCGGTTCCGCCGCCACCACCTCCCAGTGCGCTCCCCCGACCGCCAGCCGGGTGGCCGCTTCGAAGCTCTCCGGGAGCTGTTCGGCCGGCATCTCGCTTCGGGCGAAGGGCTGCCCGTCGGCGGCGTCGATGAAGGTCACCAGGATACGGATCTCGCCAGGACTGGGCATGGGCCGCATGCTAGGCGCGGCCGGGGTGTGTACTCAATCGATTATCCGCCCGGGCGAGTTGGGCACGCGACGCGCCGGGATCAGGCCGCGCCGGTGCCGCCCGTCGCATCAGGGCGGCTCACCCCGTTGCCTCGTTGACGGACCGAGATCCGCCACAGGCCACGGGGTGCGCACGACCGGGTCGGGGACGGGTCCGGGTCAGGAGAGGTCGAGCACCAGCTTGCCGGTGTTCTCGCCGCGGAAGAGCATCTGGAAGGTGTCCGGGAAGTCGTCGATGGCACCCTTGACCAGGTGTTCCTTGACCTTGAGGCGGCCGTCGGCGATCCAGCCGGCCAGGTCGCGGGCGGCCTCGCGGTAGCGCGGGGCGTAGTCGAAGACGACGAAGCCCTCCATCCGGGCGCGGCGGACCAGCAGGGCGAGGTAGTTGGCGGGGCCGTGCGGGGCGGTCTCGTTGTTGTACTGGCTGATCGCGCCGCAGATCACCACCCGGGCGCGCATCGCGAGGCGGCCGAGGGCGGCCTCCAGGATCGGCCCGCCGACGTTGTCGAAGTAGACGTCGATGCCGTCGGGAGCGTGGGTGCGCAGTGCCGCGCGGACGTCCTCGGTGTGGTAGTCGATGGCCGCGTCGAAGCCCAACTCCTCGGTGAGCATGGCGCACTTGTCCGGCCCGCCGGCGATGCCGACGACCCGGCAGCCCTTGATCCGGGCGATCTGGCCGACGATGGTGCCGACCGCGCCGGCCGCGCCGGAGACCACCACGGTCTCGCCCTCCTTGAGGGCGCCGACGTCCAGCAGGCCGAAGTAGGCGGTCATGCCGGGCATGCCGAGCGCGCCGAGGTAGGTGGAGAGCGGGGCGAGCGCGGGGTCGACCTTGTGGACGCCGCGGCCGTCGGAGAGCACGTACTCCTGGACGCCGAAGGTGCCGGTGACGAACTCGCCGACCTGGAAGTCGGGGTGGGCGGACTCGGTGATCTCCACCACCGAACCGGCGCGCATCACCTCGCCGAGGCCGACCGGCGGCAGGTAGGAGGGGCGGTCGTCCAGCCAGCCGCGCATCGCCGGGTCGAGCGAGACGTACCGGGTCCGTCCGGCGAACCAGCCCGCTTCGGGCGCGGCGGCCGGCTCGCTGACGTGCGCCCAGTCCTCGGGCCGGACTTCGCCGACCGGGCGGCGGGCGAGGCGGATCTGACGGTTCGTTCCCGGCATGGGTGGTCTCCTGCGGGGGTGCGAGGGTGCTGCCGCGAGACGCGGCAGTCGGCGGACGGACGGACGGACGGTCCGTCGCGCTCGGAGGGAGTGCCGGCGGCCCGCTGCTGCCGAGTCTAAGCAAGCGCTTAGTCATCTGGCTAGGGAGTGATCTCCCGACACCTGTTCCGGCACGCTCCCGCGACACCCGGTCCGGCGCGCTCCCCCGGCACCGCGATCGGTGTGCCGCGCCGCGATTCGCCACCATCAGTTTCTACACGTCTGTAGAGTGACCACGGCAACCCGGCCCGACCGGACCCGAAGGAGGACAGCAGTGCACCCCGCACCCCTGGAGACCGACACCGCCTGGTCCCCGCCGGACGAGGACGTCCGCCCCGCCTACCAGCCCGTCGAGGTCCGGATGGACGACCACGACACCTGGGCCCTCGGCCGCATCAACGGCTGGTGGCAGGACCCCGAGGGCCGGCCCTGGTGCCGCCTGCGCCTCATCGGCGCCGCCGCCCTCCCGCACTGGCGCCGCTACGACCCGGACGCCATCCTGCTGCTCCCCACGGCCGGGATCTGACGACCCGGAAGCTGCACCCGGGATCTCACGGCCCGGAGGCCGGCACCCGGCTGCGAAGCCGAACAGCCCGGTCCGACGCGAGGACTCGCGTACGGGCCGGGCTGTCGCCATCGGGGAACGGCCGGGACGGCTACCGCCTGGTGCCGCAGGACGGGCAGAAGGCCGAGTTGGCGGGGACCTCCGCGTGGCAGGTGGTGCAGTGCGGGGGCTCCGCGAGGCGGAAGCCGCAGGCGGGGCAGAACGGGGTGCCGTGCGTCTCGGCGTTGCACTGCGGGCAGACGAGTTGGCGCGGGGCGGTGACGTCGAAGGTCGGCGCCTGGGTCTGGCCGTAGCTGTAGGCGTTCTGCGTGACGGCGTCGTTGAGGCCGCGGTGCTGGGCGGCCATCGCCTCGGCGGCGGTGTCGGGGGCGCAGCCGAGGCAGAGGCCCTGGGCGGCGTTCCAGCAGCGGCCGCACACGTAGTGGGTGCACCGGGCGCAGCGGTTGAAGTGCTGCTGGGCGTTGCCGATGGCGCGCTGGAAGGCCTCGTCGCGGCCGCTGCCCCAGCTGGCGCCGGCCAGCCCGTCCGCGGCGTTGCTGATGCCGTTGGAGGCGCTGCCGCCGAGCAGGCCCCAGGCGGCGCTGACACCCTTGTTGATCCAGCTGGCGGCCTGCCCGGTGCGGAACGGCTCGAACGGGGAGCGCCAGGTGTCGTAGCAGCGGGCACAGGAGAACTCGAACTGGAAGCCGGCTCCGGTGCCGTGCTGCTCGCTCAGGTCACGGTAGTTGTTGTTGAAGTAGATCTCGCTGCTCATGTCCGCCGCCAACCCCCCACAGGATCCTCAGGTTTCGTCGCACAGGCTGTCACATCGCCCGTGGGGAGTCGGCGTCGGGGCCGCCGGACCGCATGACGCGAGTCGGTCAGCCCCCGAACAGCACCGCTCCCAGCACGGAGGGACGGAACAGCGCGGTCGGCGGTTCCACCAGGGACGACACGGTGTGGAACGCCTCGGTGACCTTGGGGTCGGTGGTGGCGCGGGCCAGCACCCGGTCGAGGAAGCGGTGCTGGGTGCGCACCATGCGGCCGGTCGGGCCGCCGGTGGTGGCCGGGAACCGGACGTCCTCGCTGGAGGACATCACCCACGGGTTCTTGGTGACGGCGGCGATCGCGTCCCGGGCGTCGCGGGCGGCGGCCGGACCGATGTGCTGGTGGCGGCGGACGATGTCGCGCAGCGCGCGGGCGCCGAGCGCGGCGACGCTCATGCCCTGGCCGTAGACCGGGTTGAAGGTGCAGGAGGCGTCGCCGACGGCCACCAGGCCGTCGGGGGCGGTCCGTTCGTGGTGGCGCCAGACGCCGGGGCCGGGCAGGAAGCCGCGCGGCGGCCCGGCGGGCCGGGCCTGGGTGACCACGTCGGCGATGCCGGGGTCCCGCAGGGCGGCCAGCTGCTGCTCGAACTCGCCCGCCTGGATGCTCGGTTCGTGGCCGCGCATGCCGCCCATGCTGACGATCCAGCGGTCGCCCTCGACGGGCAGCAGGACGCCGAGGCGCCCGTGCACGGGGGCCTGGGTCTGCACGTAGAAGGCGTCGAAGCCGAGGTTGTGACCGGGCGTGCGGTAGTAGATCCGGCTGGCGTACGCGACACCCGCGTCGACCCGCTCCTCCTGCAGCTCCTGCGCGCCGAGGTCCTCCAGCCAGCGGGAGATCCGGGTGCCGCGGCCGGCCGCGTCGACCACCAACTCGGCCGGGACGTGCTGCACTTCGGCGCCGACCCGGCCGCGCTCGCGGATCCGCACGCCGGTCACCGTGCGGGCGTCGCCGAGCAGGCCGACCACCTCGGTGCCCTCCAGGATCTCGATGCTCGGCTCGGTGCGGACCCGGTCCAGCACCACCTTGTCGATCACCGGCCGGGTGCAGCTCATGAACGCCAACTCGGCCTCGTACTCGGCGAGCCAGCCGGCCGCGCTGAGCCAGCGCAGCGCACCGGAGACCGGGACCCGGGTGGCGCCCGCCACGAACAGGTCGGCCCGGGCGCCGGGCATCAGCTCCTCCAGCGTGCGGTGCCCGGCCTCCAGCAGCAGGTGCCCGTGCCGGCCCTGCGGCACCCCGGCGCGGAAGTCCGCGCCCTCCGGGTACCGGTCCCGCTCGATCACCACCACGCGCTGCGCCACGCCGCGCAGCGCCCAGGCCGCCAGACAGCCGGCCAGCCCGCCGCCGATCACCACCGCCGTACCGCGGTCGCCGACCGCCCTCCCCGCAGAAGTCATGCCCCGTACAGTAAGGGAAGGGGCGCACACCGTCACCGACTCCCGGAAGATTGATCGAATACCGACCCCGAAACCTGCCCGACGCACCGTCAACTGCGGCATCACACCCGCCTCCCGCACCCGACGCAGCCGCCCCGGCGCAGCGGAGGCCCAGCGGTCGGAAGTTGAGTGGGCTTCAGCTGCTGTCCGGATCGTCGCCGGCCAGGCGGCGTCCGAGGTCGTCCGCCCATTCCTGGGCCCAGCGGCGGAGTTCCTGGATGGCGTCCTCGCTGAGGCCGTAGGCCTCGAACTCGTCGTCGTCGATCCACTCTGCGCCGGCGAGGCGGGAACGCAGCTCGGCAGGGTCGAGGCCGCCGCGGACCCGGCGTCCGTACCCTTCGAGGTCCGCTCGGGCGAAGTGCTGGGACGCGGCGTGGACGTCGATGAGGTCGCGGGCGTAGCCGCGGTCGGCGAGGGCGCGCATCTTGGTGCCCACGACATCCTCGACGGCCAGGACCATGCCGGGTTCGAGCAGTACTGGCGGGCGGTGGAGGACTTCCTTGAGGACGTCGACTTCGCACGCCTCGCCGGTGGCGGGGTCGGTGACGACAATGCGGGCGGACACCGGGACAACTTCGATCTGCTTCACGTGCCAGCCGCGACCGGCCAGCCCCGAGAAGAGGGTGGCGGTAATCTCCTGCATCGCGGCGGGGTGCTCTGTGGCGACGTCGAGGTCCTGGCTGAGGCGGTCGGCCAGGCCGTGGGCCTGGACGGCGTAGCCGCCGGTGAGGACCAGCGCGTAAGCGTGCCGATGTCGAGGACATCGGCCAGCAGCCGGGCGTGCAGCGGGGTGAGCCTCACGCCGCGGCGGTCCGAGCGGCGGCGAGCTCGGCGAAGTTGTCCTCCCACACGGCGCGAACCGCCGGGCCGACCAGGGTCCGCAGGGTCGGCCAGAGGTCGACCAGTGTCCTGGCGTCGAGGAAGCGGGCCAGGTCTTCGCGCATACCCTCATTCAGCACGAGCCTGTACAGGCCCATCCGCTGCCGGGGCAGGGACAGGTCGTAGGTCCGGAGCCCGGACCACGCCAGGTGCAGCGGCAGCTCGACCGCGCCGACGATCGGGCCGGCCAGCTCGTCCAACGACTGCGGCACCCGGTCGGCCAGCTGCGCGTATCGGCCGTCGACAGAGGCAAGAGGGGTCACACCACGATTATCCCCACAGCCGTCGCCCGGACGACACAGACCTACCGGCTGATGCTCCCGGATCTCCGGCAGGCCGAGGAACTGCTACCGCGGCTGGGCGGGTGGTCCCGAGAGATCATCGGCTGCTGTTCCCCCGCGCTGGCGAGGGTGGTTCGGACGTCGGCGCCGGGGGTTCGGGTGGGGCTGACACCGGTGCGGGGATGCCCGACCTGACCCACCGTCGGCTCTGCGACGCTACTGGTCGTAAATGACCTTGAAACCCGGGGAGCGACGACGTCCACCCGGAGCAGTTGCTCGGGCCGGCGTTCTCGCCGTTGGTCTCGCTCGCCGTCGCGGGACCGAAACGCGCGGACGGCGAGCTTATGGCCGTCGCCACGGGCGAGGGCGCCGAACAGGAGGGCGTCGGCGTCAGAGCGGTGTGCCGGCGATGCCGTTGACGAGGGTGCGGAAGGTCCAGGCGAGGCGGTCCTCGGGTCGGCCGGAGACCAGGTCGTCGGCGGCTTCGGCGATGTGCGGGTAGCGGGCGGGGTCGGCGTGGTGGAGGGCGCGGACCAGGGCGGTGTGTTCGGCGTCGGCGGTGGGGCCGGTGCGGCCGGCGTGTTCGGCGGCGGTCGCGGTGGCCACCTGGAGCAGCAGGTCCACGCCGCGGGCGGCCTGCGCCCGGGGGACGCCGCCCTCCTGAAGGAGCGCCAGCAGCGCCTCGACCAGGGCCAGGTAGTGCGGGCCGGTGGGACGGGCGAGCAGGGCGGAGTGGGCCAGCGCGGCGTGCCGGAACAGCACCTGGGTGTAGGAGGCCAGGACCGCGGCGAGGCGCTCCCGCCAGTCGCCTCCGGTCTCGGCGGCCGGTGCGAGGTCGACCGTGCCCAGGTGGTGCTCCAGGACGGCGGCGTGCAGCTCGGCGGTGTTGGACACGTACACGTACAGCGAGGCCGGGCCGGTGTCGAGGTCCTGCGCGAGCCGCCGCATGGTGACCCGCTGCAGGCCCTCGGTCTCCATCAGGCGGACCGCCGCGTCGACGATCCCCTGGTAGGTGAGGGCGGGCTTGGCGGGACGCTCACGCCGACTGCGCGGCCTCGGCTCGGTGCTCTCCATGCCGACCAACCTACCGACCCGGCACCACGACGTCCGCCGCCGACCAACCTACCGACCCGGCACCACGACGTCCGCCGCCGCCCGCCCTGCCTCCCGGTCAGCGGCCTCGCCCGGCGCGAACATCGCCAGCAGCGCCGGAACCGGGTCCGGTCCGAACATCAGCTCCAGGTTCTCGGCGGACTCCCGCGCGGAGTCCTCGGCCCGGACGAACATCGCCTCCTCGTACGCGGCGAGCGCCGCCTCGGGGTCGCCGGGGTGCGCGGCGAGCGCCAGGGCGAGTTCCGCGCCGTCCTGCATCGCCAGGTTGGCGCCCTCCCCGGCGAACGGGGACATCAGGTGCGCGGCGTCGCCGAGCAGCGTGACGCCCGGGGTGCGCGCCCAGCGGTGGCCGACCGGCAGCGCGTGGATCCGACGCAGCGTCAGCTCGCCGTCGGCGTCGGCGAGCAGCCCGCGCAGGCCCTCGCTCCAGCCGTCGAACGCGGCCAGCGCGGCGGTGCGGACGGCGGCGGCACCCAGTGCGGCGCCATCCGGAGCACCGGGCGCGTCCGGGACCGGGGCGCTCCCGGCGGGCCAGTCCTCGCCGGTCCGGAGGGCGCTGTAGACGTGGATGCTGCCGTCGGACTCCAGGTGCCCGAGGAAGCCGCGGCCGCCGCCGAGGGCGAAGAAGGCGCCGCCGCCGACCAGTTCGGCCGCGCGGGGGTGGCGTGCGGCGGCGGCGTGCAGGTCGGCCTCGACGAAGGAGATGCCGGTGTAGGCGGGGCGGGCGTCCGAGAGCAGCGGGCGGACCTTGGACCAGGCGCCGTCCGCGCCGATCAGCAGGTCGGTGGTGAGGGCGGCGCCGTCGGCGAACTCCACCCGGTGGCCACCGTCGGCGAGCGGGGTGACGGCGACCGCCTTCCTGCCCCAGTGGACGGTGCCCTCGGGCAGCGAGCCGAGCAGCAGGTCCCGCAGCTGCCCGCGGTCGACCTCGGGGCGGCCGCCGGTGCCGTCGTCCTCCTCCTCGAGGTGGACGGTGCCGTCCGGTCCGAGCAGCCGCATGGCCTGCCCGCCGGGGTGGATGAGCTTCTCGAACTCCTCGTACAGCCCGGCGGCGTGCAGCGCGAGCTGGCCGGAGTCGTGGTGGATGTCGAGCATGCCGCCCTGGGTGCGGGCGGTCGCGGACGGCTCCAGGTCGAAGACGGCGGCGGGGATGCCGTGGACGTGCAGCACCCGGGCGAGGGTGAGGCCGCCGAGGCCTCCGCCGAGGATCGCGAGGGGGTGGTGGGTGGTGGTCATGGCGGGTCCCTAAGAATGTGAGGCGGTCCGGGAGGACCGGGTATGGCTGATGGCGCGTTGCCCTCGAGGGCTCGGAAGGAATGGCCGCCCGGTCCTCCGG
>NZ_JBSFXE010000034.1:0-80797 GCF_053595195.1 Kitasatospora sp. NPDC002522
GGTGGGGCACAAGGAAGTTCCTTGTGCCCCACCGCCCTTCGGCATGTCGCAGGAGCGTCAGTCCGCGAGCCGGTACACCGGACACCGCCGATCACCGGAGACGGTCACCGCAGCGGAGCGGGCCAGTCGGAGCAGGGAGAGTCTCGCCGTCGCCGGACGCAAGCCCGTCCCGGCAGCGACGTCGTCGAGTCGGCCTTCGCGATACTGGTCGAGCCAGCCGCGCACGGCGCGGTCCGCGTCGGCATCCAGACTCCGAGAGATCCAGTACAAGGTCAGCACACCGGCGGCGAGGGTAACCAGCGCGACGGTGGTCGCCCCGCTGGGACCGGAGAGCGCGAAGACGGCGGACTCCGCTCCGGCCGCAGCGGTGAGCACGGCCGTGGCGAGGGCTGCGCGGCGCAGCTGGCGGCGGGTAGCAGGCACGAAGTTCAGGATCCCTCCTCGGGGATGGGGGCGTAGCGGGAGGTGCGGAAGAAGCCGCAGTCCGGACGCGGTGGCCGGATACTGCAGGTGCGGCACGATCCGGGGGCTGCGGGCCGGATGTGGTGGTGGCATACGGACCGGGCGCCGCCTTGGGTGCGGATGGGGTGGGCGACCACCAGCTCGTCCAGAGCGGCGGGCTCCGCCCAGCCGCAGCGTTGCGACGATGGTGCGGTGCCGCCGGGGCGGGCTCCAAGGGGCGCGATCAGGTAGCGGTCGACAGGGGCGAGGTAAGCCAGCACGGCGAAGGCTGCGCGGTGGCCGTCGGGATCAGGCGGGCCGTAGGCCGTGCCGAAGGCGCGGCGGACGGCAGCGGGATCGAGGACGGCCCCGGACAGCTCGATCGGGAGGGACAAGGTGCCTCCGAGGGCGGTGGACTGGCGCGGCACGGGTGTGCCGTGACTGGCCGCCGGGCCGTTGGGCCCGGCGCCGGTCGGTTCACCGGTTCGGTCGGCGAAGACGCGGCGGTCGGTCACCGAGGGCATCAGCAACCAGCGGGGGCATCGACCACAGCATCAGGAAGATGACCGCCAACTGCAGGGCGGCCAGCAGGGCGCTGGCGGACATCAGCGGTCGGCCGGGCCACAGCAGCAGCGCGTGCAGGAAGCTGGTGTACATGGCACAGCCGGTCAGCCACTCGGCCGCCTCGACGCGGTGGAGCAGGCGGGCCTTGGCGCGGGCAGAGCGCAGGGTGGAGATGGGCGTTCCCTTCGTGCGGGGGCAGGTGCCGGTGGGCTCAGCGGCCCGGGTGTTCGACGAGGGTGCGCAGCACGGCGAGGACGACCTCGACCGGGGTGTGGCGGTCGAATCGGGCTCGCCAGCCGGGCTGGCGGGCGGTGCCGTCCAAGGAGATGGTCCAGGTGTCGGCGCGCGGGTTGTCCGGCTGGTAGCCCAGGTAGACGCGGGTGCACGGGGATGCGGCGTGCAGACCGCCGTCGGCGTCGATCACGTACGTCCAACGGTGCTCGTACAGGAAGCAGTTCAGGTCGTTCGGGTTCCCCTCGCCGAGGAGCCACTTGCGGCTCGGCACGGCGTCGCCGGGGCGGAGGCTGGGGGCGGAGGGTGCAGACAGGACGACGGTCAGCGGGTTCACCTTCCTGGGCGGGGCACGGACGGAGGTCCATGTTTGCTTGGGAAGGCCCGGATCACATAGTCCCGTCAAGGGTTTCGTGCAGGTTGTCTGCCGCAGGCGAACGCGCCGCCGCCCGGACCGAATTGGTCCGGGCGGCGGCGCGTGATTGTCCTGCTTCGATGAGTCCGGCGGAGCCTCGGCGAGTCTGGCCGGTGGTGGACCACTCGACCCGGCGAAGCTGGCGGACAGGCTTCCGCGTCTCAGCGTGTCTTGCGGATGGCGTCGGTGGCGGCCTTGGCGATGGCGGCGGGGGCACTGGAGGGCCGGGGCAGGTGGAGCAGGGTGGTTCCCGGCAGGTGGAGGGACTCCTTGGTGAGGGTGAGCTGGAGTACAGCGCAGCCGGCGTTGGTGAGGCGCTTGATGCGGGTGACGGCGCTGGCGGTTTCGTAGGGGGTGTACTGGGCATCGGTGACGATCACGAGGAGGCGGCCGGTGCCGGGGCGGCCGAGTTCGAGGCCGTGGTCGAGGGCGTCGAGGGCGTCACCGAGGTTGTGGCTGCCGCCGCGGGCGTCGAACGTCGTCACGTGCTCCGGCGCCCTGTTGGTGGGCCGGGTCAGCGCGGTCAGACTCATGTCGTAGGCGATGGTGGCGGTGCGGGAGTCGGGGTCGGTCAGGGCCGCTGCTCGGGCCACGATCCAGGCAGCGGACGCGACGGGCCCGCAGGCGGCACGCATGGAACCGGAGACGTCAACGGCGATGCCCACGCGCAACGGTGGGGTGGGAGAGTGGCGGCGGCGGGTCTGGGTAAACGGCTCCGCGGTGGGCGTCGACCCGGCGGCGCGCTGCGCGTCGCGAGCGAGGGCCTGACGCATGTTGAGGCGGCCAGGAGGGGTGGGGCTGGTGGTTCGCTCCTCGGTCCTCTCCCGGTAGGCGGCGGCACGGAGTGCGCGGCTGAGCTGCGCGGCGGCGGTCTTCTCGGCGGCGGTCGGCCGGCGGGTGCCGGTGACGGGGTTGTCGTAGGGCGCCGGTGTGCCGTCGGGGCTGACGGTGGCGCCGCGGGAGTTGAAGACCGACTTGGCGGTGGCGGCGGCCTTGCGTCGTTGGCCTGCCTGCTGGGCGCGGTCCTGAGCTCGTGCCTTGGCCTGTGAGGCCATGGCGCTGGCTGCGGCGGCCTGTGCCGCGAGGTCGGCACGGTCGTTGGCGTCCATGCTGTCCATGACGTCCGCTGCGGCGGCGGACAGCAGGTCGGTGAGGTCGTCTGGCACGGGCCCGGCAGGGGCAGCGGTGGCCAGAGCGTCGCACCAGTCCTGGCCGAGAGCGAGCATGGTGGCGTCGTCGTGGTCAGCGCACTGGTGGGCTGCGGTCCAGATGCCGGTGAGGGTGGCCAGCAGATCAGCGCCCAACACCTTCTCGGACAGATCGGCGACGGCCCGGCTCTCGCCAGCATCCAGGATGCCGGCGTCCCGGCGGCCGAGGATCAGGGCCGCCACGCTGGCGGCGTGCTCGATGCCCTGGAAGGTGGGGTTGGCGATGTCGGGCAGGACCAGGGTCCGGGCGCTGGTGCGCAGGTACTTGCGGTCGGTGGGGCGCCTGATCAGGTGGGCGCCCTCGACACGGCTCTCCTCCAGCAGAAGCGCGGCCTGGACGACACGGGGGTCCGCTCCGGGCAGCCTCGTCCATGCGGTGTGGGCCGCATGGGCGGCTTCGTGGACGAACACGCCCCAGGCCGCGGGATAGCGGTCCTCGTCGCCCACGATCCGCGGATTGACCTCGTGCGGCTGGAGGGGGGCGAACAGGCCGGCGTCGAACTCGACCTCCCCCAGCCCGGGGAAGAAGGCGGCCGGTGCACCGCTGCGGGTGCCGGGACGACAGGTGACGAGCAGGTCTTGGCGGCCGGACAGGGCGACCAGCCGATCGCCGAGCTCTGCTCCCACACGCAGCCACGCGGCCGGGGAAGAACGGGGCTGTGCGGGCGGGGCACCGTCGTCGTCCCAGCGTGCGAGGTCGGCGTCGTCGTCGGGCGCGGTGGCGGAGGACTGGACGTGCTGATGTGAACTCATCGTTGGCGGCCCCGGGGCGTGGAGCTGGTGCTTCCCGGGGGCTGCCGGGCGGCCGAAGCGGTCGCGGCGGGGAGCTGCTTGCCGAGGGTGAGGGGAGCGACGTCCTTGACGCCGATGACCTTGCTGACGGCGGCGACGACGGCGTCGCGGTCCTCGACGGGCGCGATGCCGATCAAGTTCGCGAGTGCCGCCTTGGTGCCGAGGACCTTCTCGGTCTTCTGGTAGCTGAGCAGCTCTCGCAGCTGCGGTGCCCAGCCAAGTTCACCGAGTTCGACCTGGCGGGCGAGGTTGCGGGCGACCCTGACCACCCGGGCGTCGATCCGCAGCGCCATGGCGAGGTCGTAATCCGTCCCGACCTGGATCTGCACGCTGAATCGGGACGACAGCGCCTCCGTCAGCACGGCACCGTGCACGCCCGGATTGTGGCCCGCCACCACGTAGAAGCCCTTCTCGGCCTTGATGGTCTCGCCCTTGTGGGCCTTGACCTGGATCTGGCGGCGGCCGTCCATCGCCGGGTACAGCGCTGCCAAGACCTTCGGCGAGATCAACGTGGCGTCGTCGATCAGCAGGGCGCGGCCCTCGGTCATCGCGGTGACCAGCGGGCCGTACTGGAAAACATAGGCTCCCGCGTCGTCCTGCGTGTACTCGCCGATCAGGTCGCCGACGGTGGTGTCGCCGTCGCCGGCGACGGTGAGCAGGTCCGGGAACGCGGCCTCCACCAACGAGGTCTTGCCAGTGCCCGGGGGACCGTAGAGCAGCACCGGCACATCGGCGTCGCGCAAGCGATTCAGCGCCTCGACGTCAGGCAGGTCGGCCAGCTCCCGGGGGTGGTAGAGCTGGCCACCCGCGCGGCGGATCGGGCCGACCTGCTTGGGCGTGGTCGGTGCGGGAGCGGTCGTGCGGGCTGTGGCCGCGGCGGCGCGGGGAGAGTGGGTTCCCGGTGGACTGATCACCGTGACCTGCGCGGCTGCAGCGGTCTTCCCATTCGCGCGGAACCGATTTCCGGTGCCGAGTTGATCAGCCTCGCCGCGTTTCGCCAGAGTCTGGGCGGCTTGGCTGACGGCGCCGTGGGAGTGGCCCAGCTGCTTGGCTATCTCCGTGGTGCTGAGCGTGTCGGTCGGCCGGTCTGCCAGTAGTTTGGCCACCTTGGCTCGCAGTTCGCCGGGCCTGGCGTGTGCCGGAGTGGTGGGCGGTCCGGGTGTGGTCAAAGCGAAGATCCTTCAACGGGTGCGCGGGCGAGCAGGGTTGACAACGTGCTGGAAGGCGGGCCGCTGATCTGTACGGGCGTGCCTGGCAGGGGCGCGCCGTCGGCGCTCACTGGCTGGCCGAGGGCCCGGCCCAGGTGCACGGAGCGGTCGACGGCGGGCAGCTCGCTGGCTGCCGAGCGGGCGCGTGCGTCCGGTCCGTGCCGGCCTCCGTCGCTGGGCAGGCGCAGCTGGGAGCCTCCTCGAAGCCGGCCTGGAGCAGGATCCGAAGGGCGTTGGCGTTGTACCTGGTGGTGGTGATCTCGCCCGTGCGGGGGTGCCGGATCGCCACGAAGGGCTGGGCGGTGAGCTCTGCTGGTGTTGCCGCCTCGGTGTCGACCGTGGCGGGGTGGTCGGCGAGTGCCGGCGGTGTCGCGGCGCTGGCCGTGACGTTGGCGACGGAGTCGGGAGGATGCGAGGTCACGATTTCTCCGTGATGTTCGGTTCGGGGGCCTGGGGGTGCCACTGATCCGCCGGTGCCCGTCAGCGCGGATCCGGGCGCAGACGGGTTGGTCCCGCTGGGCCGTAGTGCACGGTGGAAGGCGGAGAGGTGGGCGGAGGAAGGTGTCGCAGGGCCGGGTGCGAGGCGATGCCGTGTGCCCGGGCCGCGGCCGTTCGCCCCACGGGGCCGTCACCGCTGCTGTGGGCGAGTGGGGCGGCGCGGACGAGGTGCCGGAACTGCTCCGGGATCTGCTCGGGCCGCCGCGGCACGGGGCGCAGCAGTGCTGCGGCGGCTGCGGTGAGCAGGTAGTCCGGTGCGCTTCGACTGAACTCGACGGTCCACACGCCGGTACGCGCGGCGGCAGTGAGCACCGGGCTCGGGTCGGGGGCCGTGTCGGGCCAGGAGAGGGCGGCGCGGCGGTCGGGCGCGGCGACCAGCCGGTACCCATCGCGGTTGAACCCGGACCAGCCGGACTTCATCAGCAGCACGGTGGCCGTGTGGCCGGTGGCCGGTCCGGCGTTGGTGGTGGGCGCGGTCTCGGCTTCCTGAGCTGCTGAGATGAGGGCGTAGGGCACTTCGGCAGGAGCGCGGTCGCAGAAGCGGACCGTCCAGCCGCCGGGGCCAGCCACCGTCCACTGCCGGTCCTGCCGGGTGAGGGTGAGCCCTTCTTGAGGGCTGGTGAGGACCAGGTCGGCAGGGGCGTTGAACGGGCGGAACCAGCCGTGCTCGGAGGCGAGGAGATAGACGAGGTCGGTTTCCCCTGGCCCGGCGAGGTGGGCGGGGCGGACGAGGAGGTCGGGACGGGGCGGTGCGGCGGTGGACAAGAAGCGGGCAGCTCCATCAGGTGCGGACGCGGCGCGCGCTGGCGCCGGACGGGGCGGATACGGGGGCCTGCGGGGAGGCGACGACCGTGACGTCACGGGAACTGCGGCCGGTGGCGGCGACCGACCGGCTGGCCGGGAACCCGGTGAGGGTGCTCCAGCCCGCGCTGTGGCCGACGGTGCGCAGCGCCTGCTGGTAGGCGGGCAGCAGGCGCCGGGCGACGGAGGCTGCGGCACGGGCGGGGTCATCGGCGACCGCGATCCCGAACGGGACAGCGTAGTCCTGGAGTTGGTGGGCGAGCCCGTGGCCGACGGGGACGAGGGCAGCGACGAGGTACTGGTGGGAGCGAACCGGCCGTCGGACGACCACCAGGTCCAGTCCCGCCTGGTGGTTGACCTGGCCGACGCGGTCGTTGGCGAAGTCGAGCAGCGCCCAGTGGGCGGTGCCCAGGTCCCACAGCCGGTCCATCAGAGCGTTGCGCTGACCGGCGGTGGTGTTGCTGCGCAGCGAGGGGCTCCACAGGCCGGGCAGGCGCAGGGCCAGCGCTCGGGTGAAGTCGTCGAGTGGGGCGGGCGTCAGCGGGTTCGCCTCCTCAGCGAGGTCGGCTCGGGAGCGCCCGAGCAGGCAGGGCGACATGGAGAAGGGGATGCGGCGGGCACAGGTCAGGACGGCTGCGAGACGGCGTCGCCGGCAAGCAACCGGGACAGCCGCGGCAGGGTGAGAGCGGAGTCGAGGCGGCCGGCGGCGAAGTACACCGGCATGCCGCTGGTCCCGGTGTCACCGGGGCGGGCGAGGCTGTAGCCGATCCGGGCACCGGATTCGTCGACGCGCCAGCGGAGCAGGACGCCGTCGCTCGCCAGGGCAGCGGCGTACTCCGCGACGCTTCGGGCCCCGGCCACAGCCTCGTGCATCCGCTGCTGGAGCCAGACCCGGGACGGTTCGGCCCAGCCCTGCTGCTCGGCCTTGATGATCTCGGCGGTGGTCGGGAAGCTGGTCGTTGCGCGCTCGCCCTGGCCGATGAGGCGCAGTCCCCACTCGGCCTCGATCGCCCGGCACTCGGCCTGGGCCCGGGTCGAGTCGCGGTGCATCGCCGGCCGCGAGCCGTCCGGCAGCACGCTGACCCCGGCGATGTGGATGTGGTGGACAGCGTGGCGCACAGCGACCCACCGGCATCCCGGGCCGCGGGCGGGGGCGAGCCCGGTGGCGGCGACGATCCGGCGCGCGACCTGGGCCCACTGGTCGTCGGTGAGCAGCGGGTCCTCGGGGGCGGTGCGCACCGAGCAGTGCCAGACCCTGCTGGGTGGCATCGCCCCGAGTTCGGCGGCGCGCAGCCGGGCGTGCTGGTCCAGCCGGGAGGCCAGCTGGCCGACGGTGGCACCCGGGTCGCGGCCCGGGTCGGGCGCCCCGTACATGTCCCAGGCCGCGACCAGGTGCGGATCCTCGTGCTCCTCGCGCCGACCGGGGCCGTAGAGATAACTGAGCAGTGGGCGGGGCGTGTTGCCGGTGGAGATATCAGGGATCACGCGGCCTCCAGCACGGCGTCGAGCGCGGCATAGGTCCGCTCGGCCAGGCCGGGCAGCAGAGCCAGCGCTTCCTGCGCCCGTTCGGGCTCGGGGACGGTATCCGTGAGGGCACGCAGCTCGCCGGCCAGGCGATCGAGCGCTTCGGCCAGCGGTCGGCGGGGGTCGGCGTCGGGGCGGCCGACCGGTCCGTCGGCCAGCGCGGCGGCCAGCGCGGCGTTGGCGATGAACCCGGAGGTCGTAAGACGCTCGTGTGCCGCGCGCTCCCGGATGGCCGCGAGGGCGGTCGGGGTCAGACGGACGGACTTCTGCGCGGTCCGGGGCTCGGTGGTGCGCGGGCGGCGGCGCACCCGCTGAACTTCGGTGGAGATGGGCACTCCTGGGGGTTGGGCCGTCACCGGGTGCGGGGGCGGGTGACGGTTGAGTCGGTGGCGGTGGGCAGGGCAGCGACCTCGGCCGGGGCGGCACTCGCTGAGGCGGCTGGGCTGGTGGCGCGGGCAGCAGCGGTGCGCGGGCTGGAGACGGGCGCGACCTCGACGGGCGGCAGGGGGTTGTCCGGCTCGCCGGCGCGCCTGGTCCACTCGTAGGCGGCGTCCCGGTCGGGGAAGCCGCCCTCCCGCAGGGTGTACGTGCGGGCGAGGTAGTCGACGTCCTCGAAGAACACCCGGACGGGGTGCAGTCCGGGCTCCGGCCGCTCGTCCACGGCGGTGATCCAGGTGTTGAAGTCGTAGACCAGGTCCTCGGCGGCGCTGGGCGGCCCGCCCGCGGCGTGGGCGGGGTCCAGGACCATGTCGGAGGTGTACGAGTTCGCGAACCAGAACCGGTCGCCGACCTGGGCGAGGCGCCGTTCCAGGTCGCGGCTGGCCTGGTCGGTGGTCGGCAGCCACTCGGCGTGCGGCGTCAGCTGGTCGAGGTCGGCGCCGCGGGAGACGAGCCAGTTCTGCGCGAGCGCCACGATCGGTGCCCGCTCGTAATCCAGCCGGTACGTCCCGGCTCCCAGGTCGCGCTGGACGTGGATCCCCGCGAGCTGCGGCGACCCGGGGATATCCCAGGTCATGGTGGCGTCGTGGACGACGAGGTACGACTCGGTCAGCAGCGGCGAGTGCGGGTTGGCCGAGTGCTGCACGGCTAGGACGCTGACCTGCTTCTCGTAGGCGAACGCCCACCACCTGCTCTTGTCCTCCTCGGTGTGGGCTTCGAGGCCCTCGACCTGGAGGGCTTCGTCAATGGCGTGGAGCGGCTCGGTCCCGTCGGTGATGGGGGTCTCCGGTGCTGGGGGCGGATGCGAGGGCGGGTGTGGGGGACGGGCTGGAGTGGACAGCGCCACGGGCGTTGGCCGCGGTGGCGCGATTGGGCGGCGGGGCTGGGGCGGCGCGCTGGTAGGCCAGGACGGCGTGCTCCAGCGTTTCGAGGCTCTGGGCGTACCGGATGCCGAGGACCTCCAGGTCCATGGCACCCAGCCGCAGCACGCCGTTGGTGTCCACGCCGCGGTGGTTGCCGCAGGAGAGCGGGAGCAGGCGGTCGCGGATGGAGGCGGCCTTCGAGCGGATCTGGTCGTCCAGGAGGTCGAGCTGGCGGGCCAGGAGGTCGACGTGGTCGGCCAGTTCGCGGTGTGCGCCTTCGTCCTCGCGGTGGCGCCGCCGCAGGTCCGAGGAGGAGACGTCCAGGTGGTGCCGCACCAGGCGCTGGCCGGCGAGGAGCGGGGTTCCCTCGGCGTCGTAGTACGGACCGGTGTCCCAGGGGCTGGTCAGGTCGTGGTCCCTTCGTCGGGCAGGCGGACGTTCATCGGCTCCGTGGCCGCGCGGCGGTCGCCGGGACCGCGGTCGCCGAAGCCGCTGCTTCGCCCGGCGAGCGCCGTGCGCCGGTGGAGGCGGCGCGTTGCCGGGTCGTCTTCGCCGCAGCGGCGGGCGCCGGAGCTGGTGCGGCGAAGGGTGGCAGGGTCTCGTAGACCTCGACGAGGGAGACCAGCGATCGGTGCAGTTCGGTGCGGCGGGCGGCGAGCAGGTCGATGGACGGGGCGGTATTGAAGAGGATGCCGTTGATGGAGGGCTCGTCGGCGTCGCGGCCTTCGACGACGCGCTGCAGGTCGCGCCGCAGGGCTGTGGCCAGCTGCACGATGCGGGTCTGGATGTCGTCCAGGCGGCGTGCCTCGGAGGCGAGTTGGTCGGCCACGGCGCCGTGGAGGGTGGCGGTGCCGTAGCCGGGCAGCAGGCGCGGGTGCTCGACCTGAAGGCGGGTGCACACCAGGCGGGTGCCGAGGTCGACGTTCCCGGCCTGGCGGGGCCTCCACTCCTGGATGGGCCGCCCGGCTCGCGGCTCCGGGCTCACCGCCGCTCCCACTGTGCCGAGTTGATGATGGACAGGCCGGTCTCGACGGCGGCCTCCAGGTTGTCGGCGACCGGGACGCCGGCGGTGGCCAGGCGTTGCGGCGAGTGGAGGCCGCTGGCGTGCAGGACCGGCACCGCGCCGACGGACAGGGCGGCGACGGCATCGTCGACCGTGTCGCCGATCACGAGGGTGCGCGCCGGATCGACGATGTGGCCGAGGGCGGCGATGTGCCGGGCCATGGCGGGCGCCTTGCTGCCGACGACCGGCTCGTGGCGGCCGTCGATCCGGTCGAGGAGACCGCTGATGCCGGTCTTGCCGACCTCGGCCAGCAGTCGGTCGTGGAGGGACAGGGACAGCAGGCTCTGCCGGACACCCTGAGCCCGTAGCCGCAGCAGCAGGCCCCGGGCGCCGGACTGCAACCGCACCGGGTGCCGGGCGAGTTCATCCTGGAAGGCCGCGTCGGCGTCGTGCCACTGCTGGTCGTCGAGGGTGCGGCCGAGGAGGGCGTCGTAGAAGGCGCGGATCGGGGTGCGGTGCGCGGCGCGGTAGCGCTCCAGCGTGATCGGGGTGCTGCCCAGGTCGGGCAGAGTCGCGTTGAGGGCGTCGAGGTGGTCCTGGACATCGTCGCGCAAGGTCCCGTTCCAGTCCCAGATGATGGTGACGGGCGCTGGGGCGGACGTGGTGGCGTGGGGCAAGAAGGCTACTCCGAGCGGAAGTTGATGGTGGAGCTGGCGTCGCTGATCCGCTGCCGGGCCGGGGCTCCGACGGATCCGGGGCACATCAGCGGCGCAGGGACAGGGCCAGTGAGGCTGCGGCGGCGCTCGTCAGGGTGAGTCCGGCGACGGCGACGGGTCCGACCGTCGAGAGCTGCCCGGCCAGGGCTGTTCCGGCGGCGCCGCCCAGGCCGATGACGGCGACCAGCCAGGCCGCGGCCTCGGTGGCTGTTCCCTGGGGCGCGAGCCGGTCTCCCAGACGGAACGCCTCGGCGAGCCATGGGGCGAGGAAGAAGCCCGGCAGGGCGGCGGCGGCCACCGCCAGGGTCGGCTCGGGCGTGAGCAGGAACAGCACGAACGGCACGGCGAAGCGAACGCTGACCGCGCGCAGCAGGCGGTCGCCGGGAACGAGGTGCGAGACCCTCGCCCACGCGATGCCGCCCAGCAGGCTGCCCAGCGAGAGCGCGGCCGGCAGCGCTCCGGCGAGCCAGCTCGTGTGGTGGCGGTCGGCCGCGCTCAGGGCGTACACGTTGAACGACCCCAGGCTCGCGCCCAGCAGGGCGGCGGCGCCCAGAAGGACCAGCAGGCCGTGCGAGCGAAGTGGCCCCAGCCAGTGGACCGACCGACGCTCCGGGCTGAGGGCGCGGGCCGGGCGGCGGGAGGCGACCACCGTCGTGCCGGCCAGCCCGAGGACCGCGCAGCCGATCAGCGCCACAGCCGGTGAGGCGAGTTGGCACGTGACCGTGACCAGGGCGGGCCCGGCCACGTAGACCAGCTCTTGGGCGGTGGCGTCCAGGGCGAACGCGGCCTGCTGGTCGCTTGGGGCGACCAGGCGCGGCCACATCGCGCGCAGCCCGGCCTCCAGCGGCGGGGTGGCCAGACCGGCGAGGGCGACCAGGGCGCACGAGAGCAGCAGGTTGCGGCCGGTACCGAGGACGGCGAGTGCGGCGAACGCGCTGCCCGCGACGCCCGCCGCGGCCAGCGCGACGCCCGCCAGACGGCGGCGGTCGACGGCCCGGCCGAGCAGCGGCTGGCCGACGGCTCCGCACAGGGCGTAGAGCGCTGCCAGTAGCGCTCCCCTCGCTGTCCCGGCGTGGTCGGCGCGCGCGGCGAGCAGCAGGGCGAGCGGGGCCATCGCGGTGGGCAGCCGTCCCACCAGGGTGGCGGTGAGCAGCACGGTGACGTGCGGGGTGCGAAGGACGTTGCGGATCGGGCGGTCCGCGCCAGGCCGGGTGGTGGCGGTGGGTGTGGTGGTCAGAGCAGAGCTTCCGGTCGAGGGATGGGCGTTGGTCAGCGGCGGAGGCCAGCGGCGGCGCTGTGCAGGAGGGCCGGGGGCTGGGGGCTGGGCGCGTGGGAGAAGTGGATCCGCAGCGTGTCGCGGTGCAGGTTGGCGGCGGCGGTCCGCGCGGTGGCGGGACGGGGGGCCGCGACGACCCTGACGTGGCTGCCGGAGGCCGCCGCGAGGGAGGAGACGCCGCGCGGGCCGGACGCCGGGCGGGCGGAATCGGGCAGGTGCCGCTCCGCCCACCCGGACAGCTCGCGGACCATCGCGCCGGTGTGCATGCCGGCCTCGCTGATCGCCCACCGGTAGGACCGCGGGGTGCCGCTGCGCGCGATCAGGCCGTGCTCGGCCAGCACCGACAGGCGGTGGTGCAGCACACCGGTACCGCCGACGGGCAGGCGCTCGGCAAGCTCGGGGACCGTCAGCGGCTCGCTCGCCACCAGCTCGAAGAGCACCGCCCCGGTGTGGGGGCTGGCGAACAGGCTTATCGCGTCGTCGATGGCCTCGGTTGCCGCCAGGCCCGCGCGTCCGACCAGGTGCCGGTCGGCCCAGGCCAAGGCGGCACCGTGGACCGGGTCCAGGGCCTGACCGGCGTCGGTCAGCGTCAGCTCGTACCACCGGCTGCCCGGGACGGGCAGCCGGGTGATCGCACCCGCACGCTCCAGCAGGCCGGTCACCTTGTGCAGGCTCCCCGCGGGGATCTGGCTGGCGTCCACGATTTCCGCCGGGCGCAGTGGGCCGGAGGAGCGCAGCGTGCGCACAACCCGGGTGGACCAGCGGGTGGAGATGCCCTCGGCGGCGAGCTGGGCTCGGTCCAGGACGGTGGCGGTGGCGGGCATGGCGAACTCCATTGCAGCAGTGGGGCTGTGGCGGGTCTCAGCGTCGGACGGCGACGGTGGGGTTGGCGGGAGGGGCGGCGACCACGGTGGGCGGGGCCCCGTCGGCGGTGGCCGCGACGGCGTGCGCCGGTGAGGGCCGGGAGGCGGAGGCGGCGAGCGCGGCCTGGAACCGTGCCGGCATGCCGGGGCGCGGGGTCTCCTGGACGGCGGCCTGCTTGAGCCGCTCGGCCTGCAGCCGCTCGGCTGCCGTCTTGTAGACCTGGATGTTGTAGCGCCGTCCGACAGCGACGAGGTGAATGCCGAGCAGGCGGCGAGGGTTGTTCGGTGCGCGCTGCTCGGTGTAGACGAGCCGGTAGGCGTTGCGGTCGTCGAGGTAGAGCTTGCGGGCGTCGCGCAGGTCGCGGTCGCCCTGCTGGTCGAGCAGCGGCCCGCGGACCTCGGCGCGCAGCAGCCGGTCCAGGTACTCCAGCGCCAGGTCCCGCACGTCCGCCGGTGCGTCCAGCAGGTCGGCGAGCGCCTCCGGGTGGGCGGAGAAGCCCACCGGAGGACTGCTCGGCCGCTGCTCGCTCACCGCACGGCCCGCCGCCCGGCCGGAACCGGGACGGTGACCGGGACAGCCTCGGCGGCCGTGCTCTTCGCGGTCGAGGAGGCGGTGCGGGTGCGCGCCGCAAGCGCCTGCGGGCTGTACACGACGGTGGCCTCCCCGTTGGCGACCGGCGGCAGGGCGGCGCGCCGGTGCTCCAGCCACTGCTGGACCTCCTGCGGGCTGGCGAAGCTCCCCATGCGCAGGGTGTAGCCGCGTTCCGGGTCGCCGGCCTCCAGCTGGAGGAGGAACGGGGCCGCCGCACCGGCCGAGGTGGTGTCGCGCAGCATGACCCACGTCTCGCCGGGCTCGATGCCGTGCTCGACCTGCTCGTACCGGGCATGGTCGGCGATGAAGTGGGCGGCGACCGCGGCGCTGCGCTCGTCAGCAGGCGCGCCGGAGTGCCCGGCGCGGTGGAGGAAGGCGCCGGCATCGGCGCCCCGGGCGACCAGCCACGCCGTCGCGATGGCGAACGTGGGGGCGGCGTGGGTGCTCAGGGTGAAGGTGCCGTCGGCGCCGTAGCGCAGGTGCGCGGCCAGCGCGGGCTGGTCGGTCCCCTCGTAGGCGGTGAGGTCCTCGAACAGCTGGAAGTTCTCACTGCCGGGCTCGGGGTCGTCGGGGTCGGTCTCGGTGAGGAGGTCGTAGACCCCTTCGGCGTTCAGGAAGTGCTGCTGGGCGCGGGCGGAGGCGGGGTCCGCGGGCTGCCAGTCGCTGAGGTCGGGCATGTCGGCCTCCGATCAGGTCGAGGTGGGGAGGGTGAGGGAGTCGGGGTCGGTCAGCGCCGGGTGTTCCAGCAGGCGGTGGCTGACGTGACCGCCGGAGCTGGTGCACGCCCCGAAGGGGCCGTCGGCGCTGCGCAGCTTCATCAGCGCCGGTTCCAGGTGGTCGCGCTGCCAGGAGCTGGGGCCGTTCGCCCCGGCCTCGGGGTCGATCGCGGCCTGCCAGGCAAGCCACAGGGCGTGCAGCCGGGCCACGGCCTCGGGGTGCTCAGGCCAGCGCACGCACCACGGGCGATTCGCCGTGGTTTCGGGTCCGTAGATCTTCGTGAAGATCTCGTCGACCCACGGGACCATGAGTTCGACCTCTTTTGTAGTAGGCCGGGTCCTCGAAGGCGACGATGAACATGGGCTCGGCGCCGGGGGCGTCGTCCTCGGGGTCCAGCGCGGACGACATGGTGGCCAGCTGCTCGGCCTGGGCGTCGAAGCCCGCCGCCAGGGCGGTGAGCTTCGCGGACAGGGCCTCGATCTGGGCGTCGCCGTAGCCGGAGTTCGGCTCGGCGCCCTCGTCGGGCTCGGATGCGGTCAAGGGAGGCGGAGACCTTTCGGTGCGGTCGCGGGGTCGTGAGACAAGATTCCGCCGCGATCGGCCGGACGCATCCGGCCGATCTTGCGGTATAAGCGCGCCCGGCTCACTGCCGACCGCCGCAGCACGCGGCGGCGAGCAGGCCGGGGGCGTCGAGCAGCCGCATCGCCGCAGCCGCCTGCTGGCGGACGACCCCGTTGCCGAGGGCCGTCAACTGCGCCGAGCGGGACAGGCCGGGAACGCCGGTGACGTGGCCGGCGTCAAGGCCCATGATCCATTCGACGAACGCGGGAGCCAGGCGCCCGTTGCCGTCGACCGGCTCGGGAGCGGGCCGGGTCACCCGCTCCCACCGGGCGACGGCCGAGGCGTAGGGGCCCCACCGGCTCACTCCTCCGGCGCCCGCTCCCACAGCGGCAGCAGGACCGCCGACAGCGGCGGCCGGAACCCCTGCCCGGCCCGCCTGCCGGGCGTCCCGGTGTCCGAGGCCCGCGGGGTGGGCAGCAGCTGGGCCGCTGCCGAGGAGAGCGTCAGGTCCCCTTTGCTCCCACGGGAGTTCGGCCCCCCGTGCGTCCCGTCCGACGCCTTCGGGGTGGGCAGCAGCAGGTGCTCCACCTCGTCCGACAGGTTCGGACCGTGGCCGCCCGACCGGCGCTTGTCCGGGTGCTGCGAGCCGCCGATCTGCCCCAAGTTCGAGGTCGGGGTCTTGAGCAGTGCCACGGTGTGGCCCAGGTCGGCCCGCCAGGCATCCGGGCCCTTCGCATCGCGCGCCCGCGGTGTCGGCAGACTCGGCGCCGCCTGGCCAGGCCACGAGGAAGAGCCGCTCCCGGCGGTGAGGGGCACCGACGGCTGCCGCGGATAGCACCGTCCAGCGCGCATCCATCCCGAGGTTGGCCAGACTTCCGAGTACCGCGCCAAGTGCCCGCAGAGCAGGCTCACCTCCGCTGTCTCCCAGATCGCACCAACCGCATTCCAAGTCGCCATCGGCTGCCGAGGCAGCGCTTGCGCTGAGGATTCCGCGTACGTTTTCGATCACCACCAACTTGGGCTTGAGGACGTCGATCGCGCTGGCGATGGTCAGCCACAGTCCGGAGCGGGTGCCCTCCATCAGGCCGGCGCGCTTGCCGGCGACCGACAGGTCCTGACAGGGGAAGCCTGCCGTCAGGACGTCGATCGGGGGGACACTCGACCAGTCAACTGCGGTGATATCGCCGAGATTTAGCGTCTCTAGGCCAGTGGTGGGCGAGGATCTGAGCGGCGGACGGGTTCATCTCGGCGTGCCAGACCACCTCTCCGCCGAGCACCGCCTGTACTCCCATGTCCAGGCCGCCGAACCCCGAGCACATCGACCCGATCCGCGGCCCGTGTGGGTTCGGTGCGCTCATCGGCGCGCCCCGGTGCGGGCGCTGGCGGCGCGGCTGGGCGGCGCGGCGACGACCACCGCGCCGGGCCCGGCCGCCGTGCGGGCGGTGTCCGGTTCGGCGGGCTTCGCGCTCACGGCGGCCGAGCGGATCATGCGGAATGCGGCGTCGCCGGTGAACGCCGTGAGCAGCTCGGGCTCTGGGCCGGTCAGGTGCTCCGCGGCCTCCCGCAGCTTCCAGACGGCCTCGTCGAGGACTTCCTGGGCGGCGGACAGCGACTTGAAGTAGGCCAGGCGGTGCGGCGAGGCGTAGGCGGGGCCGGGGGCGAGGCGGATGAGCGTGGCGGAGACGACCGCGGGCTGGAGGCGCAGGATCGCCTTGGCGTTCAGCAACGCGGCGTAGGCGTACGCCACCGTGCACCGCCGCCAGGCGATGTCCTCGGGCTCGGTGGAGCCGGGCGTGACGGTGTCGTACTCGTCGGTGGTGTTGGCCAGCAGCGTCTGCTGCACCTGGGTCATCCCCGAAAGGACCGCGTCGAGGCGGACGGTCTGGGGATCGCGGTAGGTGTAGAGGCGCCACAGTTCCTCGCGGAAGGCGTGCAGGTTGCCGGCGGTGCCGAGCAGCCACTGGGACTGCTCGTCGATGGTGCTGGAGGTCATGGTGGGGTCCTGGTATTCAGCGGCGCGGCTTGGCGGCGCTGCGGGGAAGGGCGGCGATGGGGGTGGGCTCGGCGGAGCGGCCGGTGAAGGCGCGGCGCAGCCGCTGCGGCAGGGTGAGCGCGGCGCGCTGGCGGGCCTGGTCGGGCAGGTGGGAGACGCCGGCCGACGGGAGGCGGTCGGCCTCGATCCGCAGCTCCTTTGCTGCAGCGCCGAGTTGGTGCCGTGCGGCGGCGTAGACCTGGCGGGTGTCGACCGGCTGCGCGTCGGGCACGGCCCAGACGTCTGCGGTGACGGAGTGCTGGAAGAGGTGCGCGAGGTGCCGTGTCGCCTCCGTGACCCGGGTGTGCGCTCCGGCGAGGGCGATGGCGGTCCGCCGGGCGGCGCTGGTGGCGGAGGGGTCGAGCGGGATGCTGTTCGCGAAATCGGCGGCGCCGAGCGTGCTGCTCTGGACGAACTGGAGGGCGCCGAGCTGCTGGGCGACGAGGCGGGCATCGGGGACGCCGGGGTCGGCGGCGAAGGGGCCGGGCAGCTTCTCGGCCAGGGCCTCGGCTTGGTCGGCGACCAGGCGAAGGCGCTCCTGGTAGTCACCCAGGGTCGGCGCGGGTTCGGGGGTGGGCGTGGCGGGCTCCGTACGTGAGGGCGGTGACTCGGCGGTTGGCGCCGGGTCAGGGACGGCGGAACGGCAGGACGGTCGCGGTCGGCGGCGGTGCGCCGGGGGGTGCGGCGGGCGGCGACGTGACGACGAGCAGGTGCCGTGTGCGCTGACGCGCTGCGCCGGTGCGCGGCTCGTGCTCGCCGGCAGCGGGCGGCATCGGCGCCGATGCGGCGGGTGCTGGGTCGGCGAAGGCGACGGACGCGGCGGGCAGGGGCGCCCGTGGCCAGGGCGGACCCGCGGTGACGGCCGCGCTGGCGCTGAGGAGATCGGCCGCCAGGGCTTGCAGGCCCAGGCGCGTGCTCTCCAGCCCTTGGGCGACGACGTCCTCAAGGACGTCGAGCTGCCGGGCGTTGAGGGACGCGACGTCGGCGTCGAAGAGGTGGGCCGCGGCCTCCAGGGTCTCGCCGAGGACCGCGCCGACCAGGCCCAGCCGGGCCGCCGCCCAGGCGAAGAAGAGCGCGCCGGTGCGGGCGGCTGGCTGCTCGGGTGAAGCCTGGTTGAAGCGGGCGGCGCCGGCGGCAGCGCGCCGCTGTAGCGCGATCACGTCCTGGAGCTGGTCGGCGACATCGATCGGCTCGGTGGGCCCTGGCCGCGCCAGCGCCGCCCGTTCGGCGTCGGAGGCTATGCCCCGAAGCAGCCGCCCCACCTCGTGAGGGTCGCTGGTCATCGGCGCCCCCGGGCTGCGGGCTCAGCGACGGGCTGGGTGGTCGGGGGGCCGGCGGTGCCGGTGGCGATCCGGGCGGCGAAGCCGAGGACTTCCTGCTGACCGCGGTCGGCCTCCTTCTCGGCTTCGGCCAGGGCCTGTACCGCGGCCCTGTGGCGCCGCTGGTGCAGTGACTCGGCCGCCCGGCGCGGTGCCTCGGGCGCGGTCAGGGAGCACTTGACGGACAGGTCGAAGGCGACGCCGAGGTGCCGGGTGATGGTGGCGGCGCGGATGGCCGCCGCGGCATAGGCTCCGGCCAGCGCCTGGTCGGCAGCGTTGTCGGCGCTCAGCTTCCGGTGGCGCCGGGCGTTGTCGGCGCACTCGCGCTGGACGGCCAGGGCCTGGCGCATCCGCTCCGCGACGGCGGCGGGGTCGGGCGCTGGTTGGCCTGGCCCCGGTGGCGCTGCGGTGACGCGGCCGAGCAGGCGCAGCATCCCGGCGACGGTGGCCAGGTCGCGCGTGGAGGCGTGGGGTGTGCTGGTCAGGGTGGCTCCGGGGTCAGCGGCGTCGGCCGGCCGCGCGCTGGGGCAGGTCGGCCGGGAGTGGGGGAGGGGCGGCGATGATGCGGGCTCCGCGCGAGGCTGACTGCGCCAGGGCCGCGGGTCCTCGGCCGGCCGACGCGGTGAGCGACAACCGTGTCGCCTCGGTGCGCAGTTGCTCCATGGCATCGCGCAAGGCGATGCGGGTGTGGGAGAGGGAGTGGTTGACGTGCCGGGTCGCGCGCTCACGGGTCTCGTCGGCGGTCGGCCCGCCAACGCCCTCGACTTCGTGCAGCCGGGCGGCCATCGCAGCGGCGCGGCCGATCGACGCGCTCGCCCGTGCCAGTTGCTCGCCTGCGGCAGCGAGCGCTCGCACCTCGGCCCGCTCGGCCGTGGCCGGGTGCGGGCCCGCGCTCAGGACGACGGCGGTGTCCAGTACGGCGCGGCGGTGAGCGTCGATCGCGTCGGCGTGACCGGCCAGTTCGGCCAGGCCCGGCACGCCCTCCTCGCGGTAGGCGCGGGGCAGTGCGTTCTCCAGCGCTCCGGTGTGGTCGGCCGCGGCGCGCAGCCGCCGGGCGGCGCTCGAGTTGGGAACAGGTAGGGGCATGGGGTCTCGCTGGGGTTAGCGGCGGGGAGGGGAGGGCTCGGCAGCCGGGCGGGCGGAGCGGTCCGGCCCGGCGGTGGTACGGGTGGCGGCCTGGCGGCGGGCGCCCAGGACTACGGGGCCGCGCCGCTCGGGCCCGGCGGACCCGATGGCCGCACGGTGGCGCTGCTGGAGTTGGTCGGCGGGTTCCAGCGCGCGCAGCGAGTCGCCGAGGAGGGTGCCGGCGGAGACGGAGGCGTCGAGCGCCAGGACGCGCACGATCCCCGCGGAGGTGGCTGAGGCGCGCAAGAGCGAGGCACGAAGGACGCGCTCGGCCCAGTAGTCGGGATCTCCGGGCATACCCGGTGCGACCAGGCGGCGGACCTCCTCGACCGTGGTGGTCCCGGTGGCCAGGGCTCCGCGTCGCTGCACCTCCCACAGAGCGGTGAGCTCGTCGACGGGCTCGCCGCGGTGCGCGAGGGCGGTCAGGGCCTGGTAGACCGCACGGTGCTCCGGGGCCAGGAAGTCGCCGTCGGTCAGCCAGGCGGCGATTTCGCCGATCCGCTCGGGCGACTCGATCAGCGTGGCCAGCAGCATGCGCTCGTTGTCGCGGGCGGCCTCGGCCGCACGGCCGGATCGCAGGCCGGTCTCGGCGTCAGGCGAGGGAAGCGGCTTCGTCGACCGGACGTCGATCGTCCCCCACGCCGTCGTGAGCTGGCCGATCACCGTGTGCAGGGCGGCCGTCAGGTCCACCGTGGAACGGACGGACCCGCCCTCGGCGGCGGCCAGCAGCCGGTGGGCGTGCTGTTCCAGAGCGCGGCGCACGGCTGTCTCCAGCACCATCCGCCCGTACGCGGCGGCGTGTGCGGCCGTCGGGCACGCGGAGATCAGCGACTGGCCGTAGCTGGCGCTGAAGCCGGGGATGCTTCCCGTGCCGGACGCCATCGCCCGCAGAGCCCAGTCGCGGCGCTGGTCGTCGGTGGTCGGCAGCGGTGACTCGTCGAACTGGGCGAGCAGGACCGCGAAGAACTGTCCGTGGGCCGGGCGCAGGAAGTGCCGGGGTTCCAGCCACTCGCGCAACGCGGCCAACTGGGCCGGGGCGAGTAGGCAGGCGCCGAGTACGGCCTGCTCGGCCTCCAGCTGAGGACTCAGGCCGGGGCTGTCGACGCTCACGGGCGCCGGCCGGACGAGGCGGTGGGCGAGGCGAGGAGCGTGGTGAGTGCCTCCAGGTCGCGGGTGAGGGCGTCGTCCTCGATCGGGACGTGGCCCAGGCCGACGGTCAGATGCCAGCGTCCGTCGACCCGCCGGATCGGCAGAGAGCCCGGCGCGTCGGTGTCCGTCCCGGGAAGGGGGATCGGCGGGGCACCGGAGGGCAGCAGTGGGGAGTGCATGGTGAACGAATCCGTTGCCAGTAGGGGAGATTGACGGGTCAGTTGCGGCGGGGCGGGCTCAGCGCCCGGAGCGCCGGCGGCAGTGCCCGGGGTGGGGGTGTGCAGCCTCGGCGGGCGTCTGCCTGCTCATGCGGAGCGCTTGGCGGACGGCGGCCTGGCGGGCGGCGTAGCGGGAGAGCGCGGACTGGTAGGCGGACCAGGCACCGGGGCTGGAGAGCCGGTCCGGCGCGACGGGCGGGCGGTCGGGTAGGCGGTCGATGGTGGGGCTCCCGAAGTAGTGGAGTGGCAGTGGTCCTCCCCGGCTCCGGCGCGCGGCCGGTGCCGGAGCCGGGGAGGGGTCACCGAGGGCGGGCCGCCCGGCTGCGCGCGGTGGGGGCGGCGGCGACGAAGAGGTCGTCGAAGCCGGGAAGCATCTGCACCTGGGCGGTGCCGCTGGAGGTGGCCGCGGTCACCCGGGGCGAGGTGGGCTCGGCGGCGGCAGGGGCGGCCAGGGCCAGGCTCTGCGGGCTGTAGATCGTCTCCAGGTACTGGGAGACCGGCCGCTCCCACTCCTTGCGCAGGATCGCGCCGCCGACCACCCGGGCGGCCTCGGTGGGGATCACAATGTCGGCGAGCTGCTGGCAGGCGGAGGAGCGGGAGCCGGTCCACGGGTAGTCGGCCGGCATCGCGACGGTGAGGGCCGCCTCCGGCACCGTGTACTTCCGGCCCTTGTCCTCCGACCAGTACCAGCCGCGGATCTTGCTGGTGGTGCCGGGCGCGGTGCGGTCGGCCGAGAACTCGTTGCCGCCGGAAGTCCGGCGGGTGCCACGGGTGTTGATGCGCACGCCCTCGGGCCAGCCGAGGGCCCCGGCGAGAGTGCGGCCCGGTACTGGCGCAGCAGGCTGCATGGCCTGCAGGTTGACGTAGTGGTGGCGACCGGCCACCAGGTAGACGCGCCGCCGGTGAGCGGCAACGCCGACGTCGGCGGCGTCAAGGACCTGGTAGTCGGCCGAGCACCAGTCGGCGATCTGCAGTTCCTCGGTGATGGCGTCCAGCACCACCTCCGGCAGCGCGCTGCTCTGCTCCATCGCCATCCAGCGGAGGTTGTCGTAGCGGGCGGTGAGCGCCAGGGACCAGATGAGCGATTCGGCGATCAGCCCGATGCGCTCGTCGCTCATCTGCGGCACCAGGGAGCGGGCCTCGTCGAAGGTCAGCAACGGTCCGGTGAACCCGTTGTAGCCGTCCCACTCGGGGTCCGAGCAGATACCGCAGATGTCCGCGGCCTCGCACTCCCCGGTGTCGTGGTAGTGACCGAAGGTCGCCTCGCACGCCATGGTGAGCGTGTCCAGCAGCAGCTCGATGTTGCGCTCCTGGTGGCCCTCGCGCTTGCCGGCCGGTGACCAGACCTGGCACGGGGCGCTGACCGTCAGACCCTCGACGTACCGCAGCGCGGGGTGCACCGGGTCGAGGCTCCGCACGTCCGCGACGATGCGCCGGTGACCGGCCGCGACGGCGGTCGCCGAGGCGTCCCAGCCGATCTCGACGCCGACCACGTCGAACCCGGAAGGGTCCAGAACCCGCAGCCCCTGCTCCCAGCCGCCGGGCCCCGCAAACAAGTTGATCACTCGCTGGGGATCGCCGGGCCGGGGCGGGAACAGCCAGGCGACCGGCCAGGGGTGGGCGAGGGCGACGAGCCGGTCGTGGGTCCACGGGCCCATCTGCGGGCCCTCGTCCGGCCAGCGCAGGTCGCCGGCCGTGGACAGCCGCGGCCGGAAGTCCCGCGGCGGGATCTCGGGGTACCGGTAGCTCAGCGTGGCCCCCGACCGGTCGTCTGGCCCGAGGCCGCGACGGATCGCGGAGCATCGGTGGCCGCCCGCTCCGCCTCCACCGTCGAAGCGGCCGTCGGAGAGGCGCGTCGCGCTGCGCCGACGCGCGTGCCGTTGGCGGCGGGAGGGCTCGCAGTGAAGTCGGCGGTGATCGCTTCGTCGATCGCCGAGAGCTCGGCGGCGTGCTTCCTGAACACCTCGCCGTAGGGGTGTTCTGCCTCATCGGCGCTGTGGGCTAGCGAGGTCAGCACCGAGCGGAGCTTGCGCAGTGCGGCCAGCCCGTCGGGCAGCCCGAGCGGCGCGCTGTCGGCAGCCTGCGATTCCCCGGCCAGCGGAAGGAGAGAGGTGTGGATCTCGCTCGCCACCTCCCGGAGCACCTCCGCGTGCGCGAAGGCGTTCCCGGCCAGCGTCTGGGGGTAGGCGGAGCCGAGGTGGTCCAACCGCCTCGCGAATCCGTGCAGCGCCCCCAGCCGGGCGAGGGCGACGAACTCCGGGTCGGCCGGCGGGGCGAAGGCCCCGGTGTAGACCTCCACGGCGTCGCGGAGCCGGTCCGGCCGCAGGCGGTGCGGCTGCAGCAGGTCCCGCTGATTCAGCCGGTCGAGTTCGCCGCTGCGCGCGTCGCGGGGATAGAGGGTCTCGTCGAAGAGGCGGTGGTCGGTGAAGCTGAACCAGTTCGAGTCCACCTGGCCGGCGGCCGGGGAGACGATCCCGACCCGGATGCCGGACCAGGTGTCCTGCCGGATGGTCTGGGTCAGCGTGGCGACGACGACCATGTCGCCGCGGCGGGCCTGCTGCTGGACGCCGACGACGGTGCCGTCAGGGAACGGGCTGATCAGGCGAAGCGCCTTGGCCCGGTCGACGGGCGTGCGCCAGGGATCCAAGTGGGGGTCCTCCTGGGGGGTGGGGGTGGGGCGCGGTCAGCGTGAGCGGGTAGGCGGCGAGGGCGCTGCCGCGGCGCACAGCGGCTCCGCAGCCGCTGCAACGGCACCGAACCTGCCGGCGTTCGCTGCAGCGGCGCGTGCCGCACCCGCAGCGGACGCCAAGTCCGCTGCCAGGTGGTGGAGTTCATTGCCGATGCCCTCGATGTCGGCCGCGTGGGTGTCGAGGGCAGCAGCGGACCGAAGGTCGCCTCGCTGCCGGAAGACCTCTGCCGCCTGCTCCAGGAACTGGTGCAGCGGGGCAAGGAGGCCCTCCTCCGCGGACTCCAGGACGGCCGAGAGATCGGCGTCGCCGTCAGCACGGTGCAGGCGGGCGAGGTGATCGGGCGTGGCCGGGGCGTTCATGCAACGGCCTCACCGGAGCGGCAGCTGAACGGTGAGCAGCCGTCCTCGGGCCCGTTCTCCAGCTCCTCCTCCGCCAGCGGGAGCTGCTCCTGCAGAGCGGCGAGTTCGGCGCGGCCGAGGCGGTCGATCGGAGCCTCCGCCAGCGGGCGACGAGAGCGGTGCAGGTAAGCCTGGCCGAGCAGCGGACGCCCCTCTGAATTGGCCCGAGCATTTCCCGCGCGGATCGCGGCATCGAACTCGACGACATCGGCCCACTCTTCGGGCGAGTCATCGCGGATCTGCCGCCACTGGGCATTTCCGTGAAATGGGCACCCGAGGCACGCAGACTTCGGGGTAGATTCCCAGCCGTGCTCGGCAAGGAGCTTGAGGCAGTCCTGTCGGGACAGGCCGAGGTCGATCAGAGGGAAGCTGTGACGGGTGTACTTGACGTCGGAGTCCTTGGCGCGGTGAAATTCGTCGGTCGAGATACCGATCCACTGCTCTACGTAAACCCCGCGCGGTACCCGAGCCGGGTACGGGTAGCCGAGAATGCGGCGCACTTCCCGCTTAATCGGCTTTATCTTATATTCGCCCGTGCATTGGCGCCGGGTCATTCCCGGGCTCCCATCCTTGTTCAGGATGTACAGGGGCATGGAGGCGAAGCGGTGGCTCGGGTCGAGGGCATCGGATCGGATGTTTCCCGATGACACCCGGAGAATGGGGATGTTGGCGGGGCGGGCGACGCGGCGCTCCACCTCGTCCAAATGCCGGTAAACGGCCGATGGCTCCCATCCAGTGTCCGCGAAAATGGCGTAGTCGAGCTTCGGCAATTCGCCGATCGCGGACAGTAGGAGAAGTGTCGTGGATTGCACGCCGGCACCTAGCGACAAAATGCGGTGGGCGGGCTCGGGGGTGTAACTCATGCGGCCTCACCCGCCGCAGCGAGCGCACGCTCGGTGATGAGGTCGGTCTGCCGCGAGGACGCCTTGCCGATCGCCCCGGCACCCGGCTCCTTGTACCAGGGCCGCAGGTCAAGCATGGCGGGGCGCATGCCAGTGGCGAACAGCAGGGCGGTGCCCTTGCGCAGCGCGCGGATCTGGTCCGGCGGCAGGATGCGCTCCTGGCGCATGCTCGTGGAGGTGGACCGCCCGGATTCCGAGGTGGAGTGCGAAACGGTTTCGACGTCGTGCTCGCCTACCAGGCGGGAGAGCTTGTCCGCGAAATCGGCGTCATCGATTCCCGAGCCCACCACCTTGACCGTGGCGGCGGACCACATTGCGTCCATGCCCGCCTCGCCCCAGACCTTCTGGCCCTGGCGGTAGGACTGCAGAATGGTGATCGGGATGACCCCTCGTGACCCGAGGTGGGAATACAGGTCGGGGAGATCCGAGATCTTGCACACATTTGCGGCCTCGTCGAGAATCGCGAGCAGCGGAGGGTCGAGCCGTCCGCCGGCGCGCTCGGCCTGGATGACCGCCGTACGCATCACGGAGTCCGCTGCCGCAGCGATCAAAGCCCCCGCAGATCCACCGCCGTCCTTGGACAGCAGGTACAGGGTGTCCCTGTCGGTGACGAATTCCTCGGGCTTGAACTGCGGCAGGTCAGGATTCGGGGTGACCCACCGGGAGATCTTCGGGTCGAGCAGGCAGGCCGCGTACTGGCGGGCCGTCTCGTAGATGCCGTCGCGGGTTTCAACCGCGCCGGAAACGGTGCCCTGGAGCTGGTCCGCGATGGCGAGCAGCTTGTGGTCGCGGAGGATATCGATCGGCGTGCGGTTGGACGGCACCGCAAGCCACTTCAGAACATCCGTGATCGGACGGCGGTCGCATCCGGCGGCCAGGAAAAGCGCACACAACGTGTTCTGGGCGGCGGTGCTCCAGAAATCTCCTTGGGAGCTTTCGTCGACCGCGGCGGCGACGAAGTGCCCGGCGAGACGGCGGGCGCCGGGGAGGTCCTTGGCATCGGCCAGGATGTCCCACCACATGCCCTGCGGGGTGTGCGCGATGCCCTGCGGGTCCATCGTCCACGCCCGGCCGGCCTCCGACCGCGCCTCCAGCGTCGCGGTGTAGGCATCCCTGGCCGCCTTGTTACTGGTCAGCAGGACGGGGCCGGGGGCCCGCAGGATCGCCGGGACGGCCAGGCTGGTGGTCTTGCCGCTTCGCGGCGCCATGATGGCGACGCAGACGTCCTCCCAGGAGGCGCGGACCTCCGGGCCGGACGGGGCGAGGTTGCCGAGCAGCAACCCGCTGTCGTCGGGGCGGATTGCCCGGTCTTTTACAGTCCGCGAGACTCGGACGCAGGTCGCGGGCCTTGGTGGTGATCTCGGCGGGCAGCAGCGGCGCGAGGTCGCGGGAGGTGGCGAGGCCGCTGGGCTTGCTGCGGTGTCGGGACCACAGCCACAGGCCGGTGGCGGCCAGGGCGAGCGCGGCGATGCCGGGGACGACGCGGGTGGCGATCAGCAGCGCCAGCGACGACAGGTGCGGGTAGAGCTGGCCGGGGTGCAGTGCGGCGGTGACCGGCTCGAAAGGCGTGTGCCAGGGGCCGCTTCCGGTCAGGGAGTTGGCGGTGTTGCCGCCGATCCAGGCGAGCGAGCCGAAGACGGCGAGGGCGGCGCCTGCACCTATGAGGGCATAGAGCAGGGCGTCGGTGCCCGGACTCTGCGATGGGCTTTTCGGGGTGGCGGGCAGGGGTGGGTCCTTACAGGGGACGGGAGTTGGCGCGCCGGGGTGGACGGCACGAGAAGCAGGGGCCGCGGGGCGATGTGCGGCCCTCCAGCGGATCGCCGACTCGGGCCGGGCCGCCGAGGTCGGCGGCCCGGCACACGGCGATGGCGGTCAGGGGGAGGGCTCCGTGTCGGCCGTGCCCTCGCGGACCTGCCGGGCGGCCTCCGCGAGGCGCTTCTCGGCAACGCCGGCGTAGTGGTCGGTGACCTCGATGCCCACGAAGCCTCGGCCTTCCAGCAGCGCGGCCACCCCGGTGGAGCCGCTGCCCATGCAGAAGTCCAGGACGGTGCCGCCCGGCTTGGCGATCTTGACCAGCTCGCGCATCACGCTGACCGGCTTCTGGGTGATGTGCACCCGGCCCGCGCCCTTGGGCTGCGACGCGGTGTAAAGCCCCGGCAGGTAGACGGGGTTCGCGTCGGCGTCCATCGCGCCCTTGGAGCCCCACAGCACGAACTCGCAGTGCTGGGTGAACCTTCCGCGCTGCGGTCGGGCTGCCGGCTTGTACCAGGCCAGCGCGCCGCGCCAGATCCAGCCGCCGGCCTGCAGGGCGTCGGCAGTGGCGCCGAGCTGGCGCCAGTCGGTGAAGACCAGCGCGGTGCCGCCGTCGCGGGTGGCGCGGTAGGACTCGGCGAGCAGCTGGGACAACCAGTACGTGTAACTGCGCTGGTCCTTGTTCTCGCCGGGGAAGGACTCCAGGGTGTGGGCGCTGCCCGCGGTGGTGTACTTCTCGCGGGCGGTGCGGGCGGTGCGCTCCTTGGCGGTGCGCCCGCCGCTGTTGTAGGGCGGGTCCGTGATGACGCAGTCGACGGACTGCGAGGGGACCTCGGCGAGCCGGAGCAGGGCGTCGCCGCGGTGGATCTTGTAGCTCAGGGGTGCTCCTGCGGTTCGGGGACGGGTGTCCCGCCCACGGCCGCCCGGGTGGTCAGGGCGGCGGTGCGAAGCGCGGACCGTGCGGGTCGAGGGCTTTCGCGGGGCGGAAGACGCACGGTAGGCGCTGTCCGGCCGGAAACCTAAAAAGGGCCGCAATTCCACCTGTCCATGATCTTTTTAGGTTTCCGGCCGCATGCCGCCTAACGTCCTCCACGTCGCACGGCGAACCCGGCCGGAAGCCGCCGGAAGCCTTTTTAGGTTTCCGGCCGACGGGCTCCTAGCGTGTGACACCCCGGCAGGACCGGGCCCCTCCGCGCCGCGTAACGGCACCCATGGCCAAGGCCGGAGAGGACCTGAGCCAGCCGCCCCGCCTGCTCTCCGGAGCTGCCGGTTCCCTGCTTTTTAGGAAAACGGCCGCGCCGGGCCTACGGTCGAAAAACCTCGCCCACCGAATTCCGTCACGCCACGGGAAGGGCACCGCCATGCCTTTTCGCAGATTACGAGGGCGGCTTGCTGCCGCCCCGAAACCGTCCCGGCCGCGCCTTTGCGGCCGGGACGGCGTCCCCGCCCCCGCCTGAATTGGAGACCCACATCAGCTCCCTGAACACGTGCCTGCCCCGGCCTCCGACCAGCCTTCCGGCCAGTGTCGAAGGCGGCCGGCCGACGGCTCGATGAGCTGGCAGAAGGTGGCGTGCGGCTGTGCCGCGTTCATCCTGGGCGTTCCCATCGCGATCGGCTTCCCGGCCGTGGCGGTGATGGCGAACAACGCCGCCACCCAGGCCAACTGCAACACCGGCGCCCAGCAGGTGGACGCCGCAGCCGTCGCCGCTCAGGTCCAGCAGATCCTGTCCGGCAAGGCCGGGCCCACCGCCCCGGTGTCCGGCCTGGACGAGCCGACGACCCAGATCCCGAACGCCAAGGTCATCGTTGCCACCGGCATCGCGATGCAGGTCCCGGCCCGCGGGCAGGTGATCGCCCTGGCGACCGCGCTGCAGGAGTCCGGGCTCCAGAACCTCGGGTACGGCGACCGGGATTCGCTGGGTCTTTTCCAGCAGCGCCCGAGCCAGGGCTGGGGTACCCCGGCCCAGTTGCAGGATCCCGTCTACGCCAGCACCGCCTTCTACAAGGCGCTGTTGCAGGTGGACGGGTGGCAGCAGCTGCCGCTCACCCAGGCGGCGCAGGCCGTGCAGAAGTCTGGTTTCCCCGACGCCTACGCCAAGTGGGAGGGTCTGGCCAGCGCACTGCAGCAGGCCATCTCGCAGGCGCTGGGCGGCAGTTCCGCCACCCCGGCGCCGTCGCCCTCGCCAGGGTCGTCCTCGCCAACCCCGACCGGGTGCGGGACCGGCGGCTCGGGCATCGACTGGGGGACGATCCCGCCGGGCACCCTGCCCGCCGGGTACGTGATTCCGACCGACGCACCGCCCGCCGTGCAGTCCGCGATCCGGTACGCGCTCGGGCAGTTGGGCACCCCGTACCAGTGGGGCGGCTCGTGCACCGCGCCGCACGGGCCCGACCCGATGGGCCGGTGCGACTGCAGCTCGCTGATGCAGCAGTCGTACCACGCCGGCGGCATCACGCTGACCCGCACCACGTACACGCAGGTCACCGAGGGCACCGCCGCCTCGGTCGACTCGCTCAAGCCGGGTGACCTGCTCTTCACCGAGCCCGGCCCGGAGGGCCCCGGACACGTCGGCATGTACATCGGGCAGGGCCTGATCGTGCAGGCGCCGCACACCGGCGACGTGGTCAAAATTTCGACCCTCGAATCCTGGCGTTCCGAGATCATCGCCGCCCGCCGCATCGTCCCCTGACGCCAACTGCGGCCCCCTTCAGCGCACTTCGCGCGCCTCTCCCCCCTTTGCTCCGCCGCGGCCCGGCCGCGTCTACCCCGCCCCCTAGCTCGTGGAGTGTGATTGACCACCTACCTCGCCAACGCCGCCGCAAAGGTCCAGCAGCTGGCGTTCGACCCCGGCATCAAGCCCTCCGAGGGCGGCCTCCCCGGCCTCGACGTGCTCAAGAGCACCGTCGGCTCGATCAACCTCTTCGCGATCATCGCGGTCGTCGGCGCGCTGTGCGTCTCCGGCATCGTGTGGGCGTGGGGCCACCACACCGGCTCGCACGGCAGTGAGCAGAAGGGGAAGCAGGGCGCGCTGGTCGCGGCCGGCTGCGCGCTTCTCCTCGGTGCCGCGAACGGCATCGTCGCGTTCTTCTCCAACGTGGGGACGAGCGTCCACTGATGCCCTCCTCGCCCCAGCCGTTCAAGCCCGGCGGCCAGTCCCTCATGGTCCGCCGCGTGCTCGCCGGCCTGGTGGCCGTGGTGGCCGTCGCCCTGGTGGCCGGGCTCATCGCCCGGTTCACCGGCGGCGGCCACCGCAGCCAGGCCGCCCCGTCCGCCACCAGCACCGCAACCCCCGGCTCCACGCCCAGCAGCGGGGCGACCGCCGCCCCGAGCACCTTGCCGACCGCGCCGAGCGGGACCTCGACCACCAACCCGGTCGCCCCGCCGCCGCACACCGGCGACCCGATCGTCTTCGCGAAGGCGTTCGCGCAGGCCCTGTGGACCTACGACACCCGCACCGCTTCCCAGTCCCAGCAGCTCGCCGGGCTGCGCGCCTGGCTGACCAGCGAGAGCACGTACGCCGACCCGGCCGCCCTCGCCAGCCAGGTCCCCGACCCCACCCTGTGGGACCGGATGCGCGACAACGGCCAGTTCGCCACCGGGAAGGTCACCGAAGCGCACCTGCCGACCGCGTTCAACCAGGCCGTGGCCGCCGACCCCACCAAGCTCACCGTCGCCTACATGTACGCGGTCACCGTCACCGGCTCCCAGTCCATCACCTGGACCGGCGGCGGCCGGGGCGACGAACAGCGGGCGATCACCCTCGCCGTCCAGTGCCGCCCCGGCCACGACTGCGCGCTCGCGTCGATCGCCCCGACCGTCTACCCCTGACCCGCCCCCTATAAGAAAGGAGGGGGTGCCCCATCGGCTTCTGTGACCTCCCCCTCGCAGGCGCCCTGTGCGACGTCACCCCCGGCGGCATCGCCGACTCGATCACCGGCTCCATCGGCAACTGGATCGCCCGCTCCTGCGGCGACCTCGCCCAGAGTGCGGCCAACCTCGCCTCCCAGGCCGTGGACTCCACCACGTCGGTCGACCTCGGAGCCTCATGGTTCCGCGAGAACTACGCGATCATCCTGCCCATCGGCCTGGTCGCGATCGTCGCCACCTTCTGCCTGCAACTCCTGCGCGCCGCCTGGAAGCGAGACGGTCAAGCCCTATCCCAGGCCGTCACCGGGACGGTCAGCGGCATCCTGTTCTCGTTCGTCGCCGTCGCCGGCACCGGCGTCGCCTTGACCGTGGTGGACGCGCTGTCGAACGGCCTGTTCAAGGTCGCCAACACCAGTACCTCCGACGCCGTCACCCGCGTCATCAAGGTCGGCATGATCGCCAGCACCTCCCAGCTCGGCTGGGCCGTTCCCGCCCTTGTCGCCCTCGGCTGTGTGGTCGGTGCCGTCATGTACTGGGGCACGATGGTGCTGCGCAAGGTCGCCATCCTGGTCCTGGTCACCCTGGCGGTGTTCGCGGGAGCGGGCGGCGGCTGGGAGCCAGCGGCACGCTGGCGGCGCGCCTGGATCGAGGCGACCGCGGCCCTGGTCTTCTCCAAGCTGATCATGACCGTCGTCTTCCTCATCGGCGTCTCCGCGATCGGCAACTCCAACAGCAAGGACGGCCTCGCAGCGCTGTCGGACATCCTCGCGGGCATCGTCGTGATGGTCCTGGTCCTGCTCTGCCCGATGATGTGCTACAAGTTCATCCACTGGGCGAGCGACGGCACCAGCGCTGACCTGCACCGCACCGTCAACGCCGGAATGCAGACCGCTGCGGGCGCCGCCCGCAAGGCCGGCACCATGGCCATGAGTGCGGGCACCGGCGGTGCCGGAGCTGTCGCAACCGCCGCGCCGCAAGGCCCCTCGAAGGTCCCCGGCCAGGGCAGCGCCATCGGCAGCACCCCCTCCCCGTCGAGCACCCCCTCCGACTCCCCGTCGCAGACCAGCTTCGCCTTCCCCGGCACCAGCACCGGTGGTGGCAGTGCGGGCGCGGTCTCCAAGCCGCTGATCACCCGCCGCGCCTCCGGCACCGGGCAGCCGCTGATCACCCGCTCCGCCGACAGCCCCTCGGGCGGCGGGTCCGCCCCCACCTCGGGCTCGGAGAGCTCCGGCGGAGCGTCTCCCTCGGCGGCGGTCGCCGCAGCTCCCGGCGGCTCTGGTGCACCGGTCCCCGTCGTGCGCGGCGTCCGTCCGGCCGCCCCGCGTGCTTCCTCGCCCGCGCCCGCAGGTCCGGCGACCTCCGCCGCGCCGGTCGCAGGCCCCGCTCCGGCTCCGGCGGCAGGTCCGCCGTCCACGCCGCCCGCCTGATCCCGCCCCGGCCGGGGCGCCGCCCCGCCGCCCCGGCCGGACCCCCACCAGGAGTCGCCCCTGTCCACCGAGTTCCTCTCCACCGTGCGGTTCCCGACCCGCTCCCGCCGCGGCGTCCTGCTCGGCCTGAGCCCCGCCCAGCTGACCGTGGTCGGCCTCGCCGGCGCGCTGCTGCTGGTGACCATGGTCGCCAGCGGCCTGGTCGGCGCCGTCCTCCTCACGCCCGTCTGGGCTCTGGCAGCCGCACTCGTCCTCATCCGCTTCCACAGCCGCTCCGTGGCAGATTGGGCCCCCATCGTCATCCGCTACTACCTGCGCCGCGCCAAGGGACAGCTGATCTGGCTCGCCCGCCCCAGCTCCCGCCCCCGCCGCGACGGCCTGCTCCAGCTGCCCGGAACCACAGCGAGCCTGCGCGCGGTCACCGCCCCCAGCGGGACCATGGGCGCGGTCCACGACCCCCAGCGCGGCACCCTGATCGCCGCCGTCCGCGTCACCAGCCGAGCCTTCGCCCTCCTCGACGCTCCCGCCCAGTCCGCCAACGTCTCCGGCTGGGGCCGCGCCCTGGCCGCCCTCGCCCGCACCGGCTACATCAGCGCGGTCCAGGTCATCGAGCGCACCGTGCCGGACTCGGGTGACGCGCTGCAGCGCTACTGGGCCGAGCACGGCGATCCGGACGCACCGATCGCCGGGACGGTCTACCAGGAACTGCTCGCCGCCGCCGGACCGACCGCGGCCCCGCACGAGGCGTACATCGCCATCGCCCTCGATCTCAAGGGAGCCCGCCGGCTGATCGGCGAGGCCGGCGGCGGGCTCACCGGAGCCTTCACCGTCCTGTCGCAGCTCACCCCCGGCTTCGAGCAGTCGCTGCGCAACGCGGGCCTCACCCCGTCCGGCTGGCTCACCGGCCGGGAGTTCGCCGCCGTGATCCGCAGCGCCTACGACCCCAAGTCCCTCGCCGCGATGGACCAGTGGTCCGAGACCGGCCGCGCCGAGGCCGACCCTGCCGCCGCCGGGCCGGTGGTCCTGGTCGAGGAGAGCGACCGGATCACCAGCGACACCGCCTGCCACGCCGTCTACTGGATCGAGCAGTGGCCGCGCAGCGAGGTCTCCCACGGCTTCCTCCACAGCCTCGTCTTCTCCGCCGGGGTGCGCCGCACCCTGTCCCTGCACTACGGACCCGAGGACCTCGACGCCGCCCTCAAGGCCGTGCAGCGGCGCAAGGCGTCGATCATCGCCGACGCGGCCGAGCGCGTCCGCAAGGGCCAGGTGGACAGTGAGGCGGACTCCATGGAGTACGCCGACGCCAAGGAGCACGAGCGCGAGCTGATCAGCGGGCACGCCGACGTGGACTTCACCGGCCTCGTGGTCGTCAGCGCCGACTCTCCCGAGGACCTGCGCCGCCAGTGCGCCACCATCGAGACCGCCGCCGCCAGCACCAGCCTGGACCTGCGCCTCCTGAAGTTCGAGCAGGCCGAGGCGTTCTCCCGCGCCGCCCTCCCGCTCGCCCGGCTGTGACGGGAGACCCGGTGCACCACCCTTCCTCCGACGGTCCCCGACTGCTGCGGTTCGCCTCCGCCGCCGTCGACGTCCACCACCACACCAGCGTTCCGGACCAACTCCCCGCCTCGCGATCTGAGTTGGACGCCCTTCATGCCCACTGCACGGCCCTGTTCCGGCTCGTCGACACCCACACCGCGACCACCCGGCCGCACCAGCCCGCCGAGGCCGACCAGCTCCACGCCGCCCGGGTCCGCCTGTGGCAGACCGCGGACGCCCTCCACTCCGCCTACCACCGCGCACCGCGCGCCGACGGCCGCGTGCCCACCCGCGAGGCGTGCGCACTGCGACTGCCCGAAGGCGCACCCGACCTGGTCATCTGCCAGCGCCACACCCTCGCCTCCGTCCGGATGCGGCGCATCTCCACCCCCGCCGAGCTGCGCGGTACCCCGACCCCCTCCTCCCGCGCCTGACAGGAGAAACGTTCCTGCGCACCTCCTCCGCCTCCCCCCTGTTCACCCCCAGCCGCTCCGACCGGGCCTCCCGACGCCAGGCCCGCCGCGACCTCGCCGCAGCCCGGCGCACCGCCCGCGACAACGCCCGCCCGCGCCGCACCCGCACCCGGCGCGAGGAGAACGAGGAGTTGCGCCCGTTCTACCCGGCCGGCGGACGCCCGGGGCCGGCCTCCCTGCGCGGCGGCAAGCTCAAGCTCCCCGCCCACCGGATGACCACCGCGACCGCCTCGGGCGCCTACCCGTTCCTCGCCGAAGGCGGCCTCGGAAGCTCCGGAGTCCTGATCGGCCGCGATGTCCACGCCGAGGCGAGCTTCGTCTTCGATCCGTTCGCGCTCTACGGCAAGGTCGAGAACTTCACGAACCCCAACTGCCTGATCGCCGGCGTCATCGGCCAGGGCAAGTCCGCGCTGGCCAAGTCCATCGCGCTGCGCTCCACCGCCTTCGGCTACAGGGTCTACGTGGCGTCCGACCCGAAGGGCGAGTGGACGAGCGTCGCGCAGGCTGTCGGCGGAACCACCATCGCACTGGGCCCCGGTCTGCCCGGCCGCCTCAACCCGCTGGATGCGACCGCCGCGCCGGAGGGCATCGACGAGGAGGCGTGGGCCAGCGAGGTCCGCAAGCGCCGCCTGCTTCTCCTGGGCAGCCTCGCCCGCACCGTTCTGCGCCGCGACCTGCGCCCGATGGAGTACACCGGCCTCGACGTCGCACTGGACACCGCCGTCCAGCAGGCCGCCGCCGCCGGCCGGGTACCGCTGCTCGGCGACGTCGCCACCGTCCTCGGCCAGCCGGACCTCCTGGACGCGGCCCTCGGAGACCCGTCCCGCCGCGTCGGCGAAGCCTCCCAGGACCTCTCCCACGCCTTCCGACGGCTGATCACCGGCGACCTGGCCGGCATGTTCGACGCCCCGTCCACCGCCGTCTTCGATCCGCGCAGTCCGATGCTTACCATCGACCTGTCCCGGCTCGGCTCCACCGGCGACGACACGGCGCTGACCCTGGCCATGACGTGCGCGTCCGCGTGGATGGAGGCCGCGCTCAGCGACCCCAACGGCGGCCGGCGCTGGGTGATCTACGACGAGGCATGGCGCATCATGCGCCACGCCGCGCTGCTGGAGCGCATGCAGAGCCAGTGGAAGCTGAGCCGCGGCCTCGGCATCGCGAACATGCTGATCATCCACCGCCTGTCCGACCTCTTGTCGGCCGGCGACCAGGGCTCCCGCGCCCGCGCGCTGGCCGAGGGCCTGATGACCGACTGCGCGACCCGCGTCATCTACCGGCAGGAGGCGGACCAGCTGGCAGCCACCGCCGGGCTGCTCGGCCTGACCGGCGTGGAGACCGCCGCGATCTCCCAGCTCGGCCGAGGACGCGGCCTGTGGAAGGTAGCCGGACGGTCGTTCATTGTTCAACATCTTCTCCACCGGGCCGAGCTGGAGCTGTTCGACACCGATGCCCGCATGCATGATCCGGGGCAGCCGGCGTGACCCTCGCCGTCGTCACCGTCGGGCACCGCCCGGACCTGGGCTTCCTCGTCGCCGCAGCGGCAGACCGCCGGAGCGCCCAGTGGCTGGAGCAGGCCGGGTTCGTCCGCGACGACCAGCTGGACCTGCACCGGCCGCGCCGGGACACCTCCGCCTCCGTCGCCGAGCGGCAGCTGCGGGAGGCGATCGGGATGCTCATCGCCGACGAGTACGGCGTCACCAGGGTATACAGCGAGGCCGAGCAGCGGGCGCGGATCGAGAACCGGCCGACGTGGGTCGAGGACGGTCCGGCGCAGACCACGGGCAGGACCGCGCGACCGGAGCTGATCACCTCCGACGTCTGCAACGGGCACCTGGTCCTGCTGGCCTCGCACGACTCACCGTACGAGAGCCGGGAGCTGCTCGGCCGCTACACGGCCACCGGCGAAGGAGTCGTCTTCTACACGGAGGCGGCGGGCGGGATGCCCTTCTACGGCATCGGCCGGTACCCCGACCTGGACTCTGCGAGCGCGGCGTGGACGTCGAGCGGGTACGCCGCGCAGCTTCCCGCCCTCGGCCGTCGCCGGATCGCGGCCCTCAGCTCGTCGCCCTCGCGACCGGCTCACACGCCCTCCCCGCCGGCGACGGGCTCCGCTCCGGCGCGCCCGATGCAGCCGTGCGTCGAGTACATCCCGCGCCCCTTCTGACCGGGCCACCCACCAACTGACCACCTCTGCTTGGAGATCCATGCCGAATACGCTGACCCGACTGGACGAGCGCCTGGAGGCTGCCGCAGGCGACTCGCTCTCCTCCCTGGCCGCCAACGAGGCCCGCGCCGACGCCGCCACCGCCCGGCTCGTCGAGGCCCACCGCGCCTTGGTCGCGGCCGAGACCCGCGTCTCCTTTCTGCGGGTGAAGCTGATCAACGTCGCGGCGGCGCGCCGTCGGGTGGACGACGCCGTCCTCGACCAGCTCGACGCCCAGCTGGAGGCCCTGGAGACCGCTGCCGACCAGCGTGACCAGCTGGAGGCGGAGCTGCTGCTCCTGATCCAGGCCCGCGAGGCGGAAGCCGAGCAGGCGGCCGAGCGCGAGAAGGCTGCTGCGAGCGCACCGGTCCGATCGGTCCTGGTCATCCAGGGCGCTCCCCGGCGCCGATGAACAAGCCCCACGTGGCCTTCGGCTGGGACTTCGACGCGGGCGAGTTTGCCGTCATCCGAGGTCAGCCCCCGCAGGTCGCCGGGGAGATCCTCTACCAGGCCGGCTTCTGGTACCGCGCGCCCGAGGTTGAGGAGAACGGCTGGTGCCAGCGGCCCAGCGTCGAGGCGCACGACCAGATCCAGCATGCTGCCGACGCCCTGCGCGCCTTGATGAAGGCTGGCGTGCCGGTGGCGAACTGGCACCGGCCGGAGCAGTCCCCGCTGCAGGTCCTGGCCTACTACGAGTGGCTCCAGTCGGCCGCCCCGTTCCCCGACGCCGACCTGGCCGCAGTGACCGCCCGCAGTGTCGCGGAACTCGAGTTGCGCGCCGGGCTCGCCGATCCGCTCAGCCGGGAGATCGCGGCCGACGTCCAGGACGGCCGGATCGTCGTCGAGGCGATCCAGAGGTTCGACGACGACCACTGGTGGCTTGCCCGGCTCAGCGAACAGCTCGACCAGGAACGGCCGTTCGTGATGATCCGCTACAACTCCCGCGACCGGTACCTGTCCGGGACCGACCGCTGGAACCCCTCCTACGGGGACCTGCCGCGCAGGGACTTCCGTGCCCTCTACCAGCGCGACACCACCCTTCCCGACCCGGCCAGCCTGCGCGCCGCCGCTGCACTCCGGGCTCCGCATGCGCGGATGAGCGCAGCTCCGTCCATCCCGCCGCCGCGTGTGCCTCCCGAGCCGCCCGGGGCGCCGCGCAGCCGCTGAACCCCAAGCCCACGGAGCCAACTCGTGCCCCAGGATGCCGAATCCACCTACCCCTCCCGTGTCACCTTCCGGCGGTTCCGGGAGGCCGGCGTCACCGCCACCACAGCCAGCCGGGACCAGGCGGTGCACCAGGCGCTCAAGGACGCCGGGTTCGCACTCGGCCTCCCCGCCGCCCCCGAGCGCTACTCGCTCGCCACGCGGGACGCCGAGCAGCAGAACCGTGCCACCGACCGAGCCATCGCCGCGCTGGGCCTGCTCGGCGTCGAGATCGCCGTCCGCAACACCCCACCCGGCCGCGCGAACGCCGCGCGCACTGGGACCGGCCCCACCCGCGTCGTCGCAGGGCCCGCAGCCACGGCCGCTACCGACCACGCGCCGGTCCGGACGTCGGCCCGCCGCTGAACCTCTCCCTGCCCAGCCTCCAACAGGAGTAGCGCATCAATCCCCACCACATCGCCATCGCCCGCGATCCGCAGTACGGCATCGCCGCCTCCCTCGGCGCCGACGCCAACCCGGCCGCCCGCGAGGTCCTGCTCCGCGCAGGGTTCCGGCCACTCGCCGACGGCCGCCTGACCATCGACGCCGCCCCCGACGAGCAGAACCTCTTCCTCCACGTACGGCAGACCGTCGCCTTCCTGCGCCACAGCGGAGTCCAGGTCGAGGCCGCCGAGGAGTTCGACTACACCCACGCCAGCAAGCCCTCCCTGCCGAGCCCTGCCCAAGCCGCCGCCGGTGCGGACGCTGTCGTCCACGTCGGGCCGCCAGCACCGGCCCTGGCTCACGAGGTCGCCATCGGTCGCCACCCGCAACTGGGCATCGTCGCCCGTATCCCCTTCGTCCAGCCGCACATGAGGCCAGCGCTCGCCGAGGCAGGGTTCGTGCGCACCTCCCCGACCTCCGACCTGTTCGCCCTCGACGAGCCGGAGCACGAAGGCGACCACCGTGCCACCCGCGCGGTCGCCCAACTGCGCAACCAGGGCGTGCGCGTAGCGACCGACCTCGCCTTCGAGCCGCTCGGTGGCCCGTACGTGCCGACCGATCCCTTCGCCACTCGGCTCATCGCCGCCATGGACCGCACCCCGCCCTCCCCGGTGCCGAGCCCGGGCCCCGAGCTCACCGACCCGTTCGCCACCCGCCTCATCGCTCCCGAGGACCGGACGCCTCCCTCGCCCGCGCACTCTGCCGACCGGTCCGACCCGTTCGGAACGGTGGTGCACGCCGCGCCCAGCGCCCAGGACCGCGGTGCCGACGCGCTGCTGCACGACCGCGTGGCGATGAACAACGAGGTCGCCGCGAGCCTGCGCTCCATCGACGCCCAACTGCGCTCCGACCCCGCTAGCGTCGACCTGTCCCGTGTGGCGACCGTGATCGCCCAGGCGGACACCGTCCTGGCCGGCAACAGCCGGGACCTCGCTTCCGTCGCCGCCCGGCCCACCACCACCGCCGCTCGGCCCAGTCCGGCCAGCCCTCGCGCCCGCGCCGCGCTCGCCGCCGGCGGCCGGGTCCGCTCCACCGCCGCCCTCCACTCACAGAGCGCCGCTTCCGCTGCAGCTGCCGTCCCCGCCGTCGACCCCCGCATCCAGTGGGCCGCCGGACACTCGAACTCCCGTTAAGGAACGCCAACTTGGCCGTAAAGAAGATCTGGTCCGTAGAGCACTCCTGCGGCCACAACGTCGACCACGACCTGTCGGAACGTCCCGCCGACAAGCGGGCTGGCTTCGCCCGCTGGCTCGCGGAACGCGCCTGCAAGGAGTGCTGGCTGGCCGAGCGCCAGTCGGACACCGCCTCCCGCGAAGCCTGGCTGGCCGAGCGGCGCGCCGCCGAGCAGCAGGCCGCCACCGAATGGGCTGAGCAGTTCCGCATGCCCGCCCTGGACGGCCCGCCGAAGGCTGTGCCGTGGGGCGAGCGCTCCCGCCACCAGCTGGTCACCGGCGCCTACCGGGTGCTCGTCGAGGAAGGCGGTATGGACGAGGCCGACTGGCAGGAGACCGAGGACCAGGTGCGCCTGCTCGACAAGGCCACCTGGTGGATCGACCAGCGCGACGCAGCCCCCGGTGACCTGCCCGAGCTGCTGGCCGCCGCCCACGACGCCCGCACCACCGAGAACCCGTACTGAGCCCGAAGGTGACCGTGTACCCGGTGATCTCCCGCTACTCCTCGGCTCAGGACCTGATCGCCGGCCTGGTCACGGCGGCAGCCAACCGGGGGCAGCCGCTGCGGCTGCTGGACGCCTGGCGGCCGGTTCCCGAACTCGCCACGCTCAACCAGCAGGATCTCGTCGCCGAGCTGACCGCCCACCTCCCCCCGGCAGCAAGTCCGGCCCATACGGTGAGGTCCCGGGCGGTGTGGCAGTGCACGCTGCGCACCGACCCCGATCGGGCCCCGGTCCCCGACCACCGGGTCGCCGAGGTCGCCCGGAGGATCCTGGCCGCCACCGGCATCGCCGCTCCGGGCGACCCCGCCGCCTGCCGCTGGGTCCTCATCCGCACCGACCCGCACGAGGCCCGCATCGTGGCCCCGCTGGCGCGCGCCGACCAGAGCCTCGCCGAAACCTCGCGCGACCGCTCCCTGGCCCTGGCCGTGTGCCAGCTGGCCGAGCACGAGGACCGCAACCCCCGCTTCACAGCCGCCCGTTCGGCTCCCGGCCCGCGCGGAAGTGTCGTCGCCGCACCGCCGGCCGCAGTCCCGCAGGTGGCGGCCCGCCCCCTCCACCGTTCCCTGTAGGAGCCCCGTGCCCATCGACCCCACCCTCGCCCTCGTCGAGGCCGCGGTCGCCCGCGCCAGCGAAGCGCTGCGGCAGATCGAGAAGCTCGCCCCCGAGCTGACCGCGGAGGACGCCGCCCACGTCGTTCAATGGATCGGGCTTCGGCCCGGACCCGCACACCGGCTCGCGGGCGCCATGACCGCTCTCGGCAACCAGCTCGGCGCCGAGTTGGGCGACCAGCCCGAGGTCTGGGAGCCAGTCCTGGACGCGGGCGCCCGGTTCGCCGCCACCGGGTACCGTGCCGCAGCCCCCGTCGCTGACCTCCTCGACGGAGGCGCCCGTCACCGGGCGGCCACCGCCGCCTCCCCGGCCATCCGGGTCGCGGGCCCCGGGCCGCAGGTCCAGGCCGCGCCCGCCGCCGTCCCGCACTCCCGCATCGTCGAACCTCACCAGCGATGACCCGCCAGCCGTCGGGAACTCCGGCCACTCCTATTCTCGTCCGGCCCCGCTACCTGGCCGGAGCCGGCGACGTGAGCACCATCTTCGGCCTCCTCGTCAACCGCCACGCCTGGCCGCACCAGCGCGACCCCCGCACCGGAGCGCTGACAGCCACCAGCTGGTGCGGACGGATCGAAGTCGCCGCCGAGCCCGCGGTCTGGCACCTGTGGCGCGTCAGCGTCCGGCGTCACCCGACCGACCGCTCGCCGCTGTGGCAGGCCACGTTCTCCAAGGAGACGCCCGCCGAGATCGTGAGCGCCTTCGTCGGGGCTCTGGCCGACGACCGCCGCACCGCGCCCGAGGAGATCGTCGCCGAGCACACCGCGAGCCCGACGACCGCCTGGCGGCCACTGCTCAAGGCCGGGTGGACCTCCTCAGACCTGACAGCCGTGGTCCTCGGCGACGGGAGCGGCGCCCCCGTCGCCGTGCACGCACCCGCGGCGGGCGGCACCGCCGTTGACGGCATCCGAGTCACCTCACCCGACGAGTTCTGCTCCCTCAGCCACCACCCGCGCCCGGACGAAGCCTTTGACCAAGGCGTCGGCCCCTGGATGGTCGAGGCGGCTTTCGGACCGGACTGGGACGACCAGTGGACCGCGATCCTCTCGGCCGAGACCCCGGTGCGCTACCTCACCAGGCTCACCCGCGCGGTGGTCGACCCCGCCCCGGTCCTACGCGCTCCCGACCAGGTCAGCGCCGCGACACGGGCCGTGGCCACTGTCCGCACCGCACCGGCCCCCGCCCGGCAAGCCGACCCGCCCGCCTTCGACCCCGCCGCCGCCAGCTGGCGTGCCCTGGGTGGCCGCTGCCGCTGAACCCGAAGGACACCACCTGAGCACCCCGCCCCCGATCGTGATCGCCCGATTCCCGAACGCCGACGGCACCACCGCCAGCGCCTGGGCCCAAGCCCCCGACATGGCCAGCCGCACCCTCCTGACGCGAGCAGGCTTCTCTACCGAGTCCGCCGGGCAGAGCAACCCGATCTTCACCGTCGAAGGCCACAGCCCCAGCGACACCAACCAGCGGATCCGCCTCGCCGAACGCATGCTCACCGACGCCGGCTACGCGCCCCGAGTCGTTCCGCCGCTACCCCGGCAGCGCATCGAGCGGCAGCCCTTCCAGCCTCACGACTGGTCCTACCTGGAGTCGCGCCTGGTCGCCGCGACCGCGCAGGCGTACACGGCGGACACCACGGACGACGTCCATGAGGTCGTCCGCCCGCTGATGGACCCGGAGTACGGCCTCATCGGACGGATGGCCGCCCTGCTGGACACCGCCTCCCAGCGGCTCAGCGAGATCTCCGCCGCCGACCCGATCGCCGAAGGGCGGGCTCACCTCCTGGCCGAGGCCATGGAGAAGGTCAGCACCCAACTGACCACCTTCGGCTACACCGTCGCTGACGCCGACCTCGCCCCGGTCGAGGAGGAACCGGTCAGCTCTCCACGGGTCGCTGCCGCCCTCACCCGCACCACCGCCCCCGGCCAGGACCGCGAACCCGTCCCGGCGGCCGTCCCCGCAGTCCCAGGCCGCCTCGCCAGCGCGCCTTCGCGCTGAGCAGTCCCGACCGAGGTGCGCCGGCCGCAGTCACCTGCAGCCCCGGCCCTGCCGACCGACTGGGAGACGGTCACCGCGACCACTCTGGCACGCCGAGGCTGACCCGGGCACCGCACGAGCCAACCTGCCTACACGAGGGCGGGCCGGACAACCGAGTTGTCCGGCCCGCCTTTGTCGATCAGGCTGCCGCGGCGAAGCTCGCCGCAAAGAGCGGCTCGGCTCTGTCCAGCTCGGCCGCCGAGGCGATCCGCACTTCCAGGTCGCCGGTGCCGAGGTGACCAACGCCGCGCAAATCCCGAGTGAATCCCGGGGCCAGACGGATGGTCGAGGGGTCGACGTTCAGTACCGCGACCAGGGCCTCGCGGGTTACGCGAACGCACGCGAAGTTCCGTCGGCGACGGAACGCCAGGTAGTGCTGAAGCTCGACGCAGGTGCCCTCGCCAAGGTCCAGCAGTCGCTCCTCCAGCTCGGAGAACAGCTCCCGAAGCTCGGGCGACGCCGAGTCCAGCGACTGGCGGACACCCTTTCGGCCGGTACCTTCCGGGCGGCTCGATGAGCCCCGGGCCGCCCGCGTGCCGCAGCCCCCTGCGACCGAGGCCGCCAACTCCAACGTCACCAGGTCCTGCGCGTACTGCCGATACACCAGAAGGTCGACCCGGTGGTGCGACATGCTGGCCGCCACAGTGTCGTAGCGAGTGAACTCGGTCGCCACGCAGACGATCCGCGGGTTGCTCCAGTCGACAGTGCGGCCGGCGTCCTCACCCAGCCGCTGCGCCACGAGCGCCTCGAACTCGTCTCGGTGCTCGACCAGCCAGGCCAGGTAGAAAAGCCCCTGTGACAGCACGCTGGAGCTGCCGGTCCGCTTGTACTCCACGATCACGGGCGAGCCGTCCTCGTCCAGAGCCAGGGTGTCGATCCGCCCCCGATGAACGGGCCCGGTCGAGTACTCGTGCGCCAGGAACCGCATCCCGAGCATCTCCGGCATGTTGGCCTCGATCAGCACTTGCAGGTGGCGCTCCAGCTCCGCCGCCCCGCCCTCGATCCTACGAACTGCCCCATCCGTCACCCGGAACACCTGCAGCAACAATCCCCCTCACGCAGCGGTCCATGATCCGCGAGCGGGTCAACATACATGCACAGATGCTCCACCGTCTAGTGAATGTTGCACACATCACATGGGTGCCGTTTGCTGGATGCGGGGGAGGGATCGGCGGCAAGATCACGCTCAGTCGCGAGGGTGGGGGGCTCCGGCTAAGCTAGAGGTCACGGGATTCAGCCCGGAGCAACTTGCCCGCAACTTGCCCGGGAGTATCGGTAGCCGATTGGGACTGACTGGATCGCATGGGACGGACCGTCACGCGCAGACGTGCTCTGACCAGGCAAAACTGGGACGCGAGCCCGCCGGTTGGGACTCGACGGCCCATGATCACGTGTACTCGTAATGCGTAGGTCATGGGTTCGAATCCCATAGGCGGCTCCATGGTGAACCCCAGGTCAGGCCTCTGACCTGGGGTTTTCTCGTTGCTTTGACCATGGAAGCCTGCCGATTCGAGGGTTGCGAGCCCACATGCGGAGTGCGCAGGTCACAGGTTGTCGACTCTGAGTGGTATCGGCTTGCCCAATCCGCTGACCTGCACCTTTGTGATGGTGGCGGCCATTTCTGGCATTCCGTCAGCGAACAAGTGCGGCCGAAGTGCGGCCATGGCTGCAACGGTCCTGTTCGGGCGGTCATGGCGGGGGTGCCGACGGGATCGGTCGTTGGCTGGTTCGTTGTGCGAATCCGACAGGGGGGTCAGACCTCACACGTGGTCCCGGCCAGGGGCATCGTCGTGATCAATCCCATTGCCGGCACTGGCGTTGTGGCTCTGGGAGAGTGCTGTGGTGAGCTCAGCGACGGATTGCGACGACCTCGACCTCCGCGTTCATCGCTCGCAAGCGACGTGCCGCCTGGAGGAGGGAGACCTGGGCGAAGGCGAAGAGCGAGTCGACGGTGATTTCCTTGCCGTCCTTGAGAAGGATCGCGAGGACGACCTTCAGCGTTCCGAAGTCGCTCAGGAGGCGGTGGTCGGGAGTGCGGTCGGCCACCTGGCCGAGGAAGCTGCTGCGGATGGCTTCGTCGCTGCGCAGGGTTTCGACGGCGGTGACGGCCTGGGCGAAGAGGTGGTTCAGTGGCGCGGTGCCGTCACTGGTGGTGGCCTTCTTGACGCAGATCAGCTGGTTGTCCGGGCCGAGGACATCGCAGATCTCCAGCCCGCCACCGTTGAACTTGTCCGTGACGATGTTCTTCTTGTCGAAGAGGAGGTAGCCCGGCTGGCTCGCCGCCCGCTTGTTGTACCAGTCCTCATCATGAGAGTCCCGCCTCCTGGCGTCCGGCACTCCCCTCGGCCAGGAAGGCAGCTGGACGCTGGGCTGCTTGCCCAGTAGTTCCCGGAGCTCTTCCTCCAGCGTCTTGAGGAATCCGGTTCCCACCTCGTACCACTTGCCGTGGCCGTAGAAGTATCGGTTGGTGCCCACGGGGACGTCAGCGACGAGCCATTCCTTGCCCGTGGTCGCGGCGCTGGCAGGTGTCTTCAGGTCGTCGTCGCTGAACATGACGACCCGTACCTGGCCGAGCGCCTTGCCCCGCTCCCCCTTGGGCTTCTCCGAGACGAACTCAAGGAGGGTGGGAAGGTCCAGCTCGGTGACGTCGATGCTGCGGCTGCCCGAGCTGATCCGGAACGCCTGGGCGGACCCGAAGCCCTCCTGGCAGCTCTCCGGAACTCCCAGCGTGAGCCGCGGGTGATTCGGGTCGGCGAGCATGCCCTCAAGGACTGCCTGGGCGTCCACTGCCTTGCGGCTGCGGTTGTCCAGCGTGCGGAGCCGATCGACAAAGCGCAGCTCGGGCAGCGGGTCCGGCCGCGAGCAGACCTCTTCTATGGCGCGCAGATCGTTGAGGAATTCCTCCGGGGTGGTGGCCAGCGGCAGCTTGATGGTCGACTCGGAGCACTCGACTCGAACATGTTTGGAGGTACCGGAAGGCAGGGACGTCAACGGGATGCCGCTGACCGTTCCACAGATGCGGCGGACGACGCTGCCGAACCGGTCGAGTCCGAAGCCGTCGATCCGCTCTCCCTGGGCGACGGAGTACTCGTCGACACGCCCCCGCCCGTCCATGATCTGGTTGCGTACCTTGATGATGCCGTCCTCGTCGAGGCAGCGAGTGGCGAACTCCAGGCCGAACTCGTCATCACGGTAGTACGGTTCCAGCATGTGCTGACCGACCCCATAGCTCAGGGCGTACAGGCCCCGCTCAGTGCGCATGAGCACCAGACCCGCAGCGGAGTGATTCCGTTCGCTGACCGCCAGGCCGGTGATCCGCTCGACGGCCGTGCACCAGTCCGCACGGTCCCGGGGGATGCCGCCGTTCACCAGCAGCCCCGTGACACCCTCCCGGGCGAACTCGCGGACCTGGTATCCGGGGCGGTCGAGATAGCGAGGACGCACGAGGGCGCGGAGCTCCACCTCACCTCCGTCGGGAACGGTCAGCCGGTGCAACGTGGACTTCCGGGTGCCGGTGCTGCTTTTCTCCTTGGCGGTCACGGTCGCTCCTTCGAGTCGAGGCGTCAGGGTCAGAGGACGACGCCCTTGGGGCCGGCCTCCTGGGTACGTTTCGCGCTCATGACCCGGTCTTCCGGGCACGGTGGCCCCAGTGGGCTGGACGGCGTGCGGCGCGTGCCCTCCAGTGAACCTGAGTCTGTTAGCGCCGTCAACCGAATGTAACTTGGTGAAGATGTCGCCGTGGTATACGGTTGCATCATGGCTGGAGGAAACGAGGTATCCGATACCAAGGTGACCGCTGCGGAGATCGCACGGTTGGCAGGCGTGACGCGCGCTGCGGTGTCCAACTGGCGCCGGCGCCGCCCGGACTTTCCCGAACCCGTCGGCGGCACCTCGGCGAGTCCGCTGTACTCGCTCGCCGAGATGCGGCAGTGGTTGGAAAAGCAGCGAGATGGGCGAGAGCTCACAGGGGAGGTCCGGCTCTGGCAGGCCCTGCGTGGCACCTACGGTGAGATGATGGTCAAGGCGCTGGCTGCTGTCGGGGACTACCTCCGGGGCGTTCCAGGAGAGTTGACCGACCAGACGGCCCGCGAAGCGGTGGACGGGCTGGTTGCCGACCGCAAGCCCACCGATGTGATGGACGCCTTGGTCGCCCGACTGCTGGAATCCACCGCACGCGCCGAGTTGGACGGGGCCTCGACATTGCGACTCGCTCGCGCTGTCCGGGAATTCGCTGGTGAGACCTCTGGCACCGTCTTCGATCCGGCGTGTGGCATCGGCTCGCTTCTTGTCGCGGCGGGTGGCGGTGCGGTGGGGAGCAGGCAAGGGCAGGACATGCAGGTGGATGCGACACGCGTTGCCCGAGTGCGTGCGACCCTGGCGGCCACCGGGGTGTCGTCGGTGCAGATCGTTGAGGGCGACTCGTTGCGGGAAGATGCTTTTCCCGACCTCCGCGCAGACCTCGTCGTCTGCGAGCCGCCGACCGCCGTGGCCGATTGGGGCCGCGAGCAGTTGCTCATCGATCCGCGGTGGGAGGCAGGTGTGCCCTCGCGCGGGGAGAGTGAACTCGCTTGGCTTCAGCACTGCTACCACCACACTGCCCCAGGGGGTCGAGCCGTGATAGCCCTGCCGGCGTCGGTCGCCCATCGCCGCTCCGGCCGCCGAATCCGGGCTGAGTTGGTTCGCCGTGGCTGCGTTGCCGCACTGGTGGCTCTGCCGCCGGGCCTCGCTGCCAGTCACGCACTTCCGTTGCATCTGTGGCTGCTGAGCCGCCCCTCGGGCCCTGGGCGGGGGACCGGGACCGTACGCATGGTGGATCTCAGTGCCAACAGCCTGGACGGGCCGTGGAAGCCGCAGCCGTACCAAGAGGCAGAGGTGCCGTTGATCGATCTGCTGGACAGTGAGGTAGACCTCACGCCCAGCCGCTACGTGCGCGAGCCGGAACCCGACTACGCGATGGAGTACGCCGCGCTACGCGAGGAACTGGACGCACGCCTGAGCCATCTGCAGGCGCTGCTCCCCGAGCTGCTACCGCGAGGTGAGGCCAACAGTCTGGACGACGGCGTCCCAGTGGCGGTGAGCGATCTGCTGGCCGCCGGCCTGGTCCGCTTGGATGGTGAAGAACTTACCTCCCTCAGCGACCAGTTGGATCCTGACTATGTGCGCGGCTTCGCCAGCAGTGCGGCGAATGCCCGCCGTAGCACGTCCTCTTCGGGTACGTTCCGAGCGGACGTCCAGGCGGCACGCCTGCCCCGCATGGACATCGAACGACAGCACCGCTACGGCGACGCCTTTCGCTCGTTGGGTGCGTTTGAGCGCGAACTTGCAGAACTCGCCATGATGGGAAGTCGGGCTGCGCGGCTGGCCCGTGACGGCCTCACCGGTGGTGCGCTCAATCCGCCGCCGACGCAGGGCAGTGGCGATGCTGAACACCAGGGCACGGCAACCGACGGAGACGCCGCAGTGGGGCGAGAGGACAGGACACGTTGAGTAAGAACCAGGAACTGGCCGACTTCATCTGGTCAGTGGCCGACCTGCTGCGCGGGGACTACAAGCGCTCGGAATACGGAAAGGTCATCCTCCCGCTGACGGTGCTGCGCCGACTGGACTGTGTCATGGCCCCGACCCGCCAGGCGGTGTGGGATCGGGCGGCCTCCTACACCGGGGAGAACAAGGACGGCCTGCTGTTGGCAGCCTCCAAGCTGAAGTTCTACAACCTCTCCGAGCAGACCTTCGACACCATCAGCAGTGATGCGGCGAACGTGGCGAAGAACCTCAAGGACTACATCCGGGGATTCTCCTCGGAGGCCACCGAGATCATCAATCGCTACGAGTTCCACCTTCAGATCGATCGCCTGGACAACGCAGACCTGCTCTATCAGGTGGTCCGGGAGTTCGCCGGTGTGGATCTGAGCTTTAAGACCGTGGACAACCACGGCATGGGGTACGTCTTCGAGGAGCTGATCCGCAAGTTTGCCGACGCCTCCAACGAGACCGCCGGTGAGCACTTCACCCCGCGCGAGGTCATCGAGCTGATGGTCGAGTTGCTGCTCGCTCCGGACGACAGCCGCCTGACAGGTGAAGGTCAGGTCGTCAAGATCCTCGACCCGGCCTGCGGTACCGGCGGCATGCTGGCGGCGGCGGAGGAGCACATTCAGAAGCTCAACCCCCGTGTGCGCGTCAACCTGTTCGGCCAAGAGCTCAACGCCGAGTCCTACGCGATCTGCCGCTCCGACATGCTGTTGAAGGGCCACACGGCCAAGAACATCCGCTTCGGCAACTCCTTCAGCCAGGACGGCCACGAGGGCGAGACCTTCGACTACATGCTTGCCAACCCGCCCTTCGGCGTGGACTGGAAGAAGGTTGAGAAGGCCGTTCGGCAGGAGCACGAGGATCGGGGGTACGACGGCCGGTTCGGAGCCGGCCTGCCTCGGATCAACGACGGCTCGTTGCTGTTCCTACAGCACATGATGAGCAAGATGCATCCGCTCAAGAAGGATGCAGCGGGCGACGAGGTCGGCGGCACTCGCCTGGCTATCGTCTTCAACGGTTCCCCGCTGTTCACCGGCGGTGCGGGGTCGGGGGAGTCGGAGATCCGTCGGTGGATCATCGAGCACGACTACCTGGAGGCGATTGTCGCCCTCCCAGACCAGCTGTTCTACAACACCGGTATCTCCACGTACTTCTGGATCGTCACCAACCGCAAGCCCACCGACCGCAAGGGCCGAGTGATCCTGCTTGACGCCCGCGATCAGTGGTCCAAGATGAGCAAGTCTCTCGGCGAGAAGCGCAAGAAGATCACGCGGGCGCAGATCGGAAAGATCTGCGGGATCTACCGCGATGCTCTGAGTATCGCCAGCGATGAGACTCATCCGGATCATGGACGGGTGAAGGTCTTTGCCAACCGGAGCTTCGGCTACCAGCGCATTACAGTGGACCGGCCGCTCAAGCTCCGCTTCGAGCTGACTGAGGACAGCCTCGCTCTGCTAGGTGCCTCGGCCGCCGTGAAGAAGGCGGTCGGGGGCGACGCAGCGGCGGAGTTGTTGCTGACCGCGCTTAAGCCCCTCCTAGGATTTCAGTGGTCCACCAAGGCTGAGGCATGGGACGCCCTGCGGACGGCGATGGTGGCCGGGGGCGTGCTGTGGCCCTCCACTGCGCCATTTCAGAAGGTACTCCGTGACGCTGTGGGTGTAACCGATCCAGAGGGCGAGGTCCAGCTTCTGAAGGGCAAACCGGAGCCCGACCCGGACCTGCGTGACAATGAGAATATCCCGCTCGATGACGATATCGACGAGTACCTTGCCCGAGAAGTCCTGCCGCATGTCCCGGACGCCTGGATTTCGGAGATCCGCAATCCGAAGACGAAGGAGATGGAGCGCTATAAACTTGGGTATGAGATTCCCTTCACCCGGCACTTCTACGTCCATACACCGCCGAGGCCGCTAGCGGAGATTGATGCGGAATTGAAGTCGCTCGAGGCCGAGATTCAGGTGCTGTTGGGGGAGGTGGCGGCGTGAGTTGGCCAATTATTCCACTTCGGCGAATTTTTCGAGTGGTAAACGGTGGGACGCCGGCGTCTGACGATGAAAACTGGGGGGGCGATGTCCCCTGGGCTACGCCGGTAGATCTCGGTGCTGCTACTTCCGGCACATGGCTGTCCATGACTCAGCGGACACTCACTGCTGCTGGTGCTGCCAATGGTTCGCGTATTGTTCCCAAACGTTCAATTTTGCTATCTACTAGGGCTCCTATCGGCTATGTAGCCCTGACGAAGGTTCCGATGGCTTTCAATCAGGGGTGCCGTGCTCTGGTTGCCACCCGTCCTGTGGAAGAACGCTTCTTCGTATACCAGCTGGAATCAATGGTGCGGCAATTGCAAGCGCGAGGTCAGGGGACTACGTTCTTGGAGCTCTCCTCTGATGCGTTGGCTGCTACAAGGGTTACTGTCCCTTCAGTCGATGAGCAGCGTCGTATCTCCGACTTCCTGGACCAAGAGACGGCTCGCATTGATAAATTGGTAGATCTTCGCTCTCGTCAGCGGGATGCCATTCGAGCTAGGCAGGGTGTGTATGTCGAGAAGGTCCTCGGGCAGTGTTTGTCGGGTAAATTGACTAGGGTAAAATATCTCCTTCGGTCTCGACCGCGCTATGGAGTACTAGTTCCCGCGTTCGAGGATGATGGAGTTCCCTTTATTAGGGTCAATGACTTGTTGGATCTTCCGGGGCGCGCGGGCGAGTTGGCGAAAATTCCAAGGCCTCTCTCGGATCAGTACGCGAGAACAATCACCAAGCCGGGCGATGTTCTGCTCAGTGTAGTTGGCACTCTGGGTAGAGCGGCTATTGTGCCGGATGAACTTTCTGGTGCCAATATTGCTCGGGCTGTTTGTTCGCTTCGTTTGCTGTCAAATGTAATTCCAAACCTTTTCGTCGCCTGGATTGGCACGAGCGAATTTGAACGCCAGGCGGTTCTTGCTACTGGGTCGGACTCTGCCCAGCCCACACTTGGAATGGAAGATCTGTCGAATTTTTCTGTCCGATGGCCCACGGATCCCAAGGAGCAAGAGAGAGTGGCCTCTCAGGTAGAGGAGGGGCGACGGAGCCACGCGGAATTGCTACGACGTACAGACCGTCAACTTGCTCTCCTCTCCGAACGCCGCCAAACGTTGATCACCGCTGCCGTCACCGGCCAGTTCGATGTCACCACCGCCCGTCCCACGCATGACCGCAACTTCTGAGGGGGATTTAGATGAACGATGCCCGCGTGTACACCGAGAAGGCTTTCGAGAACGCCGTGGAAGCGGCACTTCTGCGTAGCGGCTGGCAGCGCGGGCTGTCGAATACCTACGACCGCACCATCGGCATCGACACTTCCGAGCTAGCCGCCTTTCTCGGTGCGTCGCAGAACGACGCGTGGCTGGCACTCCAGGCTGCCTACGGCGAGGAGGAAGAGCAGGCCATCGGCAGGTTCGCCAAGCGGGTGGCGCGGGAGATTGACTCGCGCGGCCTGTTGGATGTGCTGCGCAGGGGTGTGAACGACCGCAACGTGAAGATCCAGCTTGCGTACTTCCGTCCCGCGCACACCCTTGCCGCCGACGCGTTGGCCGAGTACGACGCGAACCGGCTTGCCTTCATGCGTCAGTTCCACTACTCCGACGCCCGTCCACTGGACAGCCTCGACATGGTGTTCTTCCTCAACGGACTCCCCATCGCGTCGGTGGAGTTGAAGAACGGGCTGACCGGACAGACCGTAGAGGACGCCAAGCGCCAGTACCGGCGTAAGCGCGACCCGAATGAGCTGTTCTTCGCCAAACGCAGCCTGGTCCACTTCGCGGTCGATCCGACGCTGGCGTTCCTGACGACCCGTCTGGCCGGAGACGCGACCCGTTTCCTTCCCTTCAACACCGGCTCGGGTGGCCCTGGCCAGATCGGTGGCGCGGGCAATGTCCCGGCCTCGACCGACGGAAGGTACCCCACCTCCTACCTCTTCGACGAGGTGTGGGCCCGGGACAACTGGTTGGAGCTGCTGCAGCGGTTCCTGCACGTGGAGGACGCCGCAGCTAAGGCCGGCCGGGCGCCGTCGCACAAGCCGGGCAGCGCGCACACGCAGCCGTTGATCTTCCCCCGGTTCCACCAGTGGGACGCGGTTCGCAAGCTCATCGCGCACGCGGCGCGCCACGGGGCGGGGGAGAACTACCTGATTCAGCACTCCGCGGGTTCGGGCAAGTCCAACACCATTGCCTGGCTCGCGCACCACCTGTCCAGCCTGCATACCTCCCACGACCGTGACCAGATCGCACCGGCCGCGCTCGCCTCCGGTCTGGGGGCGAACAAGCTGGTCTTCGACAAGGTCATCGTCATCACCGACCGGCGCGTGCTCGACAAGCAGCTCCAGGACACCATCTACCAGTTCGACCACAAGGCCGGTGTGGTCGTACGGATCGATGAGAACTCCCAGCAGCTCGCGGACGCGCTGACCGGGCCGACGGCCCGGATCGTGATCACCACGGTGCAGAAGTTCCCCTTCGTCCTGGACAAGGTCGCTGGGCTGGGCGGGCAGCGCTACGCAGTGATCATCGACGAGGCGCACTCTTCGCAGGGTGGGGAGAGCGCTGCGGCGCTGAAGAAGGCCTTGGGACGTCTCGGCTCGGACGCGGTGGACGACGACGGCGATCCGCTGACGGCCGCAGCCCTGGCGCGCGGCAAGCAGCCGAACCTTTCCTTCTTCGCGTTCACGGCCACTCCGAAGGCGAAGACGATCGACCTCTTCGGCACCCCTTACGCCAATCCTGAATCGGGAGAGCAGGAGAAGGGGCCCTTCCACGTCTACTCGATGCGGCAGGCCATCGAGGAGGGCTTCATCCTCGATGTGCTCGGCAACTACATCACCTACGCCACGTACTTCAAGCTCCAGGACGCCGCTGCCGACGAGGCGGAGCAGCAGGTGGATCCGCGCAAGGCCCGCTCGAAGCTGGTACGGGCCGCGCTGATGTCGGAGGCGTCGATGGCCTCCCGCGCGAAGATCATCGTCGATCACTTCCGTTCGCACTCCAGCCCGCGCCTCGGCGGCCGGGCCAAGGCGATGGTGGTCACCTCCGGCCGTGACCACGCCGTGAGGCTGTACCAGGCCATGCGCGCCTACATCGATCAGCGTGGCTTCACTGATTGCGGCACCCTGGTCGCGTTCTCCGGCGCGTTGACCATCGACGGGATCGAGTACACCGAGCCCAAACTCAACGGCTTCCCAGAACGTGAGCTACCCACCCGCTTCGGCTACACCCGCGCAGACGACCCGAACCCGCCGTCCGTCCCCAAGCCCGAGCACCGGATCCTCGTCGTCGCCGAGAAGTACCAGACGGGCTTCGACCAGCCGCTGCTGACCACCATGTACGTGGACAAGATCCTCGTGAAACTGGCCGCGGTGCAGACGCTGTCCCGGCTCAACCGCACCCACCGGCTCAAGAGCACCGAAGACCTGTTCATTCTCGACTTCGCCAACCGGCCCGAGGACATCGAGCAGGCATTCCAGCAGTACTACGAGGCATCGGTCAGCGACCCCACCGACCCCAACCTGCTGTTCGACCGCGAACGCGAGGTGATGGCCTACCAGCTCCTGGTAGAAGCCGAGATGGACGCCTTCGTCGCTGCGTACTTCGCGGCTTTCCAGGGCGGTTCGGCCACCGACACCGCCATCATGAAGGCCCACGCCCGCCTCTACGGCTACCTTCAGCCCGCGCTGGACCGTTTCAACGCCCTCAACGCCACCGAACCGGACACCGCCACCGAGTTCCGCCGAGCGCTGGACTCCTACACCAAGGCGTACGGCTGGCTCTCCCACGTCATCGGCTTCGAGAATCTTGAACTGGAACGGCTCTACCAGTACGGACGCTTCCTGCTGCGCCGCCTGCCTCCGCCCGTCCGCAGCGCCGGCGCCGACATAGGGACCGCCGCCCCGAGCCACATGCGCATCACTCAGACGGGCACCCCGGAGCTGCGCTTGGAGGCAGCGGGCGCGCAGCTCCTGCCTGGGCTGGTGCCCGAGGCGGCTGGAGCGGTCGCCGAAGTGGAGGAGATGTCACTGGCAGAGGTGATCCAGTCCGTCAACGAGGAGTACGGGACCGGGTTGTCCACCACCGACCAGATCCTGCTCGGCCAGCTCGTGGTTGCCGTCAGCGAGGACCCCGAACTCCGGGCCATCGCCCTGCACCAGGAGCAGGACGTCTTCGCCGGAGAACTGGAGAAGGACCTCGACCGGATCGTCATTGATCAGGCCGCGTCGAACGACGCCCTGATGGTCCGGTATTTCGACGACGCCAACGTCAACCGCCTGTTCAAGCAGGTCGCAACCCAGCAGGCGTACCAGCTCATCCGGCGTCCGGTCCGGCGTGAGGCCGAGCGCCGAGCGACCGAGCAGCGGGCTACCGAGCTCAAGTCCACCGGAAGCCGCCAAGCGGAGCCGCCGACCGCATAGCCTGTGCTTTACAACACGTCAGGTAAGTTGCCGGGCGCGGCACGCTCCATTCACGCAGAGAGGGATCTCGCATGGTGCGCGGCGCACCGACCTTCGACGCCGGCGTACCGGCCCGCGTGATCGCGGGCCGGTACCGGTTGCACACACCCATCGGCGCGGGCGGTATGGGCGAGGTCTGGCAGGCGTACGACGAACGCCTGGACCGTCGGGTCGCGGTGAAGATGATGCTGGCGGAGAGCCCGGCCCCGCCCGGGTTCCACGGTGCGGCTTTCGAGGAGACCCTGCAGACCCGCCGCGCCCGGTTTCTGCGCGAGGTCCAGATCACCGCCGGCATCGAACACCTGGGTGTGCCAGCTGTCTTCGACACAGGCACCGACGAGGCCAGCGGACGGTTGTTCGTCGTCATGCAGCTCCTGCAGGGACGTGAACTGCAGACGTTCATCGACGAGACCGACTACGAATGCGAGACGGTTTCCGTCTCCTGGGCCGCGGCCGTAGGCGCCCAGATCGCTTCCGTCCTTGACACCATGCACCATCGCGATGTCGTTCACCGCGACATCAAGCCGTCCAACTTGATGCTCACCCCCGGAGGCGTGGTCAAGGTCCTCGACTTCGGCGTCGCCGCCCTGCGCGGAGTCGGCACCTTGCCCCGCCTCACTCAGGTCGGCATGACCGTGGGCACCCCGCCCTACATGTCCCCCGAGCAGAGCTTGGCCAACGCTGTCGGTCCCGCTGCCGATGTATACGCCCTGGCCTGTGTGCTCCACGAACTGCTCACCGGCAAGCCGCCGTTCACCCCCGACGACAGTCGCTCCCACATGTGGCACCACGTCCACACCCCGCCACCTCCCATCCGATCCCTGCGTCCGGATGTACCGGCCGATATCGAGAAGCTCCTGCTGGCGATGCTCACCAAGGAATCCGAGCAGCGCATGGACGCGATGGAGGTCTACGACGCACTCCTGCCCTTCGTCCACGCCTCCGTCGGCACCCCGACAGGGGCAGACGAGGGTGTCCTGGACCCGCGTCTGCCGTTCCTGCGACCCTTCGGGGGCCGGACGCCCAGCCCAAGTAGCGCCGCGTCGTACACGCCCACAGTCGTGCTTCCCACACCGTTCACGCCCCCACCAGCAGCGGTGTCGCAGGAGCCGGCGACAGGCCCTGCCGCGCTGACCGAAGAAGAGGCGGACGCGGTCTCCGCCCGGGCAGCGGGCCTGGCTGAGGATGGCCAGTTCACCCAGGCTGCCGACGCACTGGCCGAGGCCATCGCTAGGGCCGCTGATTCGGAGCTCAGGGAAGATATGCAGTTCAGCCTCGCCCAGGTGAAGTTCCTGGCCGGGAGCCACCGTGAGGCCCTCTCGCTCTTCGAGCCGCTCGCCCACCATTACACCGACCGCTATGGCGCCCACGACGAGCAGGCCCAACTGTGCTGGTACTACGCCGCACAGTGCCGGATGGAACTCGGCGAGGCCACCGCTGCCATCCGAGCCTTCGACCAGATCAGCGAGATCATGCCCGACGAGGACGACGAGGACGCCGTCAACCGCCATCTGGATGCCCTCGCGCGGTTGATGAGCCTGTACGCCGCGACGGAAAGCTTTCCCAAGGCACTGGATCTCGGAGAGCGGCTCCGATCGGAAACCTCTCGCCTTCGGGGAAGCGGCTGGCCCGGGCTTGCGCAGATCGACGCCTATCTCAGCCGCCTTCGCCAGGACCTGGGTTGACAGGCAGTGATGTCTCCCTGGTTCTTCGTCAGGGCCGTTCGGCAGGAGAGGGGAGTGTCTGACGTGACACCCCGTGGTGCACTTCCTTGAACGGCAGTTGTGGCGAAGCCCGTATGGGCTCCAGATCGCCGTGAGGGCCAAGGACTACTGGGGGTACGGCTCGCGATAGAGGTCGGCGTGGACCTCCGCATGTACCTCATTGCGCGCTTGGCTCAGGGCGGGGCCTCCGACGTAGCGCTGGGTACGGGCGTGCCCGACGGGCTCGATGAGGCTGAGACGGCGCAGGGTACGGAGGTCGGCGAGGGCTTGGTCGCGTGTCAGGGACTCTTCGGCCTGATAGGTGGTGCGGCGGAGGTGGCCGTGGGCGGCGGCGTAGAGGGCGGAGATGGTGCGCTCGTCGAGCCGGTGCTGGAGAGCGATGTTTTCGAGGCGGTACCAGAGGCGGGCGGCGGCTTCGAAGCGGCGCTGGACCTCCTGGGCTTGGAGGTGGTGGGCAGTGAGGCAGAAGCGGATCCATGGGTGGGTGTCTCGCTGCGGCTGCCAGGTGCCGGCTTGGACGGTGCGCAGAGCCGCGTAGTACTCGCGGGTGTTGAAGTCGTCGGCACCGAGCCATTCCTCGATGCTGGAGAACTCGGGCGCTAGGACGCCTTCGCGGGCGAGGACGAGGGTGTGCACGGCACGGGACATCCGGCCGTTCCCGTCGCGCCAGGGGTGGATGGAGACCAGGTTCAGGTGGGCCATCGAGGCGCGGACGATCGCTGGGGTGTCGGTGTCACTCTCGGTGAGCCATTGGACCAGTTCGTTCATCAGGGCGGGGACCTGGTCGGGGTCGGGGGCGGTGTAGACGGGTGGGCGGTTGGGCCCACCGGAGACCCAGAGGCCATTGGTGCGGTACTCGCCGGGGCGGACCTCGTCGTCGGCCTTGGTCATCATGAAGTGCAGGGCGGACAAGAGGGTGTGGTCCCAGGCGAAGATCTGGAAGCCCGATGCCCGCTGGATGTAGGAGAGGGCGTCGCGGTAGCCGGTGACGGCGTTGCGGGTGGCGTCGTCCGTGTCCGGAGAGATCTCGCCGCCGGCCATGAGGGTCTCGGCGTCCTCGGCGGTGACGGTGTAGCCCTCGATGTGTGTCGAGCCGCGGACCGCCGCCGCAGTGAGGGAACGGCGGAGTTGGCCCTCCCAGCGGCGCGGCTCGGCCAACCGGTGACGGAACTCGGTGCGGAAAGCCTCGATCTCCTCGATGACCTGATGGTCGTCGGGTGTCAGCGCGGGAGTCTCGAAGAGCATGCACCAATACTATGACGCACGTAGGGTCGATGGGTGGTGGCTGGCGGTTCAGGGTCGGCATCCTATGGAGGGCATCGATGGCCAGAATCGGGCGGGGTGGCCAGCCATTTGTAGGGATCTCCCAGTGGCCTGCTGGGGCGGCAGATGGCGCTGGATGAGGCGACGTGCGGCCAGTGTGCGGCCGGACGCCTTTGGAAGAGGTAGCACGAGGTGAGACGGGCTAACGGGCTGCATGTGCTCTGATCAGGCAAAACATCACTAGGCGGCACGGTGCAGCACCACGCATCATGAGCCCTGGTGGTCTCGTAATGCGTAGGTCGCGGGTTCGAATCCCGCAGGCGGCTCAGAAGCGGAAAGGCCCGGTCGGATTCTCTGACCGGGCCTTTTTGGCGTCTGCGGCAGTCGTCGCCAGCGGCGTGCTCGCGCTGCCCGGGTGTTCGTGGTCTCAGTCGTGGTCTCACGCTCGGGTTTCCGGGGCGCGAGCGCGTTGCTCGTCATCTGCGTGGCGGCCCGGGCTGTCGGTCCCGTGATCTTGACGGCTTGGCGGGTCATGGCGACCTGCGAATGCCGCAGGGGCGGCGTGATGGTGAAGGGGCCCGCGCCCAGCTCGTTGAGGATCGTGCCGGTGGTGTGGCGGCTCCGGTCGTTCACCAGGTCGTACTCCTGCCACGCCGGTTCGGTCGCCGTCTTCCGCTGCTGTCGACGGTTGGCGGGCCGGGCTGTCCTGTTGGTGGGGCGGATGCGGTGACGGGTCGGTGGTGGGCGCGTCATGGGCTGTCTGTACTCTGTGCGGCCTGTCGTGTGGTTCACATAAGAGTTGACTGGGGAGTCAGTGCCTCACCGCCGCCTTGTCGCGTCGATCGCGGTTCTCGCTGCCGGACTCGCGCTCCTGCCTGGTCCGGCCATCGCGGCCGGATTGTCGAGTGGCTCCGCGAACGCGCACTCCGTCGCCGCGACGGTGCTGCCCGCGGGTTCGAGCCTTCGGAGCTTCACCAGCCCGGCGAGCAACTCCGTGCGGGTGCAGAAGCCGGCCGCGCAAGCGCCGTCGGCAGGCGCCTCCGGCGTGCGGAGTCCGGCGTCGGCGCAGGCTGCCGGCAGGACCATCTACGCCGCCTTCGGCTTCTCCTGTACCGGCCCGGGGACGGGAACCCAGGCCAGCCCGTACTGCTCGATGCAGAAGGCGGTGGATAGCGCGCAACCGGGCGACACCATCGACGTTCTGACGTTGCGGGGTTACTCCTCCGACGAGTCGGTGACAGTCAGGACGTCCGGCATCTCGATCGTCGGTATCGGTTACCAGGCGTGGATCAGCCCGATCTACGGCGATGTCGGCAAGCCCGCGCTAGTCCTGGACCACGTGAACAACGTGACCATCAGCAATATGATGTTGACGTCGAACCCGTTTGAGTACGGCAGCTCGCCTGCGGTGAAATTGATCGGCTCCACGGGCGTGACGATCGACTCCAGCCTGATCAGCTCGGGCAGCAACGTCACCAAGTCCGTCGATGCCCTCACCATCGACGGAGCGTCCAGCAACGTGACAGTGACGCGGAGTTACCTCGACACCGGCTTCTCGCGGGCTAAGGGCCGGGGGATCGCCGTCGCGCAGGGGGCGAGTAACGTCACGCTCGCCGGCAACATCCTGGCGGACAGCGGGATCGCCGCCACCGGCGTAAGCGCGCTGAACGTCACGGCCAACACGATCCAGCGCGGGTGTGGGCCGGCGGTCGACGTCGAGGGTGCTTCGACAGGAGTCCACCTGGAGAACAACCTCCTTGAGGACGCGAATCCCAACACCGACTACATGGGCGTCTACCGGGACAACTGCCTTTCTTACGGCTTGGGATGGGACCCCGACCTGGTGGTCTCGGCCGGGTCGAGCGGCGACACCATCGCTGACTACAACGACTTCTTCGTGTTCGGCTCCGACGCCACGCCGCTTTACAGCTGGGCGGGTGCCGCCTATCCGACGCTCGCTGCGTTCCAGTCCGCGACGACCCAGGGCGGGCACGACACGATCGACACCAAGGAGGCGAAGCAGCCCCAGCTGAGGATGAACGGCTCCGGCTCGGTCGACGCGCGGCTCCAGGTCGGCTCCGCCGCGATCGGCTCGGCGAACCCCGCCGCGCCCGGCATGCTGACGTCCGACTTCTACGGCGTCGCTCCCTTCACCAGCCGGGGCGCCGTTCAGTTCGACCCCAACCCCGGTTTCGCCGTGGCTCTCTTGGCTCAGGACACCAGCGCGTACGGCGTTTCCCTCAGTCCGCGGGTCACCAGCGAGGGCCAGATGCTCGCCTTCACGCTCGACTGGGGCGACGGGACCACGCTGGACGGGTACAACGCGTCCGACGTGGGCTGGGGCCTTCCGCCGCACGTGTACCCGAAGTTGGGGCAGTACCGGATCTCGCTCACGCTGACCGACCTGTCCGGCAACATCGTGAGCAACAGCGTCCTCGTCGGCACGGCCGGCTCGCAGTACACGCCGTACGGCCCGACGCGGCTGCTCGACACCCGGGACGGGGGCACGATGCCGCGGGTCGGCGGATGGTCCACCACGCGGTTGAAGATCGCCGGAAACGGGGCGATCCCGGCCGCGGTCTCGGCCGCGGTGCTGAACGTGACGGTCACCAACCCGCGGAGCGCCGGACACGTGACGGTGTACGGGGACGGCGATCCGCGGCCCGGCACGTCGAACCTCAACTACGCCCCCGGCCAGACGGTGCCGAACATGGTCGTGGTGCCGGTGGGCGCGGACGGGTACGTCGACCTCTACAACGCCGGCGAGCCGCTCGACCTGGTCGTCGACATCACCGGTTACTTCACGTGGAACCAGTCCAGTGGCTACACCCCGGTGAGCCCGACCCGCCTGGTGGACACCCGTTCCGGCACCGGGGCCCCGATGGCCCGGGTCGGTGCGGTCCAGTCGATTCCGGTGCAGATCGCCGGTGGCGCCGGCGGGCAGCTGCCCGGCTCCGGGATCACCGCGGTGGCGCTGAACGTCACGGTGACCAACCCGGGGGACAGCGGGCACCTGACGGTGTACCCAGATGGTCAGCAGGCCCCGACGGCGTCCAACCTGAACTTCACCGCAGGCCAGACGGTCGCCAACTCCGTTGTCGTGCCAGTGGGTTCGGATGGCCGCATCCGGGTGCTGAACGGGGCCTGGGCCCCGAGCGACGTCATCGTCGACGTGGTCGGGTACTACAGCGCGGACAGCAAGGGCGCCTACGTCCCGGTGGCCCCGGACCGGCTGCTCGACACCCGGGCCTCGACGCAGTGGAAGGGCGGCCCGCTGGGTGGCTGGCAGTACGTCTACATGCCGCTCTCCGCAGGCCGACCGGACCTGATCGGCTTCGTGCTGAATGCGACGGTCACCGACACCACGGCTCCTGGCCACCTGAGTACCGCCCCGGACCTGAACTCGCTGGGGCAGTACCAGAGCGGTACCGCGTCGCCGCAGCCGCCGCCACCGGTGTCCTCGCTGAACTGGACGGCCGGTGCGACCGTGCCGAACCTGGTCCAGACGACCGGCGGCGCCAACGGCATCATCGACCTCTGGAACGCGAGCGAGGGGACGACCGACTTCGTGGTCGACCTGTTCGGCTTCTACCAGAACGACTAGTAGGGCTTGGTCAGGTCAGTTCAACGGTGGCGTGTCCGTTGGCGAGTTGTGTCGTTGGCAGTGGGTGACACCTGAGGAGATGGCGGAAGTCCGGGAGGACCTGGAGGCGTTCACGGCGGAGCTGTTCGAGGCGTTCACGCGTCGGGATCAGCAGCGCTGGGGGCGGGTCTACGTGCGTGGGTTGTTGCTGGATGGCGGGCGCAAGTCGGTGGAGCCGATGGCCGCGCGGCTCGGCGAGGATGGGAACCGGCAGGCGCTGGCGCACTTCGTGACCGCCAGCCCGTGGGACCCGGCGCATGTGCGGGCCCGGCTGGCGTGGAGGATGCAGGCGGAGCTGAAACCGACGGCCCTGATCATCGACGACACGGGGTTCCTCAAGGACGGCGAGGCCTCCGCGTGTGTCGCGCGGCAGTACACGGGCACCGCGGGCAAGGTCACCAACTGCCAGGTGGGCGTCTCGCTGCATCTGGCCGCCGATCACGCCTCCGCCGCCGTCGACTGGCGGCTGTTCCTCCCCAAGTCCTGGGATCCGGCCTCGGAGAAGGCCGAGCCGGTGAAGGTGGCCCGCCGGGAGCGCTGCCAGATCCCCGCGGACCTCGGGCACGTGGAGAAGTGGCAACTCGCCCTGGACATGGTGGATGAGACCCGTTCCTGGGGCGTCCACGTCCCGCTCGTCGTCGCGGACGCCGGCTACGGTGACGCGGCCGCCTTCCGGCTGGGCCTGAACGAGCGCGGGCTGCACTACGTCGTGGGCATCTCCACCACGCTCAGTGCCCAGCCCGGCTCCGCCCGGCCCGTCACCCCGCCCTACAGCGGGACCGGACGGCCGCCGGTCGCCCGATACCCGGATCCGGCGAAGAGCGTGAAGGCGTTGGTGATGGAAGCCGGGCGGACGGCGGCCAGGCCGGTGTCCTGGCGCGAGGGATCCCGCCCAGGCAAGGGCCGCACCGGGTTCAAGCGGATGTACTCGCGCTTCGTCGCCCTGCGGATCCGCCCCGCCGGCCGCGAGATCCGCGACGCCACCGACGGCGTGGAACTGCCCGAGTGCTGGCTGCTGGCCGAGTGGCCCGCCAAGGCGCCCGCGCCGGTGCAGTTCTGGCTCTCCGACCTGCCTGCCGACACCCCGTTGACCACCCTGGTCCGCCTGGCCAAACTCCGCTGGCGCATCGAGCACGACTACCGGGAGATGAAACAAGCCCTGGGACTCTCGCACTTCGAGGGCCGCACCTTCACCGGCTGGCACCACCACGTCACCCTCGTCGCCCTGGCCCACGCCTTCTGCACCCTGCGGAGGCTCGCCCGCGCCCCAAAAGGAACGGCCCCGGCCTGAGCCTCTACCAGGTCGTCCGCGAGCTGCAATCGATCCTCGCCACCTGGGCCGGCACCTGCCCGACCTGCCACCGCGACATACCCAGCCCAATACAGACCTGACCAAGCCCTACTAGGGCCCGTCCGAGGCCGGAGCGCCCGCACCCCGTCCGGGGTGCGGGCGCTGTCGTCTACGCGTTCGCTCGCCGGGGCCGGGGCGTATAGGGCGGGCGTAGGGCCGGGTTGGAGCGTGGGTGCGGAGTGCGGCTACAAGCGGCGCTGGGCGGTGCGGAGGCGGCTGGATCCCGCCGAGGTGTGTGAGGGCGGTGGCGGTGGGCGCTGCCGGCTTGCTACTCGTGATGGGGATTGCACCGTGGGGTCTGTGAAGTGGTGTCCGTCGGTGGGGTGTTGACGATGGATGCGTATCGGCGGTTGACGGAGTTGCTGGATACGGGGGCGGCGCGGTACCGGATGATCGCGCATCCGCCGGAGGGTCGCACGGACGTGGCGAGCCGGCTGCGGGGGCACACGCTCCGGCAGGCGGCCAAGTCGATCGTGGTGCGGGTGGCGACGGGGAAGAAGTCGCGGCGGTACGTGCTGGCGGTGGTGCCCGGGGACCGGCAGGTGGATCTGGGGGCTCTGGTGCACCGGTACGGCGGGCGGGACGCGGCGTTCGCCACGCGGGAGGTGGCCGAGCGGCTGGCGGGCAGCGTCAGCGGTTCGATCACGCCGTTCGCGTTCTCGCCGGAGCTGGAACTGGTGGTGGACGAGGGCCTGTTGGCGGAGGAGGAGATCTTCTTCAACGCCGGCCGGCTGGACCTGTCGGTGGCGCTGGCGGTGGAGGACTACGTGGCGCTGGCGTGTCCGGAGGTGGCCGCGATCGCCGCAGAGCAGTAGGGCGGTACGGCGGTAGGGCGGGGTAGGGCGGTAGGGAAGTGGCGTGGTGGGGCGGCCCGTTCCGGTAGTCGGGTGGGCCGCCCCCGCCGGTCAGGCGGACTTCGTTGCGAGGTACTGCTCCCAGGTACGGGTGCCGGAGGCGTGGGCCGGGGCGGTGAGGTGCCCGGCGCGTAGGGCGCTGCCGAGCCGGCCCGGGAGCGGGACGGGGAGGACGGCGCGGCGCCGGCCGGTGGCGTGCAGCCAGTCGGCGGCCAGCCGGGTGGCCGGGTAGGCGGTCGGGCCGGCGAAGTCGGGGGCGTGGCCGACCGGTTCGCCGAGGGCGAGTTCGACGAGGCGGTCGGCGACCTCGCGCGGGTCGACGGGCTGGCAGGGGGTGCGGGCGGGGATCGGGACGACCGGGAGCTTGGCGAGCGCGGTGAGCGCGGTGTCGAGCAGCTGCGGGAACTGGGTGGCCCGCAGGTTGCTCCAGCCGAGCCCGGAGTCGGCGAGCATCCGTTCGCCTTCGAGCTTGATCCGGTAGTACCGGTACGGGATGCGGTCGATGCCGACGATGGAGATGTTGACGACGTGTCGGACGCCGGCCTCCCGCGCCGCGGCCAGCAGGTGGCCGAAGGCGGTGAGGTCGTGCTGCGGGTTGCGCGGGTCGCTGGCGCAGTGGATCACCGCGTCGACGCCGGTGAACGCCTCGGTCAGGCCGGTGCCGGCGGTGAGGTCGCCGGTGCGCCAGTCGACGCCCGGGTCGTCGGGCAGGGCGGTGCGGCGGGTCAGGGCGCGCACCGGGCCGCCGGTGCGGCGGGCCCGGTCGAGCACCTCGCGGCCGAGGACGCCGGTGGCGCCGGTGATCAGGAGGGTGTCGTGGGTCATCGCGGTGGGTCCTTTCCGGGTGACTGCTGTCACCAGGTAGGAACCGGATGGTCAGCCGCTTTGTGACAGGTCCCGGCGTCGGGCCGCGAAGTAGGCGAGTTTCTCCGGGTTGCGGACGATCCGGACGCCGGTGACGCCGTCCTCGCCCTGCTCCACCGTCCCGACCGAGGTGAGCTGCCCGTCCTCCCAGACCAGCAGGGCCGGGACGCCGTTGGCCTCGGCGACCTCCAGCCGGGCGCCCCGGGCGTAGCGGGCGAACAGTCCGGCCAGGAAGCGGGCGGCCTTGGCGCGTCCGGTCACCGGGCGCAGGGCGGCGCGGACCCGGCCGCCGCCGTCGGACCAGACCACGACGTGTTCGGCGAGGAGTTCCTCCAGCCGGTCGAGGGAGCCGTCGGCCGCGGCGGCGAGGAAGCGGCCGAGCAGTTCGCTGTTCTGCGCCGGGGTGGGCGTGAAGCGGGGGCCGCCCTCGGTGAGGCGGAGCCGGGCGCGGCGGTGGAGCTGGCGGGCGGCGGCCTCGGTGCAGTCGAGGACGCAGGCGACGTCCCGGTGGCTGTAGTCGAAGGCGTCGCGCAGGACGACGGCGGCCCGCTCGGGCGGGGTGAGCCGTTCCATCAGGGTGAGGACGGCGAAGGAGACGGCCTCGCGCTGTTCGGCGCGTTCCATCGGGCCGAGGTCGCCGGTGTCGGTGGGCACCGGTTCGGGCAGCCAGCTGCCCGGGTACTCCTCGCGGCGGGCGCGGGCCGAGGTGAGCCGGTTGAGGCAGAGGTTGGTCAGCACCTTGGCGAGCCAGGCGCCGGGCGCGGCGACCTGCCCCGGGGCGGCGCCGTGCCAGCGCAGGTAGGTGTCCTGGACGGCGTCCTCGGCCTCGGCGGCGGAGCCGAGCATCCGGTAGGCGAGCGAGAACAGGCGGGGCCGCTGGGCCTCGAACTGCTCGGTGGGGTCCGTCTGCTGGGGGCTGTCCACGGCGCCCACGCTAGACCCTGCCGGGGAGGCGGGAGGAACGGAGAGTCGGAGGAACGGAGAGTCGGAGGAACGGAGAGTCGGAGGAACGGAGGCTCGGAGGAAACGGGCGGGGAGGCGGGAGAGGCAGGAGCAGCTGGGTGGGTGGGGCCGGGCGGGGGTGGGGGTGTTGAGGGGTGGCCGGATCCGGCGGCGGGTGGGGGGTTGCCTGCCCAGTTCCCCGCGTGCCTGGCGTGGCGTCAGTTGCTGTCGAAGGCGGCGCGGGCGCGGTCGACCTCGGGGAGGTGGTGTTCGGACCAGTCGGTGAGGGCGGCGAAGACCGGGGAGAGGCTGCGGCCGAGCGGGGTGATGTCGTACTCGACGCGGGGCGGGACCTCGGGGTGGTAGGTGCGGGTGACCAGGCCGTCGCGTTCCAGCTGGCGCAGGCGCTGGGTGAGCACCTTCGGGGTGATGGCGCCGACGTTGCGGTGCAGTTCGACGAAGCGCTGCCGGCCGAGCTGGTGGAGGGTCCACAGGATGGGGGTGGTCCAGCGGCTGAAGACCACGTCGAGGACGGGGCTGATGGCGCACGGCGGTACGGGCGTCGACGGCACGGAACCCTCCTGAAGGGTAGTCACTTTCCTCTAGGTACCTAGTATCTCCGGGATGTTAGCGTCGCATCGACGGAGGGCCCGAGCAAGGCCCAACGACCAACCGAACATGGGGAGTTGTCGTGATCGTGGTGACGGGGGCGACCGGGAACATCGGGCGTCCGCTGGTGGCGGAGCTGGCGGCGGCGGGGGAGCGGGTGACGGCGGTGTCGCGCCGGGGCGCGGCCGAGGGGCTGCCGGACGGGGTGTTGGCGCACCGGGTGGACCTCGCGGACGTCGAGGCGCTGCGCCCGGCGCTGGCCGGGGCGAGCGCGCTGTTCCTGCTGCTGCCCGGTGAGTTGGCGGTGCCGGCGGAGGAACTGCTGGCAGTGGTACGGGAGTCGGGGGTGCGGCGGGTGGTGCTGCTCTCCTCGCAGCTGACGGGCACCCGTCCGCAGGCGCCGTCACACGCGCTGCTGCGGGAGTTCGAGGCGGCGGTGCGCGGCAGCGGGCTGGAGTGGACGGTGCTGCGGCCGGCCGGGTTCGCGTCGAACGCCTACGCCTGGGCGGAGTCGGTGCGCGGGCGGCGGACGGTGTTCGCGCCGTTCGGCGAGGTGGCGCTGCCGGTGGTGGACCCGGCGGACCTGGCGGCGGTCGCCGCGGCGGTGCTGCGCGAGGACGGGCACCACGGGCGCACCTACGTGCTGACCGGTCCGGAGCCGGTGGGGCCGCGGCGGCAGGCCGAGCTGCTCGGTGAACTGCTCGGCGAGAAGGTCGAGTTCGTGGAGCTGGACCGGGCGCAGGCGCGGACGGAGCTGCTGCGCTTCATGCCGCCGGAGGTGGCCGACGGCACGCTGGACGTGCTGGGCGAGCCGCTGCCCGAGGAGCGGGCGGCGAGCGCGGACGTGTCCCGGGTGCTGGGCCGGCCGGCCCGGGGCTTCGCGGACTGGGCGGCGGGGGCGCTGCCGGCCTTCCGCTGAGCCGGTGCCCGGGGAGGAGCCCGGGGCCCGCCGGTGGGAGCGGCGGGCCCCGGGAGCGGGGGTGCGGGCCGGTGCGTCAGGCCGAGGCGGCGGCGAACCGGGCGCTGACGTCCTGCCAGTTGACGACGTCCCAGAGCCGGGTGACGTAGTCGGGGCGGACGTTCTTGTACTGCAGGTAGTAGGCGTGCTCCCAGGCGTCGAAGGCGAGCAGCGGGGTGGTGCCCTGGCCGACGTTGCCGTGGTGGTCGTAGACCTGCTCGACGATCAGGCGCCTGCCGAGCGGTTCCCAGGAGAGGATGCCCCAGCCGGAGCCCTGGACGCCGACGGTGGCGGCGGTGAGCTGCTTCCGGAAGGCCTCGAAGGAGCCGAAGTGCTCGGTGACGGCGTCGGCGAGGGCGCCCTCGGGGCGGTCGCCGCCCTCGGGGGAGAGGTTCTCCCAGAACAGCGAGTGCAGCACGTGGCCGGAGAGGTGGAAGGCGAGCGTCTTCTGCAGGCCGACCAGGCTGCCGAACTGCTCCTTGTCCCGGGCCTCGGCGAGCTGCTCCAGCGTCTGGTTGGCGCCGTTGACGTAGGCCAGGTGGTGCTTGGAGTGGTGCAGCTCCAGGATCTCGGCGGACATCGCCCGCTCCAGGGCGGAGTAGTCGTACGGGAGGTCAGGCAGCGTGTACGCGGACATGGCGGGGCAGCCCCTTCTCGGTTGACGGAGGGTCCGTTGCAACCGCCACACTATTGCAAGTCATTCGCAAGAGCGATGATGGGGCATCAGTGCCGATCGGTGGCGCTGACGGCCCCGAGGGTGCTCACCGGGGGTGGCGGGCGAGCGGGTTGGCCAGGGTGCCGACCAGCTGGAGGGCGCCGGACGGGTCGGCCAGGTCGACCATCTGCCGGTTGTCGCGCAGCTGCAGCCGGTTGAGGCAGGAGAGCGCGAACTCCGCGGCGAACGGGTCGAACCGCTCGAACCGCTCGGCGAGGTGCGGCACCGAGTCGCGGTAGTCGGCGACGCACTCGGCGACGGTGCGCCAGAACGCGTCCTCGTCCAGCGTGCCGGCCTCGGCGAGCAGCGGCGCGAGGTAGCGGAAGAAGCAGTCGAAGACGTCGGTGAAGATCGACAGCAGTCGCATCCCCTCCGGCACGTCGGCGCGGATCCGCTGGACCTCGGGCGGGAGCACCGCGTGCGGGTCCATCACCACGATCTCCTCGGCGATGTCCTTGAACACCGCGCGGACCACCGCGCCGTCCTCCAGCACCAGGATGGTGTTCTCGCCGTGCGGCATGAACGCCAGGTCGTAGGCGTAGAAGCTGTGCAGCAGCGGTACCAGGTAGGCGTCCAGGTAGCGGCGCAGCCACACCGCGGGGGCGAGGCCGGACTGTTCGACCAGCGCCGCGGCCAGCGGGTGGCCGTCGGTGTCGCTGTGCAGCAGCGCGGCCATCGTGGTGAGCCGCTGGCCGGGGGCGAGGGCGGGCACCGGGCTCTCCCGCCACAGCGCGGCGAGCATCTTGCGGTACGGGGAGTACCGGTCGGTGGCGGCCTCGTACTGGCGGTGCCGGTAGCCGATGGCGGCCCGCTCGCGGATGACGGTCAGCCCGCTGGCGGTGAGCACCGGGTCGGCGGCGATCAGCCGGGCCAGCCAGTCGTTGATCGCCGGGGTGGCCTCCATGTAGGCGGCCGAGAGGCCGCGCATGAAGCCCATGTTGAGCACCGACAGGGCGGTCTTGACGTAGTGCTTGGCCGGGTCGCTGGTGTTGAAGAAGGTGCGGATGGACTGCTGGGCGAGGTAGTCGTCGCGGCCTTCGCCGAGGAACACCAGGCGGCGGGTGGCGAGTTCGCCGGCGAAGGTGACGGAGAGCTTGTTCCACCACTGCCAGGGGTGGACGGGCAGCAGCAGGTAGGCGTCCGGGTCGAGGCCGGCGTCGACCAGGACGGCGGTGAACCCGGCGAGCTGCTCGGGGCCCAACTCGCCGTCCAGCAGGGTGCGGTAGTCCAGGTCGGCGCAGCTGGTGAAGGTGGTGTGCTCGCGGTGCGCGGCGAGCCACAGCAGCCGGACCGGGCTGGCGGCCTCGGGGGCGTACCGCGGGTACTCGTCGCCGCCGAAGCCGAGCCGGCCGTTGTTGGCGACGAAGCCGGGGTGGCCCTCGGTCATGCCGGTCTCGATGGTCTGGAAGTCGGCCTTGGCGAGTTCGGCGGCGCTCGGCTGCGGGCGGCCGAGCTTGAACGCGGCGGAGGCGAGGGTGGAGGTGATCTCCTCCAGGTAGACCGGCAGGACCTGCGCGGACAGGCCCAGCGAGCCGGCGAACTCGGTGCAGAAGTCGACGGCGTCGAGCGGGAGTTCGTGCTCCGGCTCGGTGCTGCGGTGCCGGCTGAGGGAGTCCGCGTCCAGATGCCAGTGGTCGAGGGCGTAGCGCCGGGCGGTGAAGCGGTACACCGTCGTGCCGTCGTCGCAGGTCAGCTCGTAGCGGCCGTCGGCGAGATGACGAGGCGTCAGGAGTCGCTCGTGGCTGAACTCGGCGATCGCCTTGCGGACCAGGTGGCGGTTGGCGCGCGCCCAGAGGTCGGGGGTGAGGTGTGCGGTGGTCATGCGTCACTTCCGGTGGCGGTCTGGTGGTCGGCGCGGGTGCAGACGCTGAGCAGCGCCTGCTTCTCGGGTTTGGTGATCTCGCCGAGCACCCGGAAGCCGACCGCGGCGTTCAGCGCGTGCACGGCGGTGTTGCGGACGTCCGGCTCCACCACCACCCGGGCGGTGGCCGGGTCGTCGAACAGGAAGGCCATCACCGTGCCGATCACCGCGCGGGTGAAGCCGTGCACCGGGGTGTCGCTCGGCGCGGTGAGGAAGTGCATGCCGACGTCGCCCGGCTGCGCGGGGTAGAGGCCGGCGAGTTCGACCCGGGCCGGGTCGTAGCGCTCGACCAGGAAGGCGGGGACGCCCTCGTGCAGGCCCAGGTAGGCGTCGTGGTGCGGGTGTTCGGTGATCCGCCGGTACTCGGCGGCGACCTCGCCGAGGCTCGCCCGCTGCATCATCCAGAACGCGGCCTTGGGGTGGGTGACCCAGCGGTGCAGCAGCTCGGCGTCGCCCTCGGGGTCGAGCGGGCGGACGGCGAAGGCGCCGAGGGCGGCGTGGTCGCGGCGGTAGACGGTGGCGGTGCTCATGCGACCACGCCCTCGGGGGCGCCGAACTCCTGGAAGGCGATGGACTTCTCGACCGGGTAGACCTCGCGGCCGACCAGCTCGCGGATGATCCACGAGTTGCGGTACGGGCCCATGCCGAGGTCGGGGGAGGTGATCGAGTGGGCGTGGGTGGCGGCGTTCTGCAGGAAGACCTCCCCGCCGCCGTGGTCGATGCTGTAGTTGCGGCCGACGTCGAAGCGGCCGCGGCCGTCCCAGCGGATCCGGTCGCGGATCGGCTCCAGGAAGGCGGGCACCTGGTACCGGTAGCCGGTGGCCAGCACCAGGCCCTCGGTCTCCAGGGTGAACGCGCGCCGCTGCTCGGCGTGTTCGAAGCCGAGCGTGTAGCGGCCCTGCTGCTCGGACCAACTGGCGCTCTTCAGAGAGGAGTTGGTGAACAGTCGGGTGGCCACCGGGCCGGTGACGCTCTTCTGGTAGAGCAGGTCGAAGATGCTGTTGATCAGGTCGGCGTCGATGCCCTTGAACAGGCCCTTCTGCTCGGCCTCCAGCCGGTAGCGGGTGTCCTCCGGCAGCGCGTGGTAGTAGTCCACGTACTCCGGGGAGGTCATCTCCAGGGTGAGCTTGGTGTACTCCAGCGGGAAGAACCGCGAGGAGCGGGTCACCCAGTTCAGCTTGTAGCCGCCGGGCTGCTGGTCGGCCAGCAGGTCGTAGTAGATCTCGGCGGCGCTCTGGCCGCTGCCGACCACGGTGATGCTCCGCCTGGTCTGCAGTTCGGCCTTGCCCGCCAGGTAGCCGGAATTGTGCAGCAGTCCGCCGCCCAGGCCGCGGCACGGCTCGGGCAGGTACGGCGGGGTGCCGGTGCCCAGCACCAGACGGCGGGCGCGGTGCGCGACCGGGCCGTCGGCGGTGTCGGCGTGCACGGTGTAGCCGCCGTCGGTGTACTCGATCCGGGTGACCGTCTGGCCGAACCGGACGGATCCGAGCTGCTCGGCGGCCCACCGGCAGTAGGCGTTGTACTCGGCGCGCACCGGGTAGAACTGCTCGCGTATGTAGAACGGGTAGAGCCGGCCGCGCTGCTTCAGGTAGTTGAGGAAGGAGTAGCGCGAGGTCGGGTCGGCCAGGGTGACCAGGTCGGCCATGAACGGGGTCTGCAGGGTGGCGAAGTCCAGCAGCATCCCGGGGTGCCAGTCGAACTCCTCGCGGGCCTCCAGGAACAGGCCGTCGAGGTCGTCGAGCGGGGCGGTCAGGCAGGCCAGACCCAGGTTGTAGGGGCCGAGGCCGACGGCGATGAAGTCGTGCACGGGGGTCTCCTCGGGGTCAGCCCGCGACGCGGCGCAGGGCGGTGGCGGCCTGGGCGTCCAGGTGGTCGGCGGCGTGGGCGTCGATCAGGTCGAGCACGGCCGCGACGTCGGCGAGCGTGGTCTCCGGGTTGAGCAGGGTGAACTTCAGGAAGTGCCGGCCGTCGACGACCGTCCCGGCGACCACCGCCTCGCCGGAGGCGGCCAGCGCCTCGCGGGCGTGCAGGTTGGCGGCGTCGGCGTGCGGTCCGGCGCCCTCGGGGCCCCGCCAGCGGAACACCACGGTAGACAGCGCGGAGCGGGTGACCACCTCGAACCGCTCGTCGCGGTCGAGGAGTTCGTAGGCCTCGGCGGCCAGGTCGACCACCTGGTCGAAGAGCGCGCCGACGCCGTCGGCGCCCATCACCCGCAGGGTCAGCCACAGTTTGAGCGCGTCGAAGCGCCGGGTGGTCTGGATGCTCTTGTCGACCTGGTTGGGGACCAGCTCGGCGGTGCGGGCCGGGTTGAGGTAGTCGGCGTGGTAGGTGGCGTGCCGCAGGGTGGTCCGGTCGCGCACCAGCAGGGCGGAGGAACTCACCGGCTGGAAGAAGGACTTGTGGTAGTCGACGGTGACCGAGTCGGCTCGCTCGATGCCTGCCAGCAGTGCGCGGCGGGTCGGCGAGACCAGCAGCCCGCAGCCGTAGGCGGCGTCCACGTGCAGCCACGTCCGGGCGGCCGCGCAGGCGTCGGCGATCCGCGGCAGCGGGTCGACGGAGCCGAAGTCGGTGGTGCCGGCGGTGGCCACCACGGCGATCACCGGCAGGTCCTCGCGGCGGCAGAACTCCAGTGCCGCCTCCAGCAGTTCGGGCTTGAGCCGGCGGGCGTGGTCGGTGCCGATCGGGATCACCGCGTCGGGGGTGAGGCCGAGCATCTTGGCCGACTTGCGGACGCTGAAGTGGCTCGCCTCGGAGGCGATGATCCGCAGCCGGGGCAGCAGTTCGGCGCGCGGCCGGGGGTCGGCGGCGAGCGCCTGCTCGCGGGCCAGCAGCAGCGCCTGGAAGTTGGACTGGGTGCCGCCGCTGGTGAACACCCCGTCGGCGTCCGGCCCGAGGCCGATCCGGCCGGCCGTCCAGTCGATCAGTTTGCGCTCGATCAGGGTGGCACCGGCGCTCTGGTCCCAGGTGTCCAACGAGGAGTTCACCGCGGTGAGCACCGCCTCGCCGAGCAACGCGGGTATCACCACCGGGCAGTTGAGGTGGGCCAGGTAGCGCGGGTGGTGGAAGTAGACCGCGTCCCGCAGGTAGACCTCGCCGAGCTCGTCCAGCGCGGCGGCCTCGGAGCCGAGCGGCGCGTCCAGGTCGACCCCGTCGACGACCGGGCGCAGCTGCTCGGGGGTGGTCCCGCTGAACGGCCGTGCGGTGTCGGCGATCCGCTCGGCGACCAGCTCCACCCCGGCGTGCAGCACGCGGCGGTAGCGGTCCAGGGTGCGGTCGTTGAACAGCTGCTCGCGGGGCTGGAGGGCTACTCCCGGGAAACTCATGGTCAGTCCTCAACGTCGGCAGGTGAGTTGCTGAAGTGAGGTTAGCCTAACCTAAGTTCGTTCATGCGAAAGGCCCGTCCGCCCACTTCAGGGCGGACGGGCCGTCAGGCAGCGTCGGGATCACGCCAGTTCGGCGTAGGCCTCCTCGCGGATCCGGTCCTCGCTGGCGCCGCGCCGCCAGTAGCCGGTGAAGCTCACCGCGCGCTTGTCCACGCCGCGCTCGCGCACCAGGTGCCGGCGCACCTCCTTGACCAGGCCGGACTCCCCCGCGATCCAGGCGTACGGGGTGCCTGCGGGCAGCTCGGCCGCGCGCAGCGCGTCCAGCAGGCCGGACGGCTTGCCGGGCTCGCGCACCAGCCAGGTGACGTCCACCCGGCCGGCCCCGGACAGGTCCTGGATGTCGGCCGGATCCGGTACCTCGATCCAGACCAGCGCCCGGGTGCCGGGCGGCAGCCAGTCCAGGATGCCGCCGACCGCGGGCAGCGCCGTCTCGTCGGCGACCAGCAGCGCGAAGTCGGTGTCCGGCGGCGGGCGGAAGCCCACCGAGCGGTTGTCGGCGAGCGCCGGGCCGAGCAGCACCACCCGGGCGCCCGGCCCCGCCTCCGCGGCCCAGCGGGCGGCCGGGCCGGCCGGGGCGTGGTCGGCCGGACCGGTGCCGTGCAGCGCGAAGTCCACGTCCACCTCGGGCGGCGAGGTGCGCTGCGCCCGGACGGTGTACGAGCGCATCACCGCGCGCTCCTCCGCGGGGATCGCCCGCCAGGCGTGGAACCAGTTCTCGCCCTCGTGGTATGGCAGTTCGGGCTCGGCCTGGCCGGGGTGCGGCAGGAAGAGCGAGAACGACTGGTCGCGTCCGCCACTGGCGAACCGCTCCAGCGCAGCGCCGCCGAAGGTGACCCGCAGCATGGTCGGGCCGAGCCGCCGGGTGCGCACCACGTGTGCCGGGAAGAAGTCGTACTCCTGTGTCTCGGTGCTCATCCGACGGCCTTTCAGCTCAGCTTGCGGGAGGTGCGGATCGCCTCGGCGAGGCGTTCCAGCAGCGGGGCGAAGCCGGCGTGGGAGAAGCGCGGCACCGCGTCCCAGGGGGTGATCTGACCGGCCTTCACCGCGGGCAACTGGCCCCAGGCGGGCTTGGCCGCCAGGTCCTTGGGCTGCAGGGCGGTCGAGCGCTGGTCGAGCAGCAGGATGTCGGCCGCGTACTTGCCGGCGTTCTCCCAGCTCAGGCTCTCGTAGTAGTCGCCGCCGTCGGTCTTCTCCGGCTGCACGAACTGCACGCCCAGCTCGGCGAAGAAGATCAGGTCGCAGGAGATCTTCGGGTTGGAGACGTAGAAGATGTCGGCGCTGCCGGAGCAGGCCATCACCTTGACGCCGCCGGCCGCCTTGGCGGCCTGGCGCACCGACTCGGCGGCCTTCTCGAACCGGGCCTTGGCGTCGGTGACCTTCGGCGCCTTCAGGTCCGCGCCGAGCGACTCGGCCAGCTTGGCGTAGTGCTCGATCGGCTGGGTGATGGACACCTTGCCGGTGGAGATCGCCACCACCGGGGCGAGCGGGACGATCTTGTCCTTGGACTCGTCCGGCACGTACCAGAGCGCGTCCGGCTCGTACATGTGGGTCACCAGCAGCTCGGGGCGCAGGGCCGCGTACTTCTCGATGGAGAACTCGCCCCAGGCATTGCCGATGATCTCGATCCGGTCGACGTCCAGGCTGCCCGCCTGCGGATCGGCCTTGCCGTCGGAGGCCTTGGTCTCGCCGAAGACGCCGACCAGTTGCCTGTCCAGGCCGAAGTCGGCGAGCGCGGCGGCGGTGCCGGTGAAGGCCACCACCCGGGACGGGGTGCTCTTCGCGGTGACGGCCTTGCCGCGGTCGTCGGTGAAGCTCCACGGACCGCTGCTCCCGGCCGACTTGGCCGCACCGCCGGACGACTCGCCGGACGAGCCGCAGGCGGCGAGGGCGGCGCCCAGTGCGGTGGCGCCGCCCGCGGCGAGCAGACCGCGGCGGGTGAGGCGGGGGGAAGACGGCATGGCGAAGTCCTTCGGTGCGACGGGGGAGCGGATCACACGCAGAGCGCGGGGGAGCGCAGCGGATCGGCGCAGCAGATCGGCGCGGCGAACATAGGTTAACCTAACCTAAGTTCCTGTCCAGGGGTCGGTCCGTGACGAACCGTGACCGGTCCGCGGACCCCCGATGCCATCCGGAGCACCCGTGACCGCCACCAGCTCGCTCCCGATCCGCGGCGACACCGCCGCCCGCCGCAGCTCGCCCCGCGCACTCGGACTGGCCGCCGCGCTGCTCGTGCTGCTCGCCGTCCTGGTGCTCAGCCTCGGCCTCGGCGCACGGCAGTTGAGCCCCGCCGAGGTCTGGCACGGCCTGGTCGACCGGGCCGCGCCCGGCTACCCGGTGGTGCACCAGATGCGGCTGCCGCGCACCCTGCTCGGCCTGCTGGCCGGCATCGCCCTCGGCCTCGCGGGCGGCGTGATGCAGGCGCTGACCCGCAACCCGCTGGCCGACCCCGGACTGCTCGGCATCAACGCCGGCGCCTCCGCCGCGGTCGCCACCGCCGCCGCCTTCCTCGGCGTCACCTCCTTCGACGGCTACGTCTGGTGGGCGCTGGCCGGCGCCGCCGTCGTCTCGGTGCTGGTCTACGCCGTCGGTGGCGGCCGCGGCGCCACCCCGGCCCGCCTCGCCCTGGCCGGCGCGGCGCTGAACGCCACCCTGTACTCGTACGTCAGCGCCGTGATGCTGCTCGACTCGGCCTCGCTGGACAAGATGCGGTTCTGGACCGTCGGCTCGCTGGCCGGCGCCCAACCCTCCACCGTGGTCGGAGTGTTGCCGTTCATCGCGGTCGGCACGCTGCTCGCCCTGGGCCTGGCCCGCGCGCTGAACGCGCTCGCCCTCGGCGACGACGCGGCCCGCGCCCTCGGCGCCCGCCCCGCGGCGATCCGCGCGGTGGCGATCGTCGCGGTCACCCTGCTGTGCGGCGCCGCCACCGCCGCCTGCGGGCCGATCGTCTTCGTCGGCCTGATGGTCCCTCACCTGGTGCGCGCCCTCACCGGACCCGACCTGCGCTGGCTGCTGCCGTACTGCGCGGTGCTCGCCCCGGTGCTGCTGCTCGGCGCCGACGTGGCCGGCCGGGTGCTCGGCCGGCCCGGCGAACTCCAGGTCGGCATCGTCACCGCCGTCCTCGGCGGACCCTTCTTCCTCTACTTCGCACGCCGCGGGAGGGCCCGGGCATGACGCCGCACCGCCACGTCACCCACCGCCGGAGGACCCGGACATGAGGACGCTCCGCCTGGCGCACTTCTCGCTGCGCTACCGCCCGCGGGCGCTCGCCGTCGTCGTCGCCGCGCTGCTGCTCGCCCTCGCCGTCGCCGTGCTGGCGCTCGGCCGCGGCGACTTCCCGATCGCCCCCGGCGAGGTGCTGCGCACCCTGTTCGGCGGCGGCAGCCCCGCCGAGGACTACATCGTCAACCAGCTGCGGCTGCCCCGGATCGCCACCGCGCTGCTGGTCGGCGCGGCGCTGGCGCTGGCCGGCGCGCTGTTCCAGACCCTGGTGCGCAACCCGCTCGGCAGCCCCGACATCCTCGGCTTCACCCAGGGCGCGGCCACCGGCGCGCTGCTGGTCGTGGTGGCCGGCGGCTCCAGCCTCGCGCTGGCCGGCGGGGCGATCGGCGGCGGCCTGGCCACCGGCGCCGCGATCTACGCGCTCGCCTGGCGCGGCGGCGTCCAGGGCAGCCGGCTGGTGATGGTCGGCATCGGCACCGCCGCGATCCTCACCGGCCTCAACGGCTACCTGCTGACCCGCACTCAGCTCATGGACGCCGCCCGCGCGGTGCTCTGGCTCACCGGCAGCCTGGACGGCCGCGGCTGGGACGACGCGCTGCCGCTGCTGATCGCCCTCGCCGTGCTGGCCCCCGCGGTGCTGCTCGGCTGCGGCCCCGCGCTGCGCGCCCTGGAGCTCGGCGACGACGCCGCGAGCGGTCTCGGGGTGCGCCCCGAGCGGGTCCGGATGGTGCTGCTGGCCGCCGCGGTGCTGCTCGCCTCGCTCGCCGCGGCGGCCGCCGGGCCGGTCAACTTCGTCGCGCTGACCGCCCCGCAGCTGGCCCGCCGGTTCACCCGGGTGCCCGGACCCAACCTGGCCGCCTCGATGTGCACCGGCGGCGCGCTGCTGGTCACCGCCGACTTCACCGCCCAGCACCTGTTCGCCGACCACCAGGCGCCGGTCGGCGTGGTCACCGGCGTACTCGGCGGCGGCTACCTGGTCTGGCTGTTGGCCACCCAGCGCCGGGCCGGCCGGCTGTGAACCCGCTGACCTGCCGCCTGCGCAAGGCCCTGGCCCGGGCCGTCGGCCAGCGTCCCCTCCCCGTCCCGATCGGAGCCCCCATGGCCCAGTCCGCACCCCGCCTGGCCGGCCGCGACCTCACCCTCGCCTACGAGAAGCGCACCATCGCCGAGGGACTCACCGTCGACATCCCCGACCACTCGTTCACCGTCGTGGTCGGCCCCAACGCCTGCGGCAAGTCCACCCTGCTGCGCGCCCTGTCCCGCACCCTCAAGCCGGCCGCCGGGACGGTCCTGCTGGACGGCAGGTCGATCGCCGACCTGCCCGCCAAGCAGGTCGCCCGCACCCTCGGCCTGCTCCCGCAGTCCTCCGTCGCCCCCGACGGCATCACGGTCGCCGAACTGGTCTCCCGCGGCCGCTACCCGCACCAGAGCGTGCTGCGCCAGTGGTCCGCCGAGGACGAGCGGGTGGTCGCCGAGGCGATGGCCGACACCGGCGTCGCCGACCTCGCCGACCGCGCCGTCGACGAACTCTCCGGCGGCCAGCGCCAGCGGGTGTGGATCGCCATGGCCCTCGCCCAGCAGACCCCGCTGCTGCTGCTCGACGAGCCCACCACGTATCTGGACATCGCCCACCAGATCGAGGTGCTCGACCTATGCGCCCGGCTCCACCGCGAGCAGGGCCGCACCCTGGTCGCGGTGCTGCACGACCTCAACCAGGCCGCCCGGTACGCCACCCACCTGGTCGCGCTGCGCGACGGCCGGCTGATCGCGGCCGGACCGCCCGCCGAGGTGGTCACCGCCGACCTGGTCGAGGAGGTGTTCCGGCTGCCCTGCCGGGTCATCCCCGACCCGGAGACCGGCACCCCGCTGGTCGTCCCCACCGCCAACCGCCGCATCAAGGTGGGAGCATGACGGTCGATCAGCCCGGCGAGGTCCGCCGCGACGCGTGGGGCGTGCCCTGGCTGACCGCCGCCGACCCGCTCGAACTCGCCCGGCTGCAGGGCCGCAACGCCGCCGAGGACCGCACCTGGCAGCTGCACGTCGAGCGGCTAAGAGCCGAGGGTCGCTCCGCCGAACTGCTCGGCGCGGGCGAGCTGGAGTGGGACGTCTTCGCCCGGCGGGCCCGGCTCGCCGACACCGCCCGGCGCTGCCACGCCGCCCTCGACGCGGCCACCGCCGCATGGGTCGCCGCCTACGTGGACGGCGTCAACTCCGGCCTCGCGCACGCCTCGTCGCCGCAGTTCGGACAGGCGCGGCCGGAGCCGTGGGAGCCCTGGACGCCGCTCGCGCTGTGGCTCTCGCACCACATCCTGTTCGCCGGCTTCCCCGGCAAGCTGTGGCGCGCCCGGGTCGCCCGGCACCTCGGCGTCGAGCACGCCGAGGCCTTCGCCACCGAGGGCCCCGCCGCCTCCGGCTCCAACGGCTGGCTGATCGCCGGCGAGCGCACCGCCACCGGGCAGCCGCTGATCGCCGGCGACCCGCACCGGTTCGTCGAGGACCCCGGCATCTACCAGCAGGTCCGGCTCTCCTGCCCGGAGTTCGACGTCCTCGGCCTCGCCGTCCCCGGCGTCCCCGGGATCGCCCACTTCGGGCACACCGGCGAGGTCGCCTGGGCGATCACCAACGCCATGGCCGACTACCAGGACCTCTACCGCGAGCGGCTGCGCCGCACCCCCGACGGCCGGCTCCAGGCGCTCGGCCCGGACGGCTGGGCGGACGCCGCTGAGCACACCGAGACCGTGCACGTCCTGGACGGCCCGCCGGTCCGGGTGCGGGTGGTCGAGACCGCCCGCGGCCCGCTGATCGCGGGCGGCCCCGACAGCGCGGCCGAAGCCCTCAGCCTGCGCTACCCGCCGCGGGTGACCGGCGAGTTGGGGTTCGCCGCACTGCCCGCGCTGCTGCGCGCCCGCACCGTCGCCGAGCTGGCCGCCGCCCTCGAACGCTGGGCCGAGCCGGTCAACGTGGTGCTCGCCGCCGACACCCGCGGCGGCCTGCTGCACCGGGTGGCCGGCGCCGTCCCGCTCCGCCCGCGCGCCAACTCGGTGCAGCCGGTGCCCGCCTGGGAGCCCGCGTACGCGTGGCGGGGCTGGGCCGAGCCGCCCCGCGCCGAGGTGCGCGGCACCGCGGTGATGGCCAACCAGCGCGGCCTGGCCGCCCCGCTCGGCATCGAGTTCTCCGCCCCGCACCGGGCCGAGCGGATCGCCGCGCTGCTGGACTCCCGCCCCGTCTGGGACGCCGAACGGCAGGCCGAGATCCACACCGACACCTGGCTCGGCTCCGCCGGCCCGGTCCTCGAACTGCTCGCCACCCTCGACGGGTTGAGCCCCGCCGCCGAGCAGCTGCGGGCCCGGCTGCTGCACTGGGACCGCCGGATGGCCGCCGACTCCGTCGACGCCGCCGCCTACGCGGCCCTGCGCACTGCGCTGGTCCGGGAGTTGGCGCAGCGTCCGGTGCTCGCCGGGCTCGCCGCCGCGCACCCGTACCCGGCGCTGTTCACGCCCTGGCTGGCCCTGCTGCCCAGGATCGGCTACGCCCTGGACGCGCTGATCGCCGAGGACGCGCTCGGCCTCGACCCGGCCGGCGCGCTGCGCGCCGCGCTGGAGCGGACCGCCGACCGGCCGCCCACCGGCACCTGGGGCGAGCACCACCGGCTCGCCCCCTGGCAGGCCCGCCCCGGCACCCCCGACGCCGACTGGCCCGGCCTCGCCGGAGACCACGACTGCGTGCTCGCCACCTCCAGCGTCCCCGGCGTCACCGACCGCTCGGCGCGCGGCCCCGCCGCCCGCTACGTCTGGGACCTCGCCGACCGTGCGAACAGCCGCTGGGTGGTGCCGTTCGGCGCCGCCGGAAACCCCGAAGACCCGCACCACCGCGACCAGTTGACGCACTGGCTGGCCGGTGCGCTGCTGCCCGTGCCGTCCGAGGAGACCCCCTGATGCCCGACACCGCGTACCGCCGGACGATTCCCGGCTTCGGCGAGGTCCGGATCCGCTCGCTCGACCCGGCCGGTGACGCCCCGCTCGTCCACTCCTGGGTCACCCAGGACCGGGCCCGGTTCTGGGGCATGCGCGACCACACCGTCGAGCAGGTCGCGGACATCTACGCCTACGTCGACTCGCTGCCCAGCCACTTCGCCTGGCTGGTGCTGCACGACGACGCTCCCGTCGCGCTGTTCCAGACCTACCGGCCCGAGCACGACCCGGTCGGCGAGTGCTACGAGGTCCGGCCCGGCGACCACGGCGTCCACCTGCTGATCGGCCCGGTCGCCGGCGCCGCCCGGCCCGGCTACACCGCCGTCCTGGTCGGCGTCTTCCTGGGCTTCGTCTTCGCCGACCCCGGCCACCTGCGGATCGTCGCCGAACCCGACGCCCGCAACGACAAGGCCATCGCCCGCCTGCGCCGCACCGGCTTCACCCCCGGCCCGCAGATCGACCTGCCGGACAAGCGCGCCCAGCTGATGTTCATCGACCGGACGGCCGCCGCCGGGCTGCTGATCTGACGCAACGTCAGGCCGGGGACGGGGTGAAGGACCGGCGGTACGCGCCCGGGGTGACCGACAGCGTCCGGGCGAACGCCCGGCGCAGCGCCTCCGCGGTGCCGTAGCCGCAGGTCCGGGCGATCTCCTCGACGCCGTCGCGGCTCTCCTCCAGTCGGCGGCGGGCCGCCTCCAGGCGGACGCCGTCCACGTAGCGGCCGGGCGTCATGCCCACCTCGGCGGTGAACGTCCGGGCGAAGTGCCGGGGCGAGAGCGCGGCCCGGCGGGCCAGCGCGGTCACCGAGAGGTCGTCCGCCGGGTGCTCGGCGATGTACCGCTGGACCTCGCGCAGCGGCTCCCGCTCGGCGAACTGGGCGGTCAGCTGGGTGGAGAACTGCGACTGCCCGCCCGGCCGCCGCAGGAACATCACCAGGTGCCGGGCGACGGCCAGCGCGGCGGCCCGGCCGAGGTCCTCCTCGACCAGCGCCAGTGCCAGGTCGATCCCGGCCGTCACGCCCGCGGAGGTGGAGATCCGGCCGTCCCGGACGTAGATCGGGTCCGGGTCCACCGCGACCTGCGGGTGCCGGACGGCGAGGTCCTCCCAGTGCGCCCAGTGCGTGGTGGCCCGCCGCCCGTCCAGCAGCCCCGCCGCGGCGAGCAGGAACGCCCCGGTGCACACCGAGGCCACCCGCTGTGCGCCGCCCGCGAGTTCGGCGATCCGTGCGACCAGCGCCGGGTCCTCCCGGCGGGCGCCGCGTCCGCCCGGTACCACCAGCGTGTGCGGCGCCCCGGCCGCCGCCAGGTCCCCGTCCGGCAGCAGCCCGAGCCCGCTGCCGGTCCGCACCGGCCCGCCGCCGAGCGACGCGGTGGTGACCCGGTAGCCGCCCGCCAGCGTGAAGACCTCCAACTGGCCCGTCACGTCCAGACTCTGCACGTCCTCGAACAGGACGATCAGCACACTGCGCTGTTCCATGCCGCCAGGCTCCCAGGGCCCGCGGATGGCAGCAATGACGCGGACCCGACGTTTCCTGCCACCAGGCGTTCGCGTGAGTCCGCCCTGGCGGGGCCGGCCGATGCTCCTATAGACGTCAAGCGGCAGGCGCGAGGTCGTTTCGAGTGATTCGTGCGGCTGCTGTGCTGGTGAGCGCGCGGTAGACCTCTCGTGC